>JAFGHK010000059.1 GCA_016930185.1 Dehalococcoidales bacterium | reverse complement strand
CGGGCTATTGCCGCGCCGATACCCGTGCCTCCGCCGGTTATCAGTGCCGTTTTCCCTTCAAGTTTCATATCATCCTCCTGAACAGTGATCTTCCATACTATGGTTGCATATCCTTCACTATAAAAACAACCACAGGCGAGAATGATACAGCTTGTCTGGCTTAATCAAAACAGTCTAAAGCCTTTTTAACCTGTAAAAAAACAATAAGACGAGACACCCATGTTTTTTGTTGCGCAATAGAACGCTAATTGTTAAAATTATGTTTAGTAGAAAAGTTAGGTTAGAATATTAAGCTGAATTCCAGTATAAAATTTCTACCTTTCAGTGAATACCACCTGCTACTTTTGTATTTTAATTAAAAGGGGGCACCAGCGATGACTAAAGGAAAATACGATAAATATTTCTTGAAAGAGCCCTGGGGAATCATACACCCGGGCACACCTCCGGATGCACCCGTGTATATAGGAATAGGACAGAGGAGTCCTGTCGAAGGGTGGGATGAACCCTTAACCCAGGTACTGCGCCCTATTTACAGACCCTATAAAATGATACCCGACGGGCACAAACACTCCGTTGCGGAAATCCTTTACTTTATCGGCGGAGACCCGATGAATTTTAAGGAATTCGGGGCGGAGGTAGAATTAACGATTGGAGAGGGCGAGGATGCGGAAATACACACCATAACAGCTACCACATGGGTGTACGTCCCGTCAAATGTTATGCATTGCCCTCTAGACTTTAAGCGGGTGGACAAGCCGATTATGTTCGGGCATATCATGTTCGCGCCATCTTTTGATTCAACATTAATCGGCAGAAATTTTACCAAGCCATAAGGTGTTTAAGATTTCCTGGTAAATTTCTGTATCATCCTGGTCTTGCGAGTATCCAGGAAAGGGTCGCCCTGGTAAATGCCCATGACCTCACCGACATAGATATCACACCGTGAATCTACAACTACGGTATGAAGCGTCACGAAGAGAGGGTCCTCTTTGGTCCTGCCTTCATTACCCCAGCGAGCCAGCAGTGTGCCATTGATATCAAATATGCTCAACCTGGGGTGCAGTTCGGAAACATAGACTGTCTGGTCATCATCGATGAAAATATCCGTTGGAAGGATTAGGTCGTCCCACTGGGTAAGATAATGCCCTTCGGCATCGAAAATCTGGATGCGGTTATTATGCCGGTCGGCAACCAGTGCCCTCCCCTGTTTATCTATCGCAATCGCATGCGGCACGATGAACTGACCGGGGCCGTGACCCGGTTCACCCCACGATAAAAGCAGCTTACCATCGGGAGAGAACTTATGCACCCGCGCGTTACCATAGCCGTCGGACACATAAATCTCACCCGAAGCGGATAGTGCGACATCCGTGGGACTATTAAACGGGGGACCGGAACACTTAGTCGATGTCATAGCCGCCATAAAATCGAGCCTTTCACCTTTCTCGTCAACCCAGGTAAAACCGGTATCGGCAGGCTTGTCTTTATTGCCCAGCGTGAGGAGTACTTTACCATCAAGCGTAAATTTACTGACGGTATGGTTGCCATCATCAGCGCAGTAAATAGCATCATCGGGACCGATGAAGGCACCGTGATTATGTTTAAAGGATTCCTTCCCCCACGTATCAAGCAAGTTGCCTTCACGGTCGAAGACTGTTACCGGGTATTCACCAGTGTTGAAGGCATACAACCTGTCTTGAGAATCAATAGCTAATCCGTTTACCTCTATCGGCGACCAACTGTCAGGGAAATTAGCCCTCCAATCAACCAGTTCATAGGTATATTTACCTTTGCCATATGCCATGTTATGCAAGCCTCCTTTTCGGGCATTCGGGTAAAGTAGCACTACGATAATGTTATTATAGCAATAAATGCGATTACCCGCTAAGTCCCCATCAGCCAAAATAACAAAATTCACACAATAATGATATAATAGTCTAAAAATTCGCTTTATTTTACTAATGGAGGATATCGATTAATGAGCCAATACGAAAAATATATCTGCACTACACTCCAGAAAAGAAATATGCTGCCCGGTCCCACGCCGGAAGCAAGAGATAAACTGGCCGACACAGGCAAGCGCATCAGCATGGAGCATACCCTCTGGATTGACAGTGAGATAATCCCCGGCGCCTATTACGGAGAGGCCACCTGGATATGGCCTTCTTCCTATCCCGGCCAGATAACCATGGAGGAGCAGATGAAGCTGCCCACCAACGATAAGCCTATGTTCCCGCACTCGCACGATTTCCCCGAGCTGCTTGCATGGTGGGGCACCGACCCCGACCACCCGGAGAATACCGGAGGCATGGGTATGCTGATGGGTGACGAGAATATCCCGCTGGAAAAAAGCTGGGTGGCATACATACCCGCCGGCATGCCTCATATGCCAACACGCAGCCCTCAAAGTAAAAAGGCCACGATACCGGTCTGCCACTGGACATCCGGTCCCGGCTTTTACGATAGGGAAAAGGGCCACGAAACAGACGAGGAAAATAAGCAAAAACCCATCCCGCCCCTGGAGCTAGGGGCGAAGCGTGAATACAAAAACGCTAAATACTTAGTTTACGGGACGAAGCCGGACCAGGCCAGGAAGTATTATATGCTGCCCTACGACCCCAAGTACGTGCGCCCCATGGCCTACATCGACGATACGGTCGTTCCCGGGTGCGAGTTCGGCTGCGAGACGCTCTGGCTGTTGCCCGGTGAAAGGTCAAAAGCCGGCTACCAGATGATGAAAGAACATGCGGTTTCTTACGGCACTTCGATAGTATTCCAGGCGATGAACTACGACGATATTACCGACCTGTGCGCGGAGGTGGAGCTATGGATAGGCGGCGAGAAGCATATCATCAATAAAACCTTCGGGGCATATATACCGCCGGACGTCAAGCAGGGCCCGATGATTATCCGCAACGTACAGAAGCAGATATTCTACATGATGTCTTATCCAGTCGGCCTGGGCGTTACGAAATGGCGCGGCGGAAAATAACGTTTACTCAAACGTGATTATATTGCGCAGCGCATCGCCCTTTTTCAGGGACTCGACGGCATCATTGATTTTCTCCAGCGGATAGTGTCCACTAATTAGCTCATCGAGCTTAAGTTTCCCCGCTTTATAAAGCGACACGAGGTAGGGAATATCTATGCTCGAACGCAGCGAACCACCGCCGCAGCCGGTAAGGATTTTTTCCGTGAAGACGAATTCCAGCGGCTCAAAGGCGGCCATGTTGCCACCCGCCAAGCCCACCACAACCGTCATGCCCATGTCCCCGCACATAGAAAAGCCCATCCTGACAGCCTCCACCTTCCCCACGGTAACGAAAACGTAGTCCGCCCCCCTGCCGGAGGTCATGTCCCGCACGGCTTTCACGGGGTCTTTTTCTTTTTGTGCATTGACCGTATGCGTGGCGCCGAAAACTTTAGCCGTCTTTAGCTTGCTATCAAGCACGTCCACAGCGATAACAGGGTAAGCCCCGGAAAAAGCCGCCCCCTGGATGGAATTAAGCCCCACGCCACCCGTCCCGACCACCACCACGCTGCTCATCGCCGTGACTTTGGCGCGGTTGACCACAGCGCCGAACCCCGAGCTAACGCCGCAAGATAACAAACAAGCCCTGTCCAGTGGAAAATCTGCAGGTATTTTTGTTACCAGCTCCTGTGGCACCGTGGTGTACTCCACAAAGCCTCCGACGGGACCAGCCATCAGCGCCAGGGACACACCCTTCTTGTTCTTATGTTTAGGCGTCATGAAAGCGTTTCTCTCGACGCAGTAATGGCGCTTGCCGATGGTACAGTAATAGCATTGGCCGCAGCCGGAGGTAACCGTGCCGACGACGACGGTATCGCCCTTTTTTAGACCGATAACCCCCTCGCCCACTTCATCAATATACCCAGCTGTCTCATGGCCGGCCAGTCCGGGCAGCGGGGAGGGGATTTCCCCAGATAAAAAATGCAGGTCGCTATGGCAAACTGCCGTTACCGCCACGCGTACTTTTACCTGGCTCTTACCGGGAGGAGCGACAGTCACTCCGTCTTCTACAACCAGAGGTTTATTAATTTCATAGCAGATTGCCGCTTTCATCGATGTACCCCTTTACTATACTTTATGTAATGTTACTTAAACATGATAACGTTGCGCAGTCCCTCGCCTTTTTCCGTCGATGCTATAGCCTCATTAATACGGTCGAGAGGGAAGCGTCCAGTAACCAGCTCATCCAGCTTGAGACGGCCTGACTGATACAGGCTGATCAGGTTGGGAATATCCAATTTAAGATTGGTAGCCCCCATGAAACCGCCGATAATATTCTTCTCGGTCGGTATGATGTCCATTGGGGCGAAAGAATACTGTTCGGTATAATTAGGCAGTCCGATAAGAACAACGGTGCCGCGCAGGCCGGTGAAAGAAAAGCCCTGCTTTATAGCCGCGATGCTGCCGACGGTCACGAAGACGAAATCCGCCCCCCTGCCACCCGTAAGCTCTTTTATGACGTCCGCCGCGTCTTTACGGCCGGCGTTTACCGTATGCGTGGCCCCCATATCCATGGCCATTTTCAACCTGGCATCCAGCATGTCCACTGCGATAACGGGATAAGCGCCCACGTAGGCGGCCCCCTGAATGGCATTTATGCCCACACCACCCACGCCCATGACCACGACGCTCTGGAAGGGTTTTACCTGGGCGCGATTGACCACGCCGCCGAAACCGGTAATCACGCCGCAGGCAAGCAAACAAGCCCTATCCAGAGGCATATTTTCAGGGACTTTCACCACCTGCGACTCGTCAACGACGGTGTATTCAGCAAAGCCGCCGATATTGCCCTTTAACTCAAGCGACTGTCCTTTCCGGTTATGCACCCGCGGGTTGGGAGGAGGGTCGAACCTGTGCTCGCAGAGGTGCGGCAGGCCGTTAGCGCAATAATAGCATTTACCGCATGAAGCCAGGAGTGAAACAACTACCGGGTCGCCGACTTTTACGGAAGTAATCCCCTGCCCCACTTTTTCTACATACCCCGCCGACTCATGCCCGCCCAAAAAAGGCAGGCCCCCGGGAAGCTCCCCCTTCCAGTCGTGGATATCACTGTGGCAAATCGCCGTTGCCACCAAACGCACCTTTACATCCATATCCCCCGGCTCAGATAACGTAACGTCTTCTATCACCAGTGGCTTGCCGAATTCGTAACAGACCGCAGCTTTCATCGGGTCCTCCTATAATTTATGTAAAGTTAGTGTTCAGGTAAAAATATACCAGCTAATCTTAGCATTCTTTATACCACTTTTACCACACAGATATATGCGGAATACAACCAACAGCGCCTTCAGTGAATAAACGGAAGCGTGATATCAGGAATGACTTAAAAGAGATGAATACAATATTATTGAATAACTATCAGAAAAATATAAAAGAAGTGAATGAAAAATGCCCTATTTAGCGACCATAATAATAAAGGACAGTGAAGGGCCGACAGTGCTGTTTGCCCAATCGATTCGCTGGATATCAGCCTTAGAATAATCGCCTATCAGTTCAAGATTGCGCGCGAACCGGACGACCGGTGCGGAAGAATATGCCCTGCCGCATATGCTAATCCAGTCAGCATCAATTTCTAAAGTCGTAAACAGAATTCCGTCAGGAACAGACTGTACAATAGCAGCAATATCACTCACATAGTCGGTCGAGTTCTGTATTGAGGCGTAATTGGCGTTTATTATCTGTACTTGAGCCTCAACTTCATCGATATCTTCCTGCAGGGACTGTGAAGCGTCAAGCGCGACTCTTACAGCACCATATGCCGCATTCGCCTGTGCCAACTGCTCCTGCGCCTGGGCGATTTCTTCCTGTACCTGATTTTGCGATAAAAACCCGAATGCCAGAGCAACGATTCCCGTGAACGCAGCAACCGACGCTATTATCACCTTATTGGGAGTGCTGGCGATTTTGGCGTTTTGCAGCTGCCTGGCAATCCTAGACAGATTGATGTTTCGACGAGGGGCTGCATCTTTGCCAGCTTCTTTTTCCAGAGCTACCTTCATAAGTATAGAGCCGGCATTAGCGGCGAAATCATGCAAAGGCATATCGGAAACAACCTTATCAACCGGGGGCAAGAGCTCTACAGTATATTCCACTTCCTGTTGCACGAGCTCGACCACAATATCATCGTTTACCAGCTCGCCAGTCAACAGGACCCTGGATGTCTCTTTAATCGGGTTCTCGGGATGGTTGGTGTTATAGAAATTGACCATCTTGTTGAGTCTGCCAGCAACCTGACGGATTTCATCTTTCAGGGCGGCATCGGGTCCCAGGGACGGAATGATATGCAAAGCCTGCGGCACCCCTCCGACGAGCATCACGATGTTGGAATAGTCTTTTTCACATTCGACGATGATAGCATCGGTCTCGCCGGTTAATCTGGCCAGAGAAAGATGCTGAAGGTCGAGAAAATAAGGCTTGATGCCGGCTGCCGATAGTGTTTTTATCAGGTTGTCAACAGGCTGCCGCGTTATACCCGCTACAAGCACCTGCCATTCCTTGTTTTCCGTGGGATACGCCTGCCATAACAGGTACATTTCATCTGGAGAAATGGGCATTTCCTTCCTGATTACCCTGATAATAGCTTCATCAAAAGCCGCCGGCTCCATTTTAGGCAGGGTGAACAGTCGATAAGAGAACGGCAAACCATTGATGCTACATATCACCTTGTCTTTAGGAAGAGAATTAGCCGCAAACATGGTCTTAATCTGGTTGGCGATAGCATCCGGCTGTAATATCAGGCCGTTATTAATCAGGCCGTCCGGCGAAATACTGCCATGCCTGGCACTGCCGTTGCCGTTGGTGGCAACGTACTTGATTACATTAGAGCTTATATTCAGCGCCGTTAATTTCATAAAATAGTATCCTTAGTCTGCAGGATGGAAGTAGCGTAAAGCGCGAACGAAAGGTCGATGGTCACTTCGATTTCACTACCCGAAACATCACTATCCAGTTTGGTTGTCCTTTCAACAGTACACTCGGTAATGATAATCGTGGAATAATCACCGTTACGCAGCATGGTGATAAAATTTGTAGCATTATTCAATTTACCGATGACAGTGCCGCTATATTTCAATACTACGTATGACTGGCCAATATGACTCGTTTCCAGCCCTTCCGACATTAGAGGCACTACCAGGACATCACACGCCTCCGCAGTGTTAATAATAAAATCAATAACATCTGTCTTATCGACGTTTGACGGGAAAATCTGCAGGGCTGCTGCCAGATCGTCCTGGTTTTTTTCGAGTTCAGATTCAAGGTTGGCGGGAGGTTGGTCCGCCTGGGAAATCTGCTGATTAACCAGCGCTATTTCATTTTCCAGAACCTCTATTTGAGATTTTTCGCCAAAATAGTTCTTCCAGATGATGAAATTAACCACAATAATGGCAATAATCCCTATCACCCAAAGCCAGGTAGTCAAGGAGCGGGACTTTTTGTTTTTGTTTAATTTATCTTCCATGTTATTTTTCATTTCTTATTTTTTAAGATAATAGCCAACAGGCTAAACATAATACCATGTTAAAATGGTAACAACTCCGTTATCTATCAAGACAGTGGCTTTTATCACGCTATCTCCTGCAATGGCTGTAATGCCAAATGCATCCAGACTAACAATCTCAATATAATCCACATAAAAACGGTCGTTGCTGCCATTACTATTATTGCGGAAACGAATCCAGAACTCGTCGGTCAGTTCATACGCGTTCAAGCTGAAATTATAGGGATAATAATTATTATCATCCTGGTCGTTTGTCCAGGTAAAAAGGGTATCCCAGTCATCACCGTCGGAACTCACCTGGCAGACGGCGTTATCACTGCTTTCAAAGCCATTGACCTTGGCGTAAAACCTCAAACGCACTACGCCCTCGGCCTCGGAGAGGTCAACCGCCCGCTGTACATCGCCCCGATAATATGATCTCCTATCGCCTAATAGCAATAAGTGATACCAGCCTTCATAGGGAGGGTTCCAAAACCAACCCCATTCAACGGAAGCATATCCGGAATGAGTCCAGTCATCCGTCCAGCCGCCGCCTCCGGTCCACCCCCCGCTCTCAAAGTCTTCCCATGCGTATCTAGTCGGATACCCAATCAGCCAGACCAAATCCAGCTTATCAACATAAAAGTAATCGCTGGTATTGCTCATTTCAGCGTCAAAACGAATCCAGAACGTTTCCGTCATCTCATAAGAAGAGATGTCAATATCAAACTGCTGATACTCACTCCCGGTCCAGATATCAAAGGTCTCCAGGGTAATCCATTCTGCTCCATCGGTGCTGATTTGGCAGAGCGCCGTATCACCCCATTCAAAACCTGTGACCTTAGCCCAGAAACGAAGGTGGACACCTATCTGGTTGGATAAATCCACGGGACGGCTTGCAAGCGCCGAGCCTCCTCTCATTCTCAAGTGGTAATTACCTTCAAAAGGGGTACCGGAGGTAGTGACACTGCTCTCTCCCGAGTGAGTCCAGTCATCGAGCCAGCCTTCACCCCCAGACCAGTCTCCGCTCTCAAAATCATCCCAGGCGATAGGCTGCCAAGAGTTGGAAACAATAATATTTGTCGTCAGGCCGTTAAGCGTTTCATCCAGCGAATAACTGACCGAGCTGCCGGCAATCAATAAATCATCCATCAAACCGTCATCAGTCAGTCTCCAGATAGCGTGCTCGACCCCGGAGTCGGCGGCATACTGTGAACGTATGGCATCCCCGTAGGCATGGGAGCCGATCATACTACTACCGGCATAGCCTACAAATGGCGGAACAACCAGCGCGCCTAAAACTACGGCAATCATCACAAGGGGCAGAGCCTGTCCTTTTTCTCCGTTTATCCTAATTTTCATTAATCTGTCTCTGCCGGGCGCATATAGGCCCGGTAAGTGTAATTTTCACTGATATTCCAGCGACTGTCCGGCATGGTGGTAATGGTCATATAAATAACCCTGCTCTGGACGGTAAAATTAGCGCTGGCAACATTACTGGCTATTGTCCGGTTTGAGCTGTCATAAATTCGGTAAAGCTTATCGCCGGAAAGCGTATAGATGATGGTATTCTCATCAGGTAAAGTCAGCGTCAGACTGCTGCCACCGCTGGCATATTCAGCGGTCTGACCATCAAGCGTCAGCCAGTGGGCTGCGTTCTGCATCGAGTGAATGGCATCGATCTGGTCATCACCCCGCTCGGGCACAACAACCATCTGCTGTACCGCCATGCTGATAATCGTGACTAAAAAACCGGTAATAGCAATGGCTATCAGCGCTTCTATTAGAGTATATCCCCGTTCTCCTTTCATCGGTCTCCCTTATAATCTGATATGGTCATGAGGAGCTCGCTATTCCGGTAGAAATTCGCCGTGACCTTCTGGATATTGTCATTGGTATCAGGCACCGAAGTAACACTCACGGTAATACTATATTCGGGCGGAGTGTTTATAGTGGGATAGGTCGAAGCCTCGGAATTATAAGCCAGGTTCTTGATATATTCCATTTGATTTCTGGCCAGACTCTGAACGGTCATCTCCTCACTGTTTTCATTTACCGCCAACGCTCCGCCAGACATGGCGAATATCATTAATATCACAACGGCGCCCAGTATGCCTATAGATATCAGACCTTCGAGCATCGTCAAGCCCCTCTGGCCACTCTTCCACTGCGTCTTCTTCTTTAGCCCTGTTAATAAATTCATCATTACCGGCACCAGCTTTTATGACACATTCTGATATATTGAATATAACGGCGTAATAATGGCTATACCTATAAAACTGATAATCAAACCGACGATGATAATGGAAGCCGGTTCAATCATCGAAAGCAGTTTCTGCACCTTCTGGTCTAGTCTTTTCTCATAATAATCAGCCATCTTAGAAAATGACGACTGTAAAGAGCCGCTCTTTTCACCGATAGCGACCACATCGACCAGCAGCCTGGGGAAAAGACCCGCCTTCTGCATTGGCTGTGACAGGCCTTTGCCTTTGATAATTTCCTGCCGGATTTCTTTTAAATCATCCTTGATAATGACGTTGTCTATCGTGCCGATGATAGCATTTAGCGCCTGCGGGAGATTAAGACCGGCCTCTATCAACATGGCACTGCTGCGGCAGAACCGGGAGACGTTACGCATGATTACAATATTCCTGATTACAGGCAGTCTTAGCCCCAGTGAGTCTAAATACCTCTTGGCGGCGGGAGATTTTTTCAAAAATATACCAATACCAATAACGGCTAATACTCCAATCCCGAGGTGAAACTTATAGGTTGTAATGAACCCGGCGGAACCAATAAGTATCTGGGTTACCAGGGGCAAATCAACGCCGAGTGAATCGAATAGAGTTGATAGCGCCGGCACCGCTATGGTAGCCACGATTATTATTACAACCAGCGCCGCTAAACCAAGAAACGCAGGGTAAGACAGCATACGCTTAACGTGACCGCTTAAGGTGGCTTCTTTTTCTATATAACCCGCTACCAGCCTTAAACCGCGCATCAGGTCGCCGGATTTTTCACTTACCTTAATCACCTGGCAGTAATGGCTTGATATGAGCTTGGGATACTGCCCCAGCGCCAGAGAGAAAGGAACACCCCCGGACACATCCCTGCCTAGCCTGGTAATAACATCTCTCAAAGTAGGATTGGGAGTTTGTTCCGCCAGCACCCACAAAGCCTGTACGAAAGGCATCTGGGAATCTAAAAGCGTGGCTAACTGCTGGAAAAAATCTACGAATTCTGCCTTCTTGACAGAGGAGGGGCGGAGAAACAGCCTCTTGATAGATGCAGAAAGCGACGGGGACGTTTTTCTTAGAGTTAATATCTGATGATATCCGGCCCCATTGAGTCTTTCCTCGGCTATGCCTTCGCTCGGGGCATCGATAGTGCCCTGAACGATCTCTTTATCAAGAGTGTATGCTTCATACTGGTACATTCATATTCCTCTGTAGAACAAAATGGCATTTTATCCAATCGTAAATATGCTATTCATCACTTCTTCAAAAGTGGTGATTCCTTCTTTTACCTTCAACAGGCCGTCACGCCTCATGGTGTAAATCCCCTCGCGAATCACTTCTTCTCTCAACACACCTATGCTGACGTCGCTAATTAACATTTTCTGTATTTCTTCACTCATGACGAGCAATTCGAAGATACCTATTCTGCCCATGTAGCCGGTATTGCCGCAGAGATGACAGCCAGCCCCTTTATATACGGTCGTTAGTTCCTCACCCATTTCTTTGAGGTATATCTCTTTCTGTACGGCGTTAGGCGTCACCGCTATACGACAATTGGTGCATATACGGCGGACCATACGCTGGGCTACTAAAGCGATAAGCGTGGAAGAGACGAGCCCCGGCTCCACACCGAGGTCGATAAGGCGCGTAATCATGCTGACGGTATCATTAGCATGGATAGAAGAAAATACCAGATGTCCGGTAAGGGCCGCTTGTACGGCGGTGATGGCAGTCTCTTTATCACGTATTTCCCCCACGAGAATCACATCCGGGTCCTGCCGGAGTAATGCCCGCAGGCCGCTGGCGAAGGTTATGCCGGCTTTGGTGTCCAGCTGGCTCTGGGTAATATTCTCGAACTGGTATTCCACGGGGTCTTCGATGGTCATAATGTTATATCTTTTACGGTCGATTTCATTGATAGATGTATAAAGCGTGGTTGTTTTACCGGAACCGGTCGGCCCCCCCACCAAAATCATGCCGAAGGGATAGTGTAAAAGCGACTGGTATTTTTTCAGGGTATCCGGCAAAAAGCCCAGCTCCGGCAGTGTAAAAAGCGATACCGATTTATCCAGCAGACGCAGGGTAATCCGCTCGCCGTGGATGGTATCAGTGCTGGCGACACGGATATCAATGTTCTTATCACCAATTTTTAAGGAAAACTGCCCGTCCTGCGCCTGCTTAGAACGGGTCACGTCCATTTCTGCCAAAATTTTTATCCTGGAAGCCAGTTCTGCGTGGATGTTCATAGGCACAGAGTTCATATCATACAGCACACCGTCGATACGGTAACGGATACGCAGGCGGTCACTCTGCGGCTCAAGGTGAATATCGGACGCCCGGTCTCTGACAGCCTGTTCGATAAGCAGGTCCAGGCTTTCCGTAATGGGCGTTTCAACATTAAAATCGGCGGTGGATTCGCGGTCGCCGATATCCGCCGGAAGGATCCCGCCTACTTTCTCCTGTATTTCATCGGTAGCGCGATAGTAAATGTCGATAGCGCGCCGGATATCCGCAGCGTTAGCGAACGCCACCTGTACCTTCATATTGGTCCTGGCAAAAATATCCCCGATGGTAATATAGTCATCGGGGTCAGCCATCACCACCATCAACGAATCGTTGATGATCTGCAGGGGTATAAAAAGGTGCTTCCTGGCCAGTTCTTCCGGTATCAATGCCAGGGCCTCCGGCTGCACCACGTGCGTCTTAAGGTCGATAAGAGGCAAATTCCACATGATGCTAAGGAACGACGCCAGCTCTTCGACCTTAACGAAACCCAGATTAATCAGGATTTCACTAAGCTTGCCGCCCTGTTCTTTTTGCTTTTCCTGGGCTTCCTGGAGCTGTTCCGGAGTAATAACCTGCTTCTGAACCAACGATTCCCCCAGCGTGCCTTTAGGCTTGTGATTTGTCAGCGTCAACTTTCACCTCCGCGGGAGAAGTCACTTTTTTAGTTTGCCTGGTTTCCTGCCCCGTATAGTTATACGTAGCGATATACCGGGCGATACGCTTCAGGTCCTGTGCCAGTTTCTGGTTTGGATTGGATTGTATTACGGGCTGGCTGTCCAGGTAGAATAGCTGGTACATCTTGGCATCGAAAGAGACTACTTCCACCAGCATAATCCCCAGGTTAGCCTCGATAAACTGCTTCATGTTGGTAGTGGTCAGGTTCTGGTTCTTACCCTCCGGGTCCGCCAGCACGACAGCCATTTTTTCAGCGGTAACGCCGAGGAAATTCAACAGCGTGACAGCATTCCTGGTATTAACGAGACTATCGATGCGGTATTCGCTTAATATCATCACGAGGTCGCTGCTCTTGAGCATCGAGGTGGTAAAATGATTCGGCTTAAGGGGCAGGTCGACCAGCAAATAATCATTAGCCTTGCCGATTTTCTGTATGAGGTCGAGACTGGTTTCCGACACGCCGTCTTTACCGTCAAATACATCATCCACGTGGAGGACTCTTATTCCGGAAGGCAGTGTTTCCAGTCCCGGCTCCTGCGCCCCATTATCTATGGTATCTACTTCCAGAATCACCCGGCCTTCCTGTTTTGAAGATATTTTATCCTTGCCGTTTTGTCCTTTATAGCTGTTTGATGCGTCCACCAGTGTAACCTGTTTTTCCTGTTCGACGAGCGCCGCCGCGACATTGACCATGACCATAGTAAGACCAGGAATCTCGCTGGTATTTATAAAAGATACCACCTTTGCCTGGCCAGTTATTTTCTTGGAAAGCAGACTCTCCACGCGATTTATAATCTCAGTCGGCGAGGCCGGTTTGAGCAGGTAATCATCAGCGCCGGCCTTAAACCCGGTATTGATATCTTCTTTTTGAGTCTTGGCGGAAATAATTAAAATCGGTATCTTAGCCGTCTGTGAGCCGGAGTGCAGCCTGCGGCATACCTCAAAGCCGTCAATTCCGGGCAGCATAATATCCAGAATAATAAGGTCAGGATCCTCTTTCTGGGCGGTTATGATGCCTTCCAGCCCGTTAAGAGTCGTTATGACCTGGTAGCCACGCTGCTTAAGAGCGTACTCTATCAACCTCAAAGAGGTAGGGTCGTCTTCAATTATCAGTACTTTACCCGACATAGCTTTTCTCTACGATTTTATTTTCCGGATTTTCCGCGGCGGCTTTCGGCAGAGTAAAACAGAAGGTACTGCCTTCTCCCTCTACGCTTTCCGCCCAAATATCGCCGCCGTGCGCCTTGACTATCTGATGGCATATATGGAGCCCGAGACCGCTACCCTCCACGTCGCCGCGGTTCTCTGCCCGATGCCCCTTGTTAAAGATAGCCTTCAGCTCTCCCTTGGGAATGCCAATGCCATAATCAGTTACCTGTACCACCAATTCATTGTCCTTCGGTTGAGCCTTGACGAATATAGGGCGGTTTTCAGGACTGAACTTAATAGCGTTGTTCAGCAGGTTAGTAATTACCTGCTTGACGCGGGAGGCATCGGCTTTTACCTTCGGCAGTTCGGGGTTAAGATTATGGCCTATCAGATTGTTCTTCTGCTGCGCCATCGATTGCGCGCCGTTGATAGCCTCGTTAATCATGTCGTATGAAGAAACCGCTTCGGCGTTGATGGTCAGTCCTTCATTCTTATTGTTTAAAATATCAGACAGGTCATCGATTAGTTTGTTCAGAGTTTCACTCTGCTGCTCCATGATAGAGAGGAATTCCTGCCTCGTGGCATCATCAGTCACACCTTCTTCTTTCATTAATTTGGTAAAACCTGAAATAGAGTGCAACGGACTGCGCATTTCATGTAATACGGTGGCGACGTATCCGGCATCCAGCTTCTCGGATACCGGCTGGTCGTCGTATTTCGCTGCCATAAAAGGCGCCTCGAGTTCCTGCCTCGACCTGATAATGTCATCGCGGGTAATATTTATAATATCTTTCTTGGCCTGCGTTATGGCTTCGCTGGCCTGTATTACACTGGTTTCTGTTTGCTGTCGCAGTTTGCTAGTTTCTTCCCTAGAGCGATTTTTTGTCTCAATCAATGCCTGTTTAGCTCTTTCAGCCTCTTCCCGAGCTTCCGAAGCCTCACGACGCGCCGTGTTTACCGCTTCTTCACTGGTCTTTCTCACCATATCCAGCTCTTCTTTAGCCTCGCGGCTTTCACGCTGTGCTTTATTGATGGCCTCGCGCGATTTTGCATTTATAGAGCTTATTTGCTGCCTCAAGTCATTAACTTCTTCCAGGAATTCATCATAAGCATGCTTTTCCGCTATTACGGTAGCTTCCTGCATCATTTTCTGGGCGGTCTCGATATCCGCCTTAGCCTGCTGGCTTTCCAGAGCAGATTTCTCCAGCGACTCTTGAACTACGCTGCGTGCCGCTTCAGCATCCGCTTTAGCTTTACTTACCTCTTCGCGGGCCTGTTTGACCGCAATGTGCGCCTGGAGTTTATAAGCCTTTAGTTCCTCGGCGTATTTTTTTAATTTTTCATTGGCTAAGGCGACGGTAACCTGGGCGTTTCTATCCACAGTTGCCGCTTCTTCACAATTTTTCCTGATTTCTTCTTCAGCCCGTTGAACAGCCATGCTAGCAGCTCCTTTAGCTGCTTTCACTTCTTCGCGGGCCCTGATAATTTCATTAGCAGCCTTGGTAATTGTTTCCTGTTTTACCTGGCTGATGAGTAATTCGGCAGCTTTGCGGGCGTTCTCGGCATCGAGATAGGTCTTTTTTGCCTCTTCCTTGGTGGTGTTAACCTCTTGCTGAACTTTATTCACCGCCACGCGGGCCGCCGCTATTTCCGACTTAGCCTGGGAAATGACTTTTTCAATCCTGACCCTGGCTTTATCTTCGGTTAGATCATCAATAAGCTGGCGCAGTTGGGGGCTTTTACGCATTACCAGCCGGTAAAATTCTTCTTTGACTTCGGCATCGGTGGGCTTCACCTTAAAAAGGGACCTCTTTAAATCCCCAACAATGCCGAATGGATTGGCATTCAGAATCTTGATTGGTTCTTTAAGATTCGTTTCGTCTTGTGGCGCGGTGGTGGACTCGCTGGTTTCCTGGCTACGTTTATTTTTAGAGCCTCTAGACTTCCTCGTAGCATCCAAAGCAAGCTGAAGTGCATCCTCCAGCTCGGTCAACATTTTCGTAGATTTGGTTTCAGATGCCTTGCTCTCCTGATAAAACCGGTTGATGGCACCCAAGGCAGCCTCTTTAGCTTCAAGAGCGTTTTGTTGCGCTCTTAACAGCAATTCTTTGGAATCGCCATTCAAAGAGGCTGCCTTTTGGGTCTCCTCACCGGTCTTAGCGTTCAGCGTAGCTGTTGTCTCCAGCTTTTCGCCATCATTTATACCGCTATTTGTAGTTGTTGTGTTCATCGGCATAAAACACTCACTAATACCCGGTTTTGATTTACAGTTGTTTTGCTTACAAGTTACTAATTACTAACTTATACGCTGCACACACTCCTAGAACCCGGTGTCTTCCTGGGTAACCAGGCCGGTGGTGTCGCAGGAATAGGTGCCCTTGGCCAGTTCAAATCGCACGTAGCCGGTATAAAGCGAAGTGCCACTGACAGGGAACGATGACATGTTGTTAGTAGCATTGACACCACTGGTGTCGGCGACTTGAGAGAGGTTCTCTTTCGCCATCATGGTATCCATCGCCGTCTGTATGATAGACAGTTCCGCTTCGGCACCTTGCGTCTGACCATAGCCGACTAATCCTGACACGTTAGGAATCATGATAGCAGCCAGAATTCCCAGCAAGGTAAACACGATGAGTAGTTCGACCAGGGTAAAACCTTTTTCACCCTTGCTGCCCTTTTTCGCAAAGCCTTTCATATTTTCCCTCCTTTTCTTAAGACTTTCGGTATAATAAAATTAGGTGAAATTCTTAGATAGCACGAGGGTAAGAAATGAGCCTCGTTAAATCGTTTAGCTTCGGAGGTCAATCTTTCTAACATCCTTAATATAGATTTGATACGGCGCGATTAAGGTTTATACCTCTGATATTACTTGCTAAGCCAGCAAGTCGATAGTAAGATTCCCCTTAATTCCCACTAGGGGAAACACCAATAATACTTGGGTTCTGGCTATCAATTTCAGGCATATGATAACTTTGGGTTACTTTAGATATTTATAGACTCAAATCAAAGCATTCTTCTATCGAACAATTACTCAATACGGAGGCTTAAGTTGGTTGCCAGGATATGTTATAATCATGCTAACCAGATATTTTATGTGTGCTATACGAGCTAAAAAAGATGCATCGCCAGAAGGCATTGTCATTGTTATTACAAAAGAGGTAATTGTATGAGAACGCCCCATAAATGCCCGCACTGCGGGCAGGAAGCCTTCGGCACAGTCTGCCGCTGGTGCCACCAGCCATTGACAATTAACCACCCTTCTGAAAAAGACGAAAAAAAGGAAGCTGAAAAAATGGGGGCGAAGCGTCCCCAATTCCCTATAACCAATCGTCTGCTACCACGGACGAAAGACACAAAACCAAAGGAGAGGACCGAGGAGCGTGCTGCGCCATCAACGCTGGTTTTCAACGATGCCAAGCAAAGAGCTTCTCAAATAATTTCCCGTGCGGAACAAGTGGCCAGGGATATTGCTGTTAAAGGCCAGAATGAAGCAGAGACAAAATCCGCCAAGCTTATAGACGAGACCAAGGGGAAGGCCGAGAAAATCATCCAAAACGCGGAACACCAAGCCACCCACATACTGCATAAAATCAAGACCGAAGCCGAAACCACCGCGGCCGCTATAATCGCGGAAGCCCGCCAAAAAGCCGCCCAGATAATCGACATGGCGGAGCTTACCGTCAAGGAAATGACGGCCCAAGAAGATATTTATGCCAAGGCGAAGGGAGAGGCGGATAAACTCGTAAGTGAAGCACACCGCAAGTCAGAGGAAATCGTCCATGATGCACTAGCAGCTAACTGCCAATTAACAGCTAAAGAAGATGTTATAAAAACCGCAAAAGCGGAAGCTGCCAAGCTGATTACCGAGGCCAAGGAACAGGTATCGGAAATCATTAACGAAGCAGAAAAATCAGCCGTTGAAATAGCCGACCGCGCCAGAGCCAACGCCGAAGAAGACGCAGCCAAAGTACTAGCCGATGCCCGTAGCAGAGCCTCTAAGATTATCGCTAAAGCAGAAAAAGATGCAGAAGCGCTACCGACCAAGCTAAAAGCCGCTAACGAAAATACCGCGAAAGAACTCATGGCCAAGGTAAAAGCCAAAGCAGACAAAGATTCCGCCAGACTTCTCGCCGAGGCGGTGGACAAAGCCAAATCCGAAACAGCCGCGGAGTCTACTAAATTGATAAAAGAAAGCCGGGAGAAGGCCAGCAAAATCATCCATGCGGCGGAACAAAAGGCAAGAGATATTGTAGTCAGGGCAGAGAGCGAGGCTGGTGAAAAATGGACCAGTATCGTTAACCAGGCCACAGAAATAGCTAACCGCACCCTGGAACTTGCCGGAGCTAAAGAGCAACCTCAATCAAAACCGGCGTCCAAGACGAAGAAACACGCCTCTGAAAAGTGACCCCCCAGACCAATAAGCACCCTTGATAATTCGGTATATATGCCACTATTTACTTCAGCTCTATTTCCCGCCGCATCAGCCATCGTTTTATCTTGTGATATGATTGAGATAACTATAGTTATTCTAGGTATGGACAATCGCACGAACAGGACTATATAATTAAGTAACAATGTTCTCCGCACTCGGACGTTTTGCTCATAAATACCGCTTTTACATCCTCGGCTGCTGGCTAGCCATCACCATATTTCTTGTGTTCCAGGCGCCGACTCTATCGGAGGTCGGAATTACCGACCAGAGTCAGTTTCTCCCGGAAAAGACTGAGTCCGTCTATGCCCGCGATCTCCTGAATGAAAAATTCGGCTCCGGTGCGCAGGAAACCAGCGGCACAATCGTCGTTTATAATGAACAAGGTCTGAATCAACAAGATATGGACCAGGCCTTGAAACTGCGCAACTGGCTCATTTCAGATAACAGCCCCGAGGCGGTCACCCGCGTTACCTCGATATTCGATAGCGAAGCCCTGCGCTCTTCCCTCGTCAGCCAGGACGATACCACGATGATGATGTCCGTGGGGTTTTCCTCCTCGGCGCTGGACGAAAATGTAGAGCAGGCAATAAAAACCATCCGCAAGCAATTCGCCCTTTATCCGGAAACATCTATCTATTTCACCGGGAGCATGGGCTTCATCCATGACATGTTTGAATCGGTCCAGCGCACAATCGACAACACCACCCTGGTAACGATTATCCTGGTCATTGTCCTGCTCCTAATAGTCTATCGCTCGCCGATTGCCGCCCTGGTGCCCCTGGTAGCGATTGGAGTCAGCTTCCTGGTCGCGCGCGGTATCATCGGTTATCTTGCCGGGGCCGGATTAAGCATTTCCACCGTAATCGACGCCTACATGGTGGTTACTATATTCGGCGTGGGCACGGATTACTGTCTGTTTATCATTTCCCGCTTCCGTGAAGAAACAGCACGTGCCGATAACACACGGGGAATCGACTTCACGATGAGGCAAATCGGGCCCGTTATTTTTGCCAGCGCAATTACCGTAATCATCGCCTTCCTTTGCTTGAGCGTGTCACGCTTTGGGATGACTCAAACCAGCGGCTACGCCCTCGCCATAGGCATCGCCGTTACACTTGCCGCCGGAGTAACTCTCGTGCCCGCATTGATATCCATTTTCGGGCGCTTCCTGTTCTGGCCAACTAAGAACAAGCCGAAGGAAGAAACGAAACCAAAAAAGAGGCGTTGGGGCTGGGCAAAAACCGGTGAATGGATTTCCCGCCACCCTATACTTACAGCCGTACCTATTATTATAGTGCTGCTTATCCCGTACTTAGCCATACCCGGGTTCAAATTGTCCGCCAATGTACTGACGCAGCTATCCTCCGGTGAGGAATCCAGCCAGGGGCTTAATATAATCAGGGACCATTTCCCGGTTGGCGAGTTATCACCGCTGACCCTGGTACTGCAATCGGAAAGCGGCAATCTGCTTACTCCGGACTCGCTTGAAGGCATCGACCAGGTGGCACAGAAGCTGACCGAAGACGAAGACCTGTCAAGAGTCGATTATCCCTCTATTGCCGGTGACCAGCTCATCAGCCTCGGGGAACAGGTCAAAAGTCTCGGAGATATAGTAACTACGCCCGTCTTCAGCTCCAGCAGTTTGTCACTGCTGCAGTCCCAATCCGACCAACTGGAAGCCCTGGCGCTAGAGTACCCGGGGGTCACGCAAAGTCCTAATTTTATATCATCGTCGGCTATACTTCCGCAGGTCTCTGCGCTGGCAGTTCAGATTAATACGGCATCACCTTCAGAATTACCGGACCTGATTTCGCAGCTCCAGACATCGCTTTACGACCTCGGCGATGCCCTGACCGGCCTGGGTAATGAGTTTCAACTAAATGGCAGCGGCGTGTTCGTTGACTGGCTTAAGGCGGTCTATTTTTCCGCCGACGGCACCACTGCGAGGATGTACCTGATACTGGATGTCGACCCCTATTCAAATGACGCCGCGCTTGTCCTGCCGGATATACGGGAGGCAGTAACTGCCGCCATAGCAGCTTCCGACGTTGGAGAAATTGAACATTATGTCGGCGGGGAGACAGCCCTATACACAGATATGGTAAAAACCAGCAATGACGACCTGACTATAGTAATTGTCGTCACTTCAATAGGCATACTATTCGTCATCGTTATATTGCTGCGCAGTCTTTTAGCCCCGATATACATGGTATTAACGGTGCTGCTTAACTACGGCACTACGCTCGGCTTAACCGCCTGGATCTTTTTAGACCTGTTGAAATTCGAAAGCCTGATTAACATGCTGCCAGTCTTCGTCTTTGTCATGCTGGCGGCGGTGGGGGCGGACTACAATATTTTCCTCGTATCACGAATCCGCGAAGAATCGCAGAACAAGTCAATCAAAGAAGCAGTTCACCAGGCCGTTGCCAATACCGGCAACGTTATCACTTCCTGCGGCATTATCCTGGCCGGCACCTTTGCCACGCTGGCGAGCTCAACTTTCCCCATGGTCCTCCATATAGGCGTAGCTATCGCTATCGGCGTGTTAATCGATACTTTCCTGGTACGCGCTCTCCTAGTGCCGGCACTGGCGACTTTGCTGGGGCGTTGGAACTGGTGGCCGTCGCCACTTTTCCGCAAGATGAAAAAAGACTCATAAAACAGTATAGAATACCATTATCTATTTACCGCGAACGTAATCTCCCCCCAACCCCACCGTAAAATGGAATATCGGTTTTTTCACCTTACGCACGATAAGCGGACAGTGCTTCATACCCGCCGGTATGTAAGCCAGAAAACTCCTAGTCATGACATGCTTTTCACCGTCGAGCCAGAGTTCCACCTCACCGCACAGTTCCTGCGGATGTTCAAAGTCGGTACCGAAAAAGGTCACCACCTCCGTAAAATCGTGGATATGTTCCTCGGCCGCCGGTTCATCAGAGGAACACTCCGGCCATATCCAAACGCACTCCGAATAGAAAGCCCCGGGGATAACATCTTCGTCCAGCCACATTACATGCGTGGGCATATTCGGTCCTTTACCCGGAACCCTACCCGCCCACTTCTTCTCACCGGGGAATAACTTGTCCGCTTTGACATTGGTTATTATATATTTACCTGTCTTCAGTTCTGCCATTTCGTATCTATTCCTTTCATACCTAATAGTATCATAAACCCGTTTTCTTTCAAGCTCGGGGGGGCAGCGTCGTGATAACGTGGTAAACATTAAGGTATTGTAAAAAAAACGATTTTACCGTCATTGGTTGTTCCGCAGAACCGGCGCCGCCCTGTATTAAAAAGAGCGCTTATGTGTATATAGTGTGTTTTTTTATAGCCGTCGGTATTGGCTAAAACCCGTAGAATTTGGCTATCTCGTCCAGCGGTTCTCTATCCCTGGTGCCTTTGTTAATCGGGGCATCCCAGTCCGGGTAGCCTATGGCGATACCCAGCGCGATGAGCTTGTCCTCCGGGATTCCCAGCTCTTTCCTTATGATATCGGGATAGACGACCGCCATCGCCTGGGCGATTGTCCCCAGTCCATAGTTAACCGCCAGCAGCATGATGTTCTGGACAACAGAACCGCAGTCGTACATAGACCAGGCATTAACACCCTCATCCTGATAGATAAAATTTTTCCCTACCAGCAGGTAGATACACGCCGGCGCGCCGTAATGACGGGCGTTATCCGCAAAGCGGGCTTCAAAATCCTCTTTGGTCATTTCACGGGTGCGGCCCCGGCTTTCGCTGGCCTGTAACTTCTTAATGCGGGAAATATAGGGTTCCGGGAAATCATAAGGACGGGCAACTTCCGACTGTGAATTCTGCATGTCCTGCGCACCCCGCTGAACACAAGCCTCCTGAATAACTTTGAGTTTCTTACCGGTAACAACGGCGAATTCCCAGGGCTGGGTATTCGCCCATGACGGCGCCCTCTGCGCCTGCTTGATTATCTTTTTAAGTAATTCCAGCTTCACGGGGTCGGGCTTGAAAGCCCGTATGCTTTTTCTTTCCTTGATGGCCTGGGTTATATCCATTAAAAACCGTCCCTCCTTGGTATTTTCTAAAACACATTTACGGCAGAATTATTTTTTATCTCTTGTCGGTGTTTTTCTCGTGCTTCTCCTCACCTTGTTTTTCGGCGCTGGTTCGGGCGCTTTCTCTTCAACTACCCCTTCCACTACCCCCTGCTTCACTTGTTTCCTTCTGAACCACGGCCACTCCGGCGTGAGAATCCTGGCATATAGCTTTGGCAGAGGCGTCTTCTCCAACAGCAGCACTAGTATGGAGGTGAAGATGATGCTAAAGACAATAATGCCGTAGGTTATACTCTTTATTGTATCACCACCGACTACCCCCTGTTGTACCGGCAGGCTGGCCAGTACCACAGCGGCCAGCCCTTTAGGTACCATCACCGCTATTACAGAGAGGTCTTTCTGGGGCATGGCTTTCCTGATAGATGTTTTTACCGCAGGTATGCGTAAAGCAAACGCCACTACGGTAAATATCAGCGCCACGATGATAAACCAGCTGGTGATAAGCTCCAGGGAAATCCCCAGATAGATGAAAAAGAACGTCTTTAGCAGGAAGGCCACCTCGCTGAAGAATACTTTCTCCGTCTCACTAAGCCCCACCGGCTCCTTCATCGAAGATGTCTTGAAGATGGGGATGTGAATCGACTCGATATTGCCTATCGTCACTCCGAAAGCCAGTGCGGCGATAGGCCCGCTGAAACCCAGGATTTCCACCACGCCGTAGATAATGAAAACGAATGCCGGCGTGGTAAATATGGCGTTTTTAAGAATGCGTATCTTGTTCAGCAGGACCGACCATATAAGCGCGCCGACGATGCCGAATACCAGGGCTACGAGGAAGGAGGCTATCAGCTTGCCCGAAACGGATGCAAATTCGAAAGTTCCAGCAGTATAGGCCTGAACCAGTGCCACTGTTATGACGATGCTTAATACGTCGTTGACGGTAGATTCCACCGAAAGCAACGTCTGCGTTTCTTCTTTCACCTTGAGCTGCCTCACGAGTGGTATCACCACCGTCTCGGATGTAGAGCCAACCACCGCCCCGAGGATAAATGCCGGCAGGACCTCCAGGTCCGTCGCCCAGATAGCCAGTCCGGACACTACAAACATCGTCAGGAAAAAGCTCAAGGGAGCCAGTATCATCGCCCCGCCCAGCGCGGAACGCAACATGCTTAGCTTTAAAGCGATGCCGCTTTCAAAAAGAATGATGATTAGCGTAATCGTTGTGAAGACCGGCCCTATCGAGCCAAATTCCGTCGGCGTCACCAGCCCCAGCACCGGCCCCACACAGACGCCAATGATGATTAACAAGAGGACATCCGGTATCCTTGTCCGGCTGAAGATACTGGTAAACAGGTGCGCGAGGAACACCAGGATACCTACGAATGCAATGACCTGCGCAACGGTCTCCACTTAAAAAAGCTCCATAGCAATTTTCACCTTGAAAATGGTTATCTTGAGCATTATGTCACCGCAGGCTTGAAACTTCAAGTTTAGACCGCCAGTGTTACGCCGTTTGAAGATAGTACATCCAGTGGACTATAATAGGTGCGCTGTCAGGGATGAAATTCCATTATTACCTCATGATTACCGACTCCAACCCATGAAACGATTAGGCTAAAATTTTAATGTAAGCATGACCAAAGGGGGATTCCGGTTTTTTTCTTTCTTACTCTTGCACCTTGACATACGCCAAACCACATGCTAGTAATTATCAATAACGAATAATTTAATGGATATTTAACATTCTTTTAACTATATTTGAACTATAATACTAATAGAAGAAATATAAATATAATATCATGAGAGATTCGCAAAAAACCCGCAAGCAACTCATCAGCGAACTGCAGGAATCCCGCCGGCAACTCGAAATACTCGCCGCCGCTGAAGTCGAGCGTAAAAAGGCCGACCATGAATTGAACCAGTCGGAGGAGAAGTTCTATAAAGCCTTCCTTTCCAGCCCGGACATGATTATCATTTCCTCTATAAAGGACGGCAAATATATAGAGGTCAATGACAGTTTTGTCCGCAACACCGGTTATAGTCGCGATGAGCTTATCGGGCATACCGTCGATGATTTTAAGCTCTTCGTCAACCCCGAAGAACAGGTGAGCATGATGCGCATTTTACAGGAAACCGGCGGCCTGAAAAATAAAGAATATCACTTCCGCATCAGGTCCGGTGAAATCCGAACGTGGCTCTGTTCGGCGGAAATAATTAGCATTGATAACGACCCCTGTATGATTGCCGTTGCTACCGATGTTACCGAGCTCCGTAAAGTGGAGCAGGCTTTAAGAGAGTCCGAAAACAAACTCGCCGTAGCTTTCCGCTCCAGTCCCCAGGCAATCAGTATCACCACTATCAAAGAAGGAAGATTCATTGAGGCTAATGACAGTCTTAGCCGCATGACAGGATACACCCACGATGAGCTAATCGGTAATAAATCAGTAGAGCTTAAAATGTGGGCAGATGATAACGACCGTAAAAGAGTAATGAAAACGCTTGAAAAAAAAGGGCGGGTGTACAATGAAGAGCTACAATTTTACGCCAAAAACGGCGACATACAAATACTGTTATTCTCCGCAGAGAAAATCAACATCGGCGGCGAAGAATGCGTCATTTCCTCTTCCACAGATGTCACCGAGATTAAGAAAATAGAACAAGCCTTACGCGATTCCGAAGAAAAATTCTCCAAGGCTTTCCGCTCTATACCCGAGGCTGTCTCCATCGCCACTCTGAAAGGCGGTATATTCCTGGAAGTCAACGATAGTTTTGTCTCCATTATCGGTTATTCCCGCGAAGAAACCATAGGCCATACCTCTAAAGAATTGAATTTCTGGGTAAACCCTGGGGACCGCTATCGCATGAAGCAGTTACTGGAAAAGAGGGGCCATTTTGAAAATGAAGAATTCATATTACGAAATAAATCACACGAGATACGGACCGTTTTACTATCGGCGGATGTGATTAATCTCGGCGGTAGACCCTGTATGCTCACCGTTGGTAATGATATTACTGAACGTAAACAGATAGAACAAGCCCTTCAGGAGTCGGAGGAAAAATTTGCTAAGGCTTTCCGCGCCAGCCCGCAGGTAATCAGTATTACCAGACTTTCAGACGGGGTCTTCAAGGAGATAAATGAAAGTTTTTGCCGGGTTTTGGGTTATTCACGTGAAGAAGTAATTGGCCGCAGTTCCAGCGAACTGGATGTCTGGGTTAACCGGGATGACCGTAAAGATATGGTCAGTCACCTAAAAAAGTATGGACGGGTTAGTAATAAAGAATTCCGCTATCGTACTAAATCCGGTGAAATACGTAACATGCTCTGGTCTGCCGACCAGATTGAGCTTGACGGTGAAACCTGCGTGCTGGCCGTTACGGTTGATATTACCGATTATAAACGAATGGAGGTAAAAGCGCTCGAAGTAGAAAATTTAAAACAGCTGGACAGACTGCGCGCGGAACTCCTGGCTAATGTTTCCCATGAACTCCGCACTCCGCTTGCCAGCATAAAAGGCTTTGCCACCATGCTCATAGACTATGATAAAAGACTCACGCCAGCTGAAAAACGGGAATATCTAGAGACAATCGATAAAAACGCCGACCGCCTGGTGGAACTAATCGAGCAGCTGCTGGAGATGTCCCGCCTGGGTGTCGGTATGCTTTCAATTAAAAAAGTACCGGCTGATATTATTACTCTCTGCCAGACCGTTATCAGCGAAGCCCTTGTCAGAGCCCCGGAACATATTTTCAAATCGGACCTGCCGCCTAGACTACCTAAAATTAACATCGATAGCCGGCGTATTCGGCAGGTTCTGGATAACATTATCGATAATGCCGTCAAGTATTCCGACCCCGGCACGGAAATATCTCTTTCCGTACAGAAAATCGATGGCGAACTACTTTTTACCATAATCGACCATGGAACAGGCATACCTAAAAGCGACATGCCGCAGTTATTCCAGCGCATGTTCCATTCTCCACGAGGTCAAAAATTAGGCGTTGCCGGCGCCGGTCTTGGATTATCCATCTGCAAAGGACTGATTGAATCCCATGGGGGTAAAATCTGGATTGAGAGCGAGGAGGGTGTCGGGACACGCTGTTTCTTCACCCTGCCGCTGGAAATAGTATCCGAAAGATATAATGCCGGCACTTCTCACACTAAGAAACACACGGTCCGCAGCTAAAAATAATCCGCGAGTGTATCATAGGTGTCCGCTAGTGCCTGCGGTATTACCTTGGCATCCCCCAGCACCGGCATAAAATTGTTATCGCCCTGCCACCGCGGCACTACATGACTGTGAAAATGGTCTTCTATACCCGCACCTGCCACCCTACCCAAGTTCGCCCCGATATTAAAACCGGCGGGTTTCAAGACCTTTTTTAGCACCGCGACACTCCGACTTACCAATTCGTAATGCTCGCTGCGCTCCTCCTCCGTAAGCTCCTCCAGGTTCCCCGTGTGTCGATAAGGGGCTACTAAAATATGGCCGGGATTATAGGGATAGCTGTTCAGCATGATAAAGTTCTTTATGCCCCGATAAAGGATATAATTTTTTTTATCTTTACTTTCTTTCGGCTTTTCACAGAAGATACAGCCGGCCGGTTTTTCCGCCTTGATATACTCGATTCGCCACGGCGCCCAGACATATTTCATAATAATTTCTCTCTCCTGCCCTTACTCCCTGTTATTCTAATCACCAACCAATTCCGACGTCAATAACAGATACTCGTCCGGACTATATAACTCCCTGTTTTTTAAGCTCCGCTATGTCCCGGCGGCTTATGCCCAGCAGCTCCCCGTAAACGTAGTCGTTATCCCGCCCCGGCTCCGGGGCTGATAGCCCGTACTCCGCTGCCGACACCGACATCCTGATTGGCGAGGCGTCAATTAACGGCGTCCTGGCATCCTCGATAAAGAACCCCCGCACCCTTAATTGCGGGTCTTTAGCCAGCTCGGAGGCATCCTGCACGATACCAGCCGCTACGCCGTTCTTTTGCAGTAATGACATCACTGCTTCGGCAGTATGTTTTTGCGTCCAGCCCGATAATAGCCTGTCCAACTCCTTTTTATTTTTCCGCCTGCCGGAAACAGTGGCAAATTTCCCATCCTCCGCCCAGGACGGGTTTCCCAGCGCCTGCTTAAGTCCCCGCCACTCCTCCTCCGTAAATACAGCGATAGCACACCAACGGTTCTTCCCCTTGCAGCGATAAACATTGTGCGGCGCCGCGATTAAAGAGTCGTTACCCACCGGCTCTTGAGCAGCCCCCTCCAGCAGACCTGCCATTACATCAAGCTCGGAAATATCTACATGCCGCCCTTTACCCGTTTTTCGCCGCTCTTCCAGCGCCCCCAGCAGGGCTATCGACGCATACAACCCGGCTACGTGGTCGGCATAAGAGAAACCCGGCCCTATCGGCGGCCGGCCCGGAAAGGATGTCAGCCGTACCATGCCGGATAAAGCATGTACCGTCGGACCGTATCCCGAATAATAACTAAGAGGGCTTTTTCCACCCATCACGGACATGCTTACCATGATGATGTCCGGCTTAACCTTTTTCAGGTTTTCGTAGTCGAGCCCCCAGTTGGCCATTACACGAGGCGTAAAATTCTCCACCACCGCGTCGCATATGCCCGCCAGTCTTTTTGCCAGCGCTACGCCCTCCGGTTTATTCATGTTCAGTGTAATCGCCAGCTTGCTGCGGTTCCAGGTGTTATAGTACCCCTGCATCAAGGAATCATCAGGATTCTCCATCAGCGGCGACTGCACCTTGATTACCTCCGCCCCGAAGTCCGCTAATAGCCGCGTAGCATAAGGCCCCGCCAGCGCCCATGTAAAATCAAGGATGCGGACATCATGGAGGATTGGCTGATTAGGCTCTTTTACCATAACCTGTTAAAACTCTAGAAATAATCAAAACTAATTGGCTATAATCCGTTTTTCTTACTTATACAGCCACTTTCTAAAGACGCGCTGGCTCAAGAAAGGCATCACCACCCAGGTTAAAAGACCCACCAGCAGAGCGGCCACTATTGTGCTTTCCAGATAGAAATTCATATCCTTAAAGGCTAATTTCAGCAGTTGTAAAATTACAATAGAAAGCACAAATACCGCAAAAAAGGTGACAATAGCCATTTTCCAGTGCGGCGGCGTTTCCAGTTCCGGGCAGTCCGGTATGGAAAACCATGTTTCAAGTCCGGTAGCTTCCTGGCGGCTCCGTCGGGAGAAGGCATCAGCCTCATTAGACAGCTTTTGTCGTATATATGAAGTCTCCCAGATGTGCATGGACTTTTCGTCGGCGAAACGCATGACCACATGGTGCAGTCCGGTCTTGCCGGAAGGCGGAATAAGGACGGTAACACCGGTATTGCCCGGCGATTGCCTGGCGGCTTCCGATAACTTTTTAACCCACTCATCATACTCGCGGTCATGGCCCGGTTTTACAACACGACTGACTACCACCGTGACCGATTTTCCATCTCCGGGTATTATTCTATCTTCGTCCATATGGAGACCTCCAGCTTAAGGGACATAGTGCCCTGAAATTAAACTCGTTCCACTTTTTATAATTATATAACTTCCAGACGATAAAATTATGTTTTTACTCCCTTTTTCTTTTACAGTAAACACTAAAGCCATTTTTTCCTTCTAAAGTAGATAAACAAGACTATCACGATAACCAACATAATACCTAAAAGCCCGAAATACCCCCACCCCCATTTCAGTTCCGGCATATTTTCAAAGTTCATGCCGTAGATACCCGCTACAAACGTCAGCGGTATAAAGATAGAAGCAAAAATAGTCAGCACTTTCATGACTTCGTTCATTTTGTTGCTTATACTGGATAGATAAATATCCAGCATGCCGGAAATCGTGTCCCTGTAGCTCTCGACGGTATCTATAATCTGTATCGTGTGGTCGTAGACGTCTTTGAAATAAACTCCCGTAGACTCTTGAATAAGAGATGACTCTATACGTTGAATACCACTGATCAATTCCCTCAAAGGCCAGATTGATTTTCTTAGGTAAATCATGTCTTTCTTTAAATTACGGATGCGGCTAAGTACCTCGCGAGTTGGATTATCCGTAAGCTGCTGTTCCGTGTCCTCAATTTGTTCGCCGATATTTTCAAGTACTATAAAATAATTATCTACGATAGCATCCAATAAAGCATAGGCAAGGTAATCACTGCCGAGTTTTCTTATACGCCACTTGCTCTTTCTGATTCTTTCTCTTACGGGCTCGAATACATCACCCTTGCGCTCCTGGAGAGAAATAACGAAATTAGATCCGAGCACTACACTAACCTGCTCCGTCGTTATCTGGTGGTCGTCTTCATTGATTTGTATCATTTTAAGAACAAAAAATATATAATTTTCTGTTTCTTCCATTTTAGGGCGCTGTTCCGTATTCAGTATGTCTTCAATTAGGAGGGGATGGAGACCGAAATGATGGCCCAACTTATCTATAATATCTACTTCATGCAGCCCGTCGATGTTTATCCATGTAACGGTCGGCTGGTCTTTAAACGGAAAACACTCCTCGATATTAGCGGCTTCCGTTTCCGTAATCTGTGTTTCATCATAGTCCATTATTTCGATAGTAACTTTGTCTACCTTTTTTTCACCGACAAAAATAGCTGTTCCGGGTGAAAGACCCGCCTTATCTGACCTTTTTCTGATGAACCTACGCATTTGAACCCTCCGATGGCGGTTTTCCCTGACGTTCCGTTATTTTAAGATAAATCAATGCAAAATACAATTCAAGCTGGTTTCCTAGAATTTATCACGTTCGGGATGGTAGAATGAAAGGATAAAATCACAAGAAAGGCCAACCGTGACCGAACCTGTAAGAGTACGCTTTGCGCCCAGCCCCACCGGTAAACCCCATGTGGGTAATATCCGCACCGCCATGTACGACTGGATTTTCGCCAGGCATACCGGCGGAAAGTTCATTCTGCGCATCGAGGATACCGATGTCGCCCGGAAAAAGGAGGGCGCCCTTGAAGCTATCATGGAGAGCCTTAAGTGGCTGGGACTCGACTGGGATGAAGGGCCGGAGGTCGGCGGAGATTACGGGCCTTACTTTCAGTCGCAGCGGCTAGAGCTATACCAAAAAGCCGCTAAAAAACTAGTAGAAAAAGGCAACGCCTATTATTGCTATTGCTCCCCGGAGCGTCTCGAAGCTTTACGCAAGGAGCAAGAAGCCCGTAAACTGCAGACCGGTTATGACCGTTTCTGCCGCAACTTAAGTCCGCAGGAAAGGGCGGCGAAAGAAGCGGCCGGAATCAAGCCAGTGGTGCGTTTCAAGGTACCGGAGCAAGGGCAAACCCGCTTTCACGACCTTATATACGGGGATGTAGTTTTTGAAAACAGCATTATCGATGACTTTGTCATGTTGAAATCGGACGGCTATCCCACTTACCACCTCGCCAGTGTCGTTGACGACCACACGATGAAAATAAGCCATGTCATCCGTGACGAGGGCTGGTTATCAAGCGCGCCCCGCCACCTCCTCATGTATAAGGCGCTCGGCTATGAGCCTCCGCTTTACGTCCACCACCCGGTAATCGTGGGGGCTGACCGTGCTAAATTAAGCAAACGGCACGGCGCGGTGGCCCTCCTGGATTTCAGAGATATGGGCTACCTGCCGGAGACGATGTTCAATTTTCTCACGCTTATCGGCTGGTCGCTGGACGATAAAACGGAGATTATGACCCGCCAGCAGATTGTGGAGAACTTCTCTATTGAAAGGATGGGCAAAACGGGGGCGTTTTTCAATATGGAAAAGCTCGACTGGATGAACGGCGTCTATATCCGCGGTTTAACTATCGATGATTTATCGGAAAAGCTACTTCCTTTTCTGGATAAGTATTTACCGCCAGAAGTTAAGCGGCCCCTGGATGTAAATTATGTAAGGCAAATAGTACCGCTGATACGGGAACGGATAAATACGCTGAAAGATGCGGCTGCCTATGCCGAATTCTTCTTCGTAGATAAGCTGGAACATGACGCTTCTAAGTTTACAGATAAAAAAACGAATGCGGAAACCGCATTAACAGCTTTAAAAAGTGCCGAAGAAATATTATCCTCGCTGGATAGCTTCGACTGTGACCAGCTGGAAAATACACTAAGGCGTCTGGCTGAAAAACTGGGGGTTAAGGCGGGGCAGCTTTTTAACGTACTGCGGGTAGCTACCACCGCCCGCGACGCCACGCCGCCGCTCTTTGAGACAATGGCTGTACTGGGTAAAGAAAGATGCATGAAGAGAATAAAGGCTGCGATATCAAGGCTTGGTAATAACCGTGATTCGTAAGATAGGACGTGAGGTAACAAGAGGACAATATGAACGCGACTAATTCAAATCGACCGGACGATTTTATACGGGATATTGTCCGCCAGGACCTTAAGACCAACAAGTTCGATGGACGGGTGCACACGCGGTTTCCGCCGGAGCCTAACGGCTACCTGCACATCGGGCATGCCAAAGCCGTCTGGATTAGCTTCAGCATCGCCGAGGAATTCGGCGGACTGTGCAATCTAAGATTCGATGACACCGACCCCACCAAGGAAGAACAGAAATATGTAGATGCGATTAAGCAGGATATTCACTGGCTGGGGTGGGACTGGGGAGACCGCCTGTATTTTGCCTCGGACTACTTCGAGCAAATGTATGAATATGCCTTGCAGCTTATCGAGAAGGGCAAAGCATACGTCGATAAGTTATCTGCCGATGAAATCAGGGAATATCGCGGCACCCTGACCGAGCCGGGCAAACCGAGCCCCTACCGGGACCGTACGATAGAAGAAAACCTCGATTTATTTACACGCATGAAGGCCGGGGAGTTCCCGGATGGCTCATACGTTCTTAGAGCGAAAATCGATATGGCTTCACCCAACATGAACATGCGTGACCCGGTCATGTACCGCATCCTGCACGCTACGCACCCCCATACGGGCGCTAAATGGTGCATCTACCCGATGTACGACTGGGCGCATGGTCTGGAGGATTCTATCGAAGGAATTACCCATTCTCTCTGCTCGCTGGAATTTGAAGACCACCGTCCTTTGTACGACTGGTTTCTGGATGAACTGGGAATCTATCATCCACAGCAAATCGAGTTTGGAAGATACAGTTTAACCTACACCGTGATGAGTAAGCGTGTACTCCGGCCACTGGTGGAAGCGGGAACAGTGAGTGGATGGGATGACCCCCGTATGCCGACCCTCTCGGGTATGCGCCGGCGCGGCTATACGCCGGAAGCCATCAAGATTTACTGCGAAAGTAGCGGCGTTTCCAGAGCCAACACCACCATAGACATCGCCTTCCTGGAGCATTGCCTACGTGAGGACCTTAACAAACGGGCACCGCGCGTTATGGGTGTGCTGCGCCCGCTGCGTCTGGTAATCGACAACTACCCGGAAAACCAGGTGGAAGAGCTCGATGCGGTGAACAATCCCGAAGACCCCGGTGCCGGAAAGCGAAAAGTGCCGTTTTCAAAAGTCCTCTATATAGAACAGGATGATTTCCGCGAGGTGCCGCCGCCGAAATACTACCGTTTAACACCAGGTCGCGAGGTAAGATTGCGGTACGCCTATTTCGTCACCTGCGTGGGTGTCAAAAAAGACGAAAAAACCGGAGAGATAATAGAGGTCCATTGTACTTACGACCCGGCCACGCGCGGCGGCGATGCTCCGGACGGGCGGAGAGTTCAATCCACGCTGCACTGGGTCTCGGCTACACATGCTATCGAAGCCGAAGCGCGTTTGTACGATAAGCTATTCAACAGGGAAAATCCTCTGGACGTGGAAGAAGGTGCCGATTATAAGGACTATCTTAATCCGGATTCCCTCGAGGTATTGAAATCATGTCGGGTCGAACCTTCTCTCGCCAAGGCTTCACCCGGCAGCCTTTATCAGTTTGAAAGAATAGGCTATTTCTGCGTTGACCCGGACACTTCCTCGGAAAAACCGGTATTCAACCGGACAGTAACTTTACGGGATACCTGGGCAAAGATACAAAAGCAGCAGAAATAATGCCTTTAGCTAAAAGGCTTTGAAAATGTATAATAAGCCACGAGATGCTACCCTCACCGATTACAGTGTTCTCGACCTGACCGATGAAAAGGGCTCATTGTGCGTCAAACTTCTCTCCGGCATGGGCGCCGATGTTACTCGCATTAATCTTGAAAAGAGAGAGGAACAAAGTCGACTTCGCAGCCTGACAAAAAAGGCGGACGTCCTTATCGAGACATTTCAGCCGGGATATCTGGCGTCGCTGGGGATGGGCTATCAAGACCTGGTAAAAATAAACCCCCGCCTGATAATGGTTTCCATCACACACTTCGGGCAGAGCGGGCCTTATAGAGACCTGAAGTCGTCCGACCTGATAAATCAGGCGCTGGGCGGCTGGCTTTCCGTAACGGGGGAGGCGGCGAAACCCCTTAAGTTATGCGGGGCGCAGTCATATAATACGGCGTCGCTATTCGCAGTCAACGGCATACTGCTGGCGCTACGGCAAAGGCATGCTACGGGCGAGGGGCAACATATTGATATTTCTATATTAGAGTGCGTGGCGGCTACAATCGACCATGTGCTGCCGAGGCAATTTTACAGCGGTGTCGTGGCTGAAAGGCAAGGCAGCCGGCACTGGAACGACGCTTTCGATGTCCTGCCCTGCCGGGACGGCTATATATTGATTTCACTTCACCAGCACTGGGACACGCTCGTGGAATGGCTGGCATCCGAAGGCATGGCGGAAGACCTGACCGAAGCCAAGTGGAAGGACAGGGAAAAGCGCAACCGCCATATCGACCATATTCTAAAAGTGCTTGAAAAGTGGACGCTAAGTCACAAAGTGGATGAACTGGTGGAAAAGGGGCAGCTAATGCGCTTCCCCTGGGCGGGAATAACTTAAAAATGGATAAAAAAGATGCAACGACCAAAACAAAGGCCTGGTTTATCGTCCTGCTGGCGCTGCTGGACGATATCATCGTACTGGCGATAATTGCGCTCATACTATGGATTTTCGATGTTGAGCTATCAATACCGGTGATAATCGTCCTGGTGCTGGCGCTGGGGACCTTAATCTTCATACTGCATCGGGCGCTCATTCCGGCGATAATGCGGCGAAAAACGTCCGGCGCTGAAGGCATGTTGGGGATGACGGGTGAGGTGACAGAATCCTTGTGTCCTAAGGGGACGGTCAAAATAAATGGCGAATACTGGAAAGCCGTGTGTAATGAGGGGGATGTTAATACAGGGGAGGAGGTTGAAGTCCTGCGGATAATCGGACTGAATCTTGAAGTAAGGAAAAAGAGTAATGAATGCTCTTGAACCCGGATATATTTCTCTTTATCGTTCCGGAGAACTTGAACGGCGTGTCCGGTCGCTGGAAGCACGGCTTGCAGAATGCGACATCTGCCCGCGGGAGTGCGGCGTAAACCGACTCGACGGGAAGCTGGGTAAATGTAATTCGGGGCTGCTGCCGATCGTATCCTCGTACTGCGCGCACCACGGTGAGGAGCCGGCGCTCTCCGGCAGCTGGGGGTCGGGGACAATATTTTTCGGGAACTGTAATATGCGCTGCGTGTATTGTCAGAACTACCAGATAAGCCAGTCGCCGGAATTACAGAATGGAAATGAGGTCTCCACCCGTGCGCTGGCGGAGCGGATGCTCTATCTCCAGGACGAACTGCACTGCCACAACATCAACCTGGTAACACCGTCACACTTCGTCCCGCAAATCGTGCGTGCGCTGGTAGAGGCGGTGCCGATGGGCTTGCGACTGCCGCTGGTCTATAACACCAGCAGCTACGACTCGGTCAAGACTTTGAAAGAGCTGGACGGCATTATCAGCATCTACCTGGCGGATATCAGGTATGCTTCCAATGAATCAGGCAGGAAATACTCGCGGGTGAGACACTATGCAGATTATGCCCGGGCGGCGATTATAAAGATGCAGAGGCAGGTAGGCGACCTGATAATGGATAGGGACGGTATCGCGCAAAAGGGACTGATTATACGACACCTGATATTGCCGAACGGAATCGCCGGCAGTGAAGACTCGCTGCGGTGGCTGGTCGAAGAAGTCTCCCCTCGCGTGGCCGTTAGCATCATGTCACAGTATTACCCGACGCACCGCGCCTACAAATACAAGGAGTTGAACCGTAAGATATTACCGCAGGAATACCAGGAGGTAGTTGACATAGCGGAGAGGCTAGGCATTGAAAACGGCTGGCTGCAGGGCATGGCGTCCACCCAGAGCTACCGCCCGGATTTCACGGATGAAGAGCCGTTTGTAAAAGAAAAAGGAGGTAGAAGGAAGTAAAAACCCCGGTTAACGCTTCCTCTTACGCTTGGTGAAACCGAAGGTTATCTTAAGACCGTTTACCTTGTCTTTTTTATTGACGTTCTCGATAAAAGTCTCGAGGTCTTTGGTCGGTTTATCAGTTTTAGCAGTCTTATCAGTCTTAGCTGTTTTAGGCGTCATGGCGATGTCCTTGTAAATTAATCTTATTCCAGGTAATAATTATAGCATATCGGGAGGTTCTAAAGCCAGATGGGGCAACAAGTGAGGAACGATTTAAACAATCTAATACGCCTAACAAAAGCGGATATGAAAGGGGCGGCAGAGGTGCTGGCGAGGGCGTTTCATGACTATCCTTTATCCGTGTATTTCGAGCAGAATGAAGACAAAAGGAGGAAGACATCTCCCAGGATTTACCGGTCGATGATAAACCACGGACTGAAATACGGCGAGGTATATGCAACATCGCCAAGGTATGAGGGTGTAGCCGTATGGTTTTCCGAGAAGAGTCGACATGATGCATGGTGGACTAACATCATCAGCGGGAGATTCTTCGTACCTTTAATCGTGGGAATAAGGTCTACGAAGCGGCAGATGGCTTTTGGCAAGTATGCTATGGCGGCGCGTAAGCGAGCAGCGCCGTTTCCGCACTGGTATCTGCAAATGCTAGGTGTCGACCCCCAATACCAAGGGCAGGGATTCAGCAGTAAGCTATTGAAACCTATATTCGCTAGAATTGATAAAGAGGAATTACCCTGCTTCCTGGAGACGCAGGCGGAGAAGAATGTAGCGTTATACGAACATTTTGGTTTTAAGGTAATTGAAGAGGGTATAGTACCGGGGACTGGAATAACGTCGTGGGCGATGTTAAGGGACAAGGCAAATTAGCAAGGGGTTAAGACGAAGCATAACCCCACCCCGAGATTCTTCGCTGCGCTCAGAATGACACTCGTGTACTACTCCTTGGGCTTGGGGGGCGGTGGGGCGGGAGGGCCCACCGGCACATCGGAATAAAGCGCCTCGTGGGCTTTTTCAAGCCATTCCGGGATATTTATATCCTGGGGGCACTTTTCCAGGCATTCTTCGCACTGTGTGCACTGGTCGGCGCGCTGGTCCTGCGCAATCCCGAAGGGTCCATTATACATGAACTTGCCGTGCTGCATATCGTCGTACATGACGGCGTCGTTATAAATCTGGAAAACGCGGGGTATATCCACGTTGTTGGGACAGGGCACACAGTAGCGGCAGGCAGTGCAGGGAATGGGGCTCAAACTTTTAAAAGCTTCCTTAATTTTTTTTATAGTTTCAAGGTCGTCGGCTTTGAGCGTGCCTGGACCGCCGAAACGGTCGGCGAACTGGAGATTCTCCACTACCTGCTCCATGGTGCTCATGCCGCTCAAGGTAAGGGAAGTTACCGGCTGGTTCCAGATCCAGTTGAAAGCCCATTCCACGCCCCTCATCTGGCGTTTAGCTTCCTTTAAGACCCTGGCGACGGGCTCGGGCGGGGGTTCTTTAGCCAGCTTGCCACCGCGGAGGGGCTCCATGACAACGACGGCAATATCTTTAGAGGCGGCGTATTCAACGCCTTTACGGCTGGCCTGCTCGTTCTCATCCATGTAGTTGTACTGCACCTGCGCGAGCACCCAGTTATCATAAGAATCGATGATTTCCTTAAAGACAGCATATTCATCGTGGAAGGAAAAGCCCAGGCGGCCGAATTTTCCCTGAGCCATCTGCTTTTCCGCCCAGTTAAGCACATCGAAGTCGCGCACCTTAGTCCAGCCGGCCTTATCAAGTCCGTGCAGGAGGTAAAAATCAATCTTATCGACATCAAGTTTTTTAAGCTGCTCGCCGAGAATGCGGTCGAAGTCCTCGGCTTTTTCAATCATGCGGGCGGGGAGCTTGGTGACGACCTTCATTTTCTGTCGGTAGCCGTCCTTAAGCGCCTTGCCGACCACCAACTCGCTCTGGCCCATATGGTACATATAGGCGGAGTCGATATAGTTGACACCGTTATCCGCCGCGTGGCGGATCATCTTAATGGCTTCCGGCTCGTCGATTTTAGCCTGGTCGCCGCCGACAACCGGCAGGCGCATGGCGCCGAATCCGAGGGCGGATACCTTCCAATCGAGCTTGCCGAACCTGCGATACTTCATGTTAATCTCCTAAAAAAGCCAACAGTCTACAATTACATTTTACAGTTAAGGATTTATTGTATCAAGATATATCGCAAAATCCCAATAAAAAAATAAAACATTTTTGGCTACAACTCAGTTAAAAAATGATTAAGAAGTCAATAAATTAAAATGATAAAGAATTTCTATTTCACCATTTTTATATTTAAAAAAATATATAGTGTTATCATAATAGGTTCCAATATATATGATTACTAAACCGGATCTCTCATCATAGACCGGTGACGATACATCTACTATCGGTCCGTTAACAGGATGAGTTAAATGCCATACCGGGAAGGGATACCAGCTATATCGTTTATCATAATCGATATAGTAGCCTTTTTCGAGGGATGACGGAATAGATAATGTATGCGGAGATCGATTTTCTTTAATAAACCTGTTTATCAACTCCTGGAATGCTGTTTTACTAATTGAAACGGAAGTATGGCTATCTCCAATATAGTAAACACTGCCATGCATAGAAATAGTAAATGATCCTATAATTTCTCCTTTCATTTTTTCGAGGTAATCGTTATCATATTCACCATTACCCAATGTTGTTTGAGGAGAAATCATTACATAACTCGAATCATTACCGTACAAATCATTAAGTACAAGCTCAAGTATTTTATTTCCTTCCTGATTTACAGTTTCACTAGGAGTATTTTGGGGTATTGTCATTAAGAGATGGCTAAAAAATATCAACATTACCGCGGTATATGAGTATGCTCCCAAACCAAAACTGAAGCCGCGCATGCCTCTTTTAATATCTTCTTTCCTTATCAGATAAATTGTGTCCATGATAAGGAACACGATTCCAATCAATATTGGTAATCCCCAGGTTACAGCTACCCAATGTAAACCTGATACAAGGCCAAAGATGAAGAAATATAGTGCAAGCAGATATACCGATATTGAAAAATTAATGATAACCAGCGACTTTGGACCAAGATTCCAGCTTACACCTTTCCAGTTAGCCACGTTTAATAATAATATGATTAAACCAATCAGTAACGATACTAGCCAGAATGCTATTGGAACCATAGATCCTATTAGTAACAAGAAATATATGAAAAATACGATAACGATAGTACCGCCAACTATTTTAGCTACGCTACGTCGTTTTTCCATTTTTTACTAACCTATGTTACGTTACAGAGATATTACACCAAATTTAGCATTTAGCACAATCTATCTATATTTTTAAATAAATAATATCAACAACAGAACAGGAGAAAAAGGAAAATCCTTTTGGTCTCCCTTTACGCGCCTGTTACAAAGGCGGAAGGAATTGATTAACTAATATCTGCCAATACCTGCTTTAAATCGGGGGGGAGGGGGGACTCAAATTCCACGAAGTCACCTGTGGAGGGCAAACGAAAAGCTATCTTGCCGGCGTGGAGGAATTGGCGGGGGAAACGGGGGGACTTGAGTCCGTAGGCGGCATCGCCGACGACGGGAAAGCCAATGGCGGCCAGGTGCACTCTTATCTGGTGAGTGCGGCCGGTCTCCGGTTTGATTTCCAGTAGAGTATGATTGCCGTAATATTTGACGACGCGGTATTCCGTACGGGCCTCCCTGCCCTTTGAGACAACGGCCATGCGCTGGCGATGATGACGGTCGCGGCCGATGGCGGCCTCGATGATACCCTGCTCCGGCGTGAGTTTACCCTTTACCAGCGCCAGGTAGGCCTTTTTCACGATACGGTTTTTAAACTGCGCCGAGAGATTCGCCTGCGCCACGCGGTTTTTAGCCACCAAAATCAGCCCGGAGGTATCTTTGTCAAGTCGGTGAACGATGCCGGGTCGAAGTGAATCATCTTCACCGGCTAAAGAAGGCAGATAATTAAGGACAGCGTTCACAAGCGTATGAGAGGGGTGGCCGGGGGCAGGGTGCACCGCCAGACCGGCCGGCTTATCCACCACCAGAACATCTTCATCTTCATAGATAATTTTGAGGGGTATATCTTCCGCCTCCAGGTCGGGTTGAGGGGCAGGGGGAATAGTGATACTTATTTTATCGCCGGGATTCAGCTTGACACTGGGCTTGGCCGCCTTATCATTAACAGTAATCAAGCCTTCCCCAATAAGCTCCCGGGCATGGGTGCGTGAAAGCTCCGGGCATCTCTCCCCGACAAACCTATCGAGGCGGACGCCGGCAACGTCAGCAGTAAAGGAATACTCCTTGGTCATACTTCGCTTTTAGCGCCACCGGGATAGAATATAAGTCGGTAAGCAATTATGATAACACCGACGGTTATAGAGGCATCAGCCACATTCCAGGCCGGCCATATTTTAAAGTCGATAAAATCAGTAACATACCCCATACGGATGCGGTCGATGAGATTATTACCGATAATGCCACCCATTACCAGAGCCATCCCTACCCTGACCCACATGCTTTCAAGGAAGCGCCAGCGACTGCGTAAAAGGAAAGCCAGTATTAAGATGACGATGACACCGATAGCAGCGGTGATAATAAAGGTAAGGGAATGGTCTTTGAAAAAACCGAAGGCCGCCCCGGTATTATGCACATTTATTATCTGCAAAAAACCGGCATCAAACCAAATTTCCCCGATGGCAAGATTAGCCCTGATTAATGCTTTGGTGAGTTGGTCGATGACAATAACGAGAACGACAACACTGCCGAAGATAATATCGCGCCATCTATCTTGGGGGAGATGTAGTTTTTGCATTTTTAGCCAACAGCGCCTTGCAGTTTAAGCAAAGGCTTGCCTGCGGCAGCGCCTCCAGACGTTCGGGGGCGATTTTCTTGCCGCAGTTATCGCAGAGTCCGTAGGTGCCCTTCTTGATTTTATCCAGGGCATGCTCAACGGAAGCTATTTCCTGACGGATACGATTTTCCAGTGCCAGGCGTTTTTCCAGTTCCAGGGTCTCGGTGGCTTCTTCCTCACGCTTGCCGAAGGGACTGCCCTCCCGCCGCTCCTCAGCGGTGGACTTATTCGTCTGCAGCTGTGCCAACTCGCCGCTAAGACGCTTGTGCTCAACTGTCAACTGCCCATGCTGTTTCTTATATTGTTCAGCCATATGTCCCTCCGTAAGCGTCTCCACCAGTATCGAGAAAGGCTTTCAGGAATATCACTCGATTCCATCCATTATATATGCTGCTATAAACAAAAGTTAGAAAAAAGAAACTGTGAAAAAGGACTGGTTAATCCAGCATCGCCCTCGAATAGGCAAATAAACAATGCCACCGGTGCCGGCAGCCAATAATCACGGATACACTCATTTTCATCGTAATACAAAGAGATGGAATATACATAGTGTAAACCATTTAAATCAATTGGTCAATGGTTTTCTAACTGATTTTTAAGAAAATGTGAATAATTTAACGGCAGATACTGTAACACAGTGATAAAAAGCCTTTCTAGATGCTTTTTGCCCGACCGTACCTGAACTTGGCGAATAGTAGCCAGCCGTTCAAAATGATGCCTATTGCGTTCCATATTATTAATGGAACGAGTCCGAGTACAATGCCATAGACCAGCCAGATGGTAACCCCCATCAATAATGACGTATTGAAGAGAAAGCTTATCTCATGGGCGCTTTTAAGCTTATATATGCGCAATAATTGTGGAACGGTGGAAAAAGTGGTAAAAATCCCGGCGAATATACCCAGATATTCAGCAGGAGACAAAGCTTGACCTCCTTGTTCAAGAACAGATAATGATTTTATTCTAGCATAACCATTACGCTTTACACACCAGCTACGAGGAGTCCAGGGAAATTTAGGGGGTTACACCCAGCAACATTAGGTGATACCCATCTCCGTATCTACCGCTAGCAAGATGTAATATTAGAACGGATACTGATTGTCTTAAAAAGGTAAAATATGGAAATATCGCAAAGCAAAGTACGCGTAGAGCCATATAAAAACAAACAGGCTGCGGATAACAGCCCGAATAGAGTAATGACGTCCAGAGCAGCGGCACCCATGAAAAAGGCGCATGCCTCCAGGCAGCCGTCCGTCAGGCCGGTATCCGATGGCAGTGGAGACACCGGTGAGAGCACGACTTCACTAATCAGGATACGGAAAATAGCCCAGCAGGAACTGAATTTAATCCGTAAGATGAGGGCAGAAGCGGTTAAATACCAGCAGGAAACCGCCATGAAAGCACGCAGTGAAGCCCATCGGCTGGTGCTGCACACACGCCTGGCAACGCAGAAAGAAATCGAAGATATGATACACGAGGCCAACGAGGAGATTCAGAAGGTCCTGGCCGATATACGGGTAATCCGCATCACGGCACAGGAAGAACTGGCCGCACAGAGGAAATTCACGGATGCCGCCAAGCTGAACAGCATGTCCGCCTCGATGAAAGAAATATTTCAAAAATCACTAACTAAAAATCCAAAAAAGAAGAAGCTGGTAACAATCAAAGAATAAAACCTGCTTCTTGTTCCCTCACCATAAATTATCTAATTCCCCCAGTTATTTTTATCTGTATTTCTTCATACACGTATATTTTTCCTACCCAAAATTTAAGTGATTTTCTTTATTACTGCTGCCCGGGTGGGGTAAAATGTGATTAGTCCAGCTTTCTTACCACTACCAATAAAAAAATGAGCATTGCGGAGAATGTTAAACAACTACTTGCCGAGTTGACAGAAGGCGTAAAACTGGTGGCCGCGGCAAAAACAAGAACGCCCGATGAAATCGCGGAAGCAGTGGAGGCAGGCATCGGGATTATCGGGGAGAACTACCTGCAGGAAGCAGAAAAGGCCTATCAGGAAGTAGGTAGTAAGGTCAAGTGGCATTTCATCGGTCACCTGCAGAAAAACAAGGTAAAGAAGGCTGTAGCACTTTTCGACATGATAGAAACGGTCGATTCCGTCGAACTGGCGGCAGAAATCGATAAAAGATGCAGTCAGATAGGCAAGATAATGCCAGTGCTGATTGAAATCAACAGCGGGCGGGAGGCGCAAAAGGCGGGGGTTTACCCGGAAAACGCGGAACAACTGATTAAAGACATCACGGGGATGGAAAATATCCAAGTGATGGGACTTATGACCATGGGGCCGGCGACAATACAGGAGGAAGAACTGCGCGCCTGTTTACGAGAAACGAAAGCACTATTCGACAGCATCAGGAAAGCAGCCATGCCGAACATAGAAATGAAATTTCTTTCCATGGGCATGACAGATTCTTACAAAATCGCCCTGGAAGAAGGCGCCAACATGGTACGCATCGGCAGCCGGATATTCGGTCGGAGGGGTTAGTTCAGATTACGCCGCGATGACCTTCTCCTGACTACTCTAAAGACAATCGCCCCCACAATCAGCATGATGCCCCCGGCAAGACAGAGCCAGGGCATGAGGACCTCCAGCTTGTTCACAGGATAAACGGAGCCGCCGATAGTTAACGGAGCTTCGGTAGTCGGTGAAGTGGTGGGGGGAGTTGTGGTTGTAGGTCCGGGGTTAGTCTGCGCGCTGGCGTCGGCATAGCCATCCGACCACTGCTCGCTGCCGGAAACATAAGACCAGGCGCGATAGTAATAAAGCGTATCCGAGGTCAGCCCAGTATCAGAAACAGACGTGCCAGTATCAAAATAGACCTGCACGCCGTCGTCTTTATCTAAAGGATAGCCGGAAGCGCTGCGGCGCACCAGTGTCTTCCAGGCACCGTCGCCCTTAGTCCAGCTAAGATTAATCTGCGTATCACTGGCGGCCGTGGCGGTAAAGGAGAAGGGGGGGTCGGGCTTGGTAAGGAAATCAAGCTGACCGCCACTACCGGTGCCGGAGGTGTTTTTCACCTGCGCCACAAAGTAGTATTTAGTACCCTTTGCCAGACCTGTAACAGCCGCGCTGAAGGACTGCCCGGTAGTCACACTACCCGTCCAGCCGGTGCTGTAGGGATAAGGGCCGCCGTAGACCGTGCCGTAGATAAACTGATACTGGCAGGCTTCTCCGCCGTCGTTAACGACCGAGCCGTGCAGGGTGGCGGTAGTCTCCTCCACCAGAGTAGCCGCAGAGGTGTTGGCGGTCGGCTGGTATGTCCAGGGGCTGTAGTTGATACTGACATCATGCAATACAGGGGTCTGGCTGGTATCGGTAGTGCCGAAAAATGCCTTATATTTAATATAACGGTCGGTATCATGACCGTACCATATCGGGCCACCGCTAGAGGTGTAATACGTTCCCGCCGTGCCGTCGGGCCCCTTAAAAACCCAGGTGGCGCTATCATTATTGGTGGCTATCTGGAATTTTATAGAAGTGCCGGCGGGAGCAGTGGCCGTCCATGCCAGGTTGCCGAAAACCGAGGCGTCTCCCGTATCGTAAGTCGAGGACACAAGATTTCCGGAGGAATAATACACTCCTCCCTCTTTAAATGCGAGTGCGCCGCCATAAGCTACATCCGCCGGGGTATCGTGCATTGTCGCCCAGGAATTACCGGTAACACCGTATTTCCAGAAATCATCCTCATTATTGCCGTGCAGGGCATAGAAATTGGCGTTTTTATCAAAGACGAGAGCACCACCGCCGTAAACGCATGGCGTTGACGGGGTATCCGCCATGGCCATCCAGGAATCTGTTGAAACGTTATAACGCCAGAAGGTGACGGTATTTTCGCCCTTAAGCGCGTAGATATAATTCCCGCCGTCAGAGGCCAGCGCGCCGCCGTCACCCACCCCGGAGGGAGACCCGGTCAAATAAGTCCAGGTGTCTCCGGAGATGCTGTATTCCCAGAAGTGGCTGGTGCAGCTCCCCCTAAACGCGTAAATATAATCGCCCCCAGCGTAAGTCAAGGCGCCACCACCGCCAACACCCGCAGGAGTGTATGCCAGATAAGACCAGGAATTGGTGGAAATGTCATAACGCCAGAAGTGCTGCTTATAATTACCCCTCAAGGCATAGATATAGGTCCCGTCGAACGTAAGCGAACCGCCCTCACCAACAGAACACGGTGTTTGCTCTAAAGACGACCAGGTATTAGAGGCGATATCGTATCGCGAAAAATAGCGGTCATGATGCCAGTTTCCGGACAAATTGCCGTGCAGGGCGTAGATATAGTTGCTGCCATCATAGACTAAAGCACCGCCGGCGGCTACATTATAGGGGGCGTCGGCCAAAGGCGACCAGGTATCGGTGGCGATATCGTAGCGCCAGAAGGTCTTTGTTTCGCTGCCCCTAAAGGCATAGATATAACCGCTGCCCCACTGCGTCAGCTTGACGTCGCCGGGGCTGCTGGCGGCATCCAGCTGTACAAACGTGCCGGAGGTAAAGTCCGCCTGGGTAGTCTGGGTCCAGGTAGTGTCAGCCATTACCGTACCATAGGTAACAATAAGGCAAAGGACTATCACCGCCAGCAGAACTGGCAGTAATTTAGGGCATATTTTTTTGATACCAGACTGCTTCATAGGCAACACCCCGGTCATTCGATACCTGCAGTCTATGCCCCGAAGCGTAAAAAAAATGTAAATAATAGGGCGCGAGAAATAAACAGAGTGTTAATATCATGTGAATGAGCAGAATATATATTGTTCCTTGACAAAAGCCGTCAGCTTCGCCAGAATTGTAGCGGGCAATATACCATGAGCAAAGTAAATTCAGCAGCAAACGAAAAGGAACGGAAACATATTGTTAAAGAAACCGAAACGATATTAAAGAGGTTCACCCGCAAAAAGCAGTATCTTATCCCGATACTGCAGGGCGTGCAGGGAAAGCTCGGCTACCTGCCGCGAGAATCGATGCTAAAAATCGCCGATTATCTTGGTATCGCGGCGATAGATGTGTACAGCGTGGTAACTTTCTATAACCAGTTCCGTCTCAACCCTCCCGGCAAGCATTCGATCAGGGTATGCCTGGGTACTGCCTGTCACATGAAGGGCGGCTATATCACGCTGGACGCCTGGAAACGGCGCCTGAAAATAGATTCGGGAGAGACCACGCCTGACCGCGAATTCGACCTGGATATTGTGGCATGCGTGGGGTGCTGCACCATGGCACCGGTAACAGTAGTGGACGAGAAGCCGGAGGGGCAGGTAGAGCCAACCAGGGTAGACGGCCTGCTGCTGGGTTTCGGGTACGAGGAAGGTAAGAAGGAAAAAGAGAAAAGTGAAAGCAAGTGAACTCCCGGCAGCCGCCGTTTTCCGGGAAATAAAAGAGCGTGCCGAGTCGCACGTACGTGAACTCAAGCAAAACAAGACTTACATAATGGTTGGGGCAGCCACCTGCGGGCGGGCAGCCGGCGCCTTAGACGTACTCAAGGCTTTCCGCGAAGAGATAAAGAAGCATAATCTAGATTGCCCGGTGATAGAAGTAGGCTGTATGGGTCACTGCTACGCCGAGCCAATCGTCATCATCGGCAAGCCAGGCTATCCGGCGATATGCTACGGCTATGTCAACCCGGTCATCGCCGAGAGACTGGTCAACGAGTTCATCCTCGGAGAAAACCCGTGCCCGGAGTTCGTCATCGGGGCACTGGAAGCTAACGACATGCTTCCGAGTTTCCAGGACTTTCCGCGCGCCGAGCACGAACAAAAGATTGTTCTGAAAAACTGCGGGCATATTGACCCTGCCGATATCGAGCAGTACATAGCTGCAGGGGGCTATGCAGGCCTGGCCAAAATCCTCGGAATGGCACCACAAAACGTCATCGACGAAGTAAAGAAATCCGGGTTAAGGGGGAGGGGCGGAGCGGGTTTTCCTACTGGTATAAAATGGCAATACTGCCGTGATGCTAAGAGAACGCCAAGGTACGTAATCTGCAACGCCGACGAGGGCGACCCCGGGGCATTTGTCGACCGTGCAATACTGGAGAGCGACCCGCACTCGGTAATCGAAGGGATAATTATCGCGGGCTACGGGGTGGGGGCACGCTACGGCTACATCTATGTCCGCGCCGAGTACCCGCTGGCAGTGGCGCGGCTGGAGACAGCACTAAAACAGGCAAAAAAGTTAAATCTGACAGGAAGTCATGTACTGGGGTCTGACTTCAGCTTCGATATCCAGATATTCCAGGGCTCGGGTGCGTTTGTGTGCGGGGAAGAAACAGCCCTGATAGCCTCGATTGAAGGCAACGCGGGAATGCCCCGATACCGTCCGCCATACCCGGCTGTGCAGGGTCTCTTCGGCAAGCCGACGGTCGTCAATAATGTCAAAACACTGGCCTATGTGCCGCGGATTATCAATAACGGCGCAGAGTGGTTTAGAGGAATCGGAAGCAGAGAAAGTCCAGGCACCGCCGTTTTCGCGCTGGCGGGCAAAATAGTCAACACGGGCATGGTGGAGGTGCCGATGGGCACCACGCTGCGCCAGATTATCTTCAACGTGGGCAGCGGCATTCCAAACAAAAAAAGCTTTAAAGCAGTCCAGATAGGAGGTCCGTCCGGAGGCTGCCTGCCGGAAGCGGCTTTAGACCTGCCGGTGGACTTCGATTCATTACAGAATGCCGGGGCTATCATGGGGTCGGGGGGGATGGTGGTATGCGACGAGGAGGACTGCATGGTGGAGATAGCCCGCTACTTCCTGGAATTCACCCAGCGCGAGTCCTGCGGCAAATGCACGTTCTGCCGGCTGGGAACAAAACAGATGCTGGAGTTACTGGCCGACTTTACCCAGGGCAAGGGGAAAATCGAGGACATAGATTTACTGGAGAAGCTGGCGGGGGAGATAAAGGCAGGGTCGCTATGCCAGCTCGGGCGGACGGCGCCCAACCCTATCCTCACCACGCTGCGGTACTTCAGGCAGGAATATGAAGAACACATCACACTCGGCAGGTGTCCGGCGCTGATGTGTCAGGACCTCATCGCCTACTATATCCTGCCCGATAAGTGCGAACGCTCCTGCGACGCTTGCGTGGGTGAATGCACGGTTGAGGCAATATACAGTCATCCTAAAAAGCGATATAAAATCATCGACCAGGAGAAGTGTGTCAAGTGCGGCACCTGCCTTAAGGCATGCCCGCCGCAGTACAACGCCATCGTCAAGCTGTCGCCGCCGAGTGAGGTGCCAGAGGATAACTTAAAAGAAAAAGCTCAAAAGTCAAAACCATAAGTAAAAGTGAAAACCGATATGAGCACACGCAATATACAGGTGACACTCAAGATAGACGGGAAGGAAATAAAGACCCGCGCCGGTGAAAAATTGTTATGGGCGGCACTGGAGAACGGTATATATATCCCCAATCTGTGCGCCATCAAAGACAAGCCGGAGCCTAACGCTTCTTGCCGGCTGTGCTGGGTAGAGATAGAGGGGGAGAAAAAGCCGGTGACCTCCTGCACGGTGGAGGTAAGGGACGGGATGGTCGTTAATACAAAGGGAAAAAAGGCGCTCGATTTATCCCGTGCGGGGTTCGAACTTTTAATGGCGTCGCACGCCCTCGACTGCGCACACTGCAGCGCCAACGGCGACTGCGAGCTGCAGAAAATAGCCAAGGCGCTCAAGTGCAGTCTGAAACCGAAAAACCTGCGTCCGCTTAGGCGCGAGCTGCCGATAGACGACAGCAATTCCCTTTTTACCCTCGACCCCAATAAATGCGTTGTGTGCGGCCGGTGCATCTGGGAATGCCGTAAGCATGGAGACAAAGCCGTGCTGGGATTTGCGCACCGGGGCTTCAAGAGGGTGGTGACAACCTTCGGGGATGAACCTATAGGCAAAGACAGGTGCCTAAACTGCCGGGAGTGTGTCGAGGTTTGCCCGACGGGGGCACTGGCGTTTAAGGAAAAGGCAAAGCTTAAATCTTGAAAAACAAAGATTTATGAAAATTACTCGTCATTCGTTTTGTAAAAAGGGTATTTTTAAATTTTTTTATTTTAGCTTTAGAACGAGGAATAACGATTATTTTCAGACTCGATTCGTTCCGTTAAATTTTTGTTTGTTTTACCGTTTTAGCCTCGATTCGTTCCGTGAAAAGTATTTATTTTTCTATTTTTTTTTGTTAAATAGTTTACAGTTCACAGTACTCAGTTAATAGTATAGGGGGTTAGGGGGAGAAAGGGAAGGGGATTTTGTCGCGGGGGGAGGGGGCTGGATTCCCAATCCCCGACTGAAGTACGGGACAGGCGGGTTGGGAATGACGGATAGGGGATAGGAACGCCTCCCTGCCCGGAGATGCTTCGTCCCGATAAATCGGGACTCCAGCATGACAGAGGAAAGGGTTAGCGGTTGCGGGAGGTCTTACCCCGCGATGAAGTCCGCCGGGAGGTTGACTTCCTATCGGTGCGGAAGTCGGGGGCTATTATATTAAAAGTCACGCTTATTTTTCTATCGACGAGGCGAGAGCTTATAGAGCTATCGACTTCCCCCATTATCTCATCAAGGGAAAGACGCGTGGTGATAACGGTGGGGAGGCGGCTGTTATAGCGGTAGTTAATAAGCTGATAAAGCTTTTCCTTCACCCACGGGTTGGTTGTCTGCTCACCGAAGTCGTCCAACACGAGCAAAGGAGCGGTCTTAACGCTTTCAAAAAGTCGGTCGTAAGAGACCTTGCTTTCCGGGTTGAAGGCGGAACGAAGATGGTCGAGGAAATCAGGGACGACGACGAATAATGCCGGTTTACCCTGTTCATAGCAGTAGTTGACGATGGCGGAGGCCAGGTGCGTCTTGCCGCAGCCGGTCTCCCCCATTAAGACCAGCCAGCCTTCCGGGTTCTTGGCAAAATCGAAGGCCAGACGGTAAGCGGCGTCCATGTTGTCCTGCTGCTCCATAGACAAATCAGTGCGGCGCTTATAATTGATAAAGGTCATGTTCTTCTGGAGGTCGAACTCCGGCGACCAGGCGTAGATAGAGGCCGGCGATTTTTCCTCAAGGACAAAAACGTGGGCCAAACGGGCATCGGTGAGGCGGGTACGCAGTCGGTCATCAAGGTCTTCCAGCGCCACGGCGGTCACGATAACCGTAGGCAGGCTGGCGTTAAAGCGCGCCGTCAGCAACTGGTCGAGTTTCTCTTTAGCCCAGGGGGTGGCAGACTGCACACCGAGGTCGTCCAAAGCGAGGAGAGGGGTATTCTTTACCTGCTCGAAAAACTCATCGTAGGGGGTCTCGCTATCGGCGTCAAAAGAGGCGCGCAATCTATCCAGTAAATCGGGTGTGCTGATATAAAAGGCAGGCTGGCCTTTTTCGATAGATTCATTGACGATGGCCGCCGCCAGGTGGGTCTTGCCGCTGCCGCTGGGGCCGCTGAACACCAGCCAGCCTTCCGGCGTATCGGCAAAGGCTTTGGCTGCCTGGAAGGCGCGGGAAAAACTCTCCTGTTTCTGGGGGCTGCTGCTGCGACCTTCCGGCATAAGATTTTCAAAGGTAAAACGTTCCAGAGCGCCAAGATTACTGTACTGCTTGAGTCGCGAGTAGCGGTCACCTTCCTGCTTGTTTTTAACACAGCTGCAGGGAACAACCCGACTGTAGTCCACCTGCCCCGAAGGCAAACGGGGATGGACGACACGGGCGCCCCTGCAGATTGGGCAGTCGGGGCCGTTCGAGGACGCTTCTTCAGCGCCGGACCATGTGTCCGTATTTTCCTTTGATGTATTTGTCCGGCCCTGTCGCTTTAGAATCTCGCTGATATGTTCCATCGCTGCGACCTTCTATCGACCAGTTTTGTAAAATCCTGGAGATATATTTAATATTACGTTTGTTATGTAAAACCGCCTCTTTAACGGCATCCCGAATCCAGCTTTCCGGGTAAAGCTTTTCAGCGTCGCGGATCTCGTCGGCAATCATGGGCGTCAGCATGCCGATATTCTGCTCGTAGAGGGTAAAAATATCAGGCAGTGGCTCCGAAGGGCCAGGTACGGACTCCCCTGCTTTGAGTCCGGCCAGCTCAAGTTCGCCGCTCTTTATTTTATCCACAGCCTGGCGGCCGGGCACATCATTAAGAAAATAAATGTCTTCAGATACTTTTTCCTTTTCTACGGCTAAGCTCAATATGGTGCCGCGCTCGATGGCCTTTTTCAAAGCATCCTGTAACGCTTCCTCCGAGCCTTTGAGACCCTGCATCATGACGGCGTCGCCCTTTAACTCACTGTAACGGAGAAAACGGGGGTAGCCCTTACGACTATAAAGCGCCGCCATCAGGTGCAGCGTTACTTTCAGTTCGTTGATATCGGTGATATGGGGCAAAACGGCGCTGAAAAAGACATCAGGCACCGCTGTATATTTGACTTTGCCGCCGGACGGAAAACCCTGAAATTGCATCATAGCAGAGTCGGCTCCACGCTGCCCAGAGTCTCGAATTTAGCCAGGTTATGGCGGAAGCGCATCTTAACCCGGCCGGTAGGCCCGTTGCGGTGCTTGGCGATGATAACATCGGCTTCCTCACGCGGGTATTCACGGTCGGGGTGGGCGGCTATCCACTCTTCCTCGCTCTTGTAATAATATTCATCGCGGTAGATAAAGAGAACGACATCGGCATCCTGCTCGATACTGCCGCTTTCACGGAGGTCGGAGAGCTGGGGCTCGTGAGAGGCCCGCCACTCTACAGCGCGGCTAAGCTGGGAGACTCCTATGACCGGCGCATTGATTTCACGGGCCAGCGCTTTGAGGGACCGGGAGATCAAGCTGATTTCCTGGACGCGGTTTTCGCCGCGGCTGGTGCCTTCCCCCTGCATTAACTGGAGATAGTCAAGGATAACAAGGTCGATACCGCGCTCGTAATTAAGACGTAGGGCCTTGGAGCGCATTTCCGCCATACGAATCATCGGCGTATCATCAACGTAAATGGGGGCTTCCGAGAGAACACCGGTAGCTTCCATGACTTTCTTCTCTTCTTCCTCGGTCTTATGCTCTCCGAAGCGAATACGACGGGCATTGACGCTAGATTCGCTGGAGACGAGACGCGTGACCAGGGAATCGCGACTCATTTCCAGACTGAAGAGGGCAACGGTAGCCCGGTGCTCGACGGCGGCATTGCGGGCGATATTTAAAGCCAGGCTGGTCTTGCCCATGCTGGGGCGACCGGCAATAATAATAAGGTCGGACCGCTGGAACCCGTTAAGGAACTCATCAAGTCCGGCGAAACCGGAAAGCACGAAGGGCAGTTGCTCGGGGCGCTCCTCGGAGGAAGGCGGGGCAACTTCAAAATATTTATCCAGCACCTCGCGGATATGGGTAAGGTCGTTAACAGAGCCGCCGCGGCGCAAACGGAACAAGATACCCTCGGCTTTGGCAAGACTTTCCTCAACATCAGGGGCAGACTCATAACCGATGGCAGAAATGCGGTCGCCGGCGGTTATCAGCTGGCGCATCACAGACAGGCGGTAAACGATACGGGCATAATGCTCGATATCCAGGGAGGTGGGGCAGACGGATATGAGGTAGCTCAAACGTGCGGCGCCGCCGCAGGTCTCCAGTTTGCCGGTTCGTGAAAGCTCCTGCGCCAGAGTGACCTGGTCGATAGCCTCATCGCGCTGGTAAAGCGCCATGGCAGCATCGTAAAGCAGGCGGTTCTGCTCGAAATAGAAATCCGACGCCTGTAAAAAGTCGGCTACCTGGAAAATGGAAGCACCGTCAATCAGCAGCGAACCGATGACCGCTTCTTCGGCGTCATTATCATTGGGCGGGAGCCTTGCTTCATTCACTTCAGGCTATTCCTTCTTTTCCTCTTCTGCTTCTTTCGCTTTTTTAGCCTTTGCTTTCGGTTTCTTTTCTTTCTTCTCTTTTTTATCGGGCTTTTCTTCTGCAGCCGGTTTTTCAGCTTTGGCGGCCTTTGCTTTCTTTTCCCTAGCCGGTTTTTCTTCTTTGGCAGCTTTAGCTTTCTTTTCCTTAGCCGGTTTTTCCGCTTCTTCTGTCGCAGCAGGTTTCTCTTCCTTAGCTTCTTTAGGCGCTTTTGCTTTCTTGGCCTTTTTCTCTTTCTTCTCTGCCTTGGCTTTCTTTTCCTTCATCTCTTCTTCCGGAATAACAGCTTCTTCAGCTCTCACCGGTATTTCCGCGCCCTCGGCATCGGACATGACGGTGACGACAACTCCGGCGGTAATATCATGGGTGAATCTAACCACTAAATCATAGACACCCACCTGACGAATCGGCTCGGCGAGGTCTATTTTCTTTCTATCTATTTCACGGCTGATTTCTTTACTTAAGGCTTCGGCGATATCAGCGACGGTGACCGAACCGTAGAGCTTGTCTTTCTCGCCGACCTTGGCTTTAAGTGTAATTGCCACGCCTTCAAGCTTTTTAGCCAGTTCAGCCATTTCGGCTTCTTCAATGGCGCGCTGCTTCAATACTTTTTTCAGATGCGACTCTACCGTGGCCGCTGCCTGCGAATTGGCCAGGACCGCCAGCTTGCGGGGAAAGAGGAAGTTGCGCGCGTAGCCGTTGGCGACCTCCTTGGTCTGGCCCGCCATGGCGACATTAGGGACATCCGCAATGAAAATTACCTTCACGTTTTGCTCCTTTTCTAGACGACAAGTTATTTAACAACTTACAAAGGGTTTCCGTCAAATTATCTTAAACGGGAGAAATAAAAAACAGGAAAAATTTTTTCTTAAGTCCGATTATTATTCGCTGATGTATTTACCGGCGTTAACAGCGGCGACAGCACCATCGCCGGCGGCGCTGACAACCTGCCTTATGGAGCCGCTGCGGATATCCCCGGTGGCAAAAATACCCGGCACGCCGGCCTCCAGTTTTTCATCGGTTACAATAGCCCCTACCGCGTCCAGTTTCAGCACTCCCTTAAGATAACCGGTAGCTGGCTGCGAGCCCACGGAAACAAACACGCCGGACACGGGAAGCAATGTTTCTTTTTTAGTCTTGACATTCTGCAGTTTCAATTTTTCCACGGCTTTGTCTCCCAGTATCTCCAGCACCACCGTGTCCCAGGATATTTTTATCTTGGGATGAGACTTTACCCTTTCCTGCATGATTTGGGTAGCCCGCAGTTCGTTGCGGCGATGTATGATGACAACCTTCTTAGCGAACTTGGTAAGTTCCAGGGCTTCCGTCGTCGCTGCATTGCCACCCCCGACCACAGCCACCGTTTTATCACGGAAGAAAGCGCCGTCGCAGGTGGCGCAGTAAGACACGCCTTTGCCGGTAAACTCCGCTTCACCGGGCACGCCCAGCTTCTGGCGTACCGCACCTCCGGCAATGATGACTGCCGTGGCGGTAAACTTACCCTGGGCGGTCGTTACCGTTTTCTGCTTTCCGGCTACCTTGATTCCGGTGACCTCATCGTAAATCGTTTCCATGCCGAATTTCGTGGCCTGCTGGTGCATTGCCTGGGTAAGGTCGATACCACCAATGCCGTTGGTAAAACCCGGGTAATTTTCCACCATCTCGGAATTGATTATCTGTCCGCCGATACCACCCTTTTCAATAAGGAGTGTGGACAAACGGGCTCGGGCAGTGTAAATGCCGGCGCTTAAACCGGCCGGTCCCCCGCCGATGATGATGACATCATATTTATTTTTCTTCGGTCCAGCCATATCTATTACCCGCCTGCCAAGGCTTTATCAAGAACTTTGCTAAGTTCCGGTTTGGGACGGAACCCGACGATATTGGAAACCGGCTGCCCGTTTTTAAATACCATTAAGGTGGGAATGCTCATCACACCATACTGCTGTGCAGTATTCGGACTATCATCGACGTTCATCCTCATAAAAGATACTTTTCCCTCATATTCACCAGCCAATGCCTCGACTATCGGCTCGATCATCTTGCATGGCCCACACCACGGCGCCCAGAAATCGACCAGTACCGGCGTCTTGGCCTTCAGGACCATTTCATCAAATTTTGCATCAGTGACTTCCTCTGATTTACTCATGACTCTCCTCTTTAAGTTTTTCGGTTATACCCCGCTCTACGGTCTCCTTAGCCAGGCCGATAGCGTTTTTCACAGCCCTGGCCTTGCTGCGACCATGGGCGATAATGACATTGCCGTTAATCCCGAGCAAACAGGCACCACCATATTCGCTGAAATCCAGCTTCTTAGTCCAGGAGCCAAGCCCAATCTCTTTTAAAAGCTCACGCGTCTTTAGACGGGAAACGCTGGAAAAGACGTGCCCCAACTCCCGCATGGAATTCAGGAAATTATCATTTGAACCTTCGATGGTCTTAAGCACAATATTACCGGTAAAGCCATCGGTTACAATGACATCAGCAGTATTACGGGAAATATCATGTCCTTCAATATTGCCGATGAAGGTAATATTCTTGGCGTCTTTTAAAAGCTGGAAGGTCTCCTGGGTCAAGCGGTTCCCCTTGCCTTCCTCCATACCGTTACTTAAAAGCCCGACCTTGGGGAAGGGTATATCAAGAATATACTTGCTGAAGAGAGTGCCGAGGCGGGCGAACTCAAGTAAATGCTCCGGACGGCAATCAGAGTTGGCCCCGGCATCCACCAGCAGCGAAGGCCGGGAGGTTAAGACATCAAGGAAGCAACCGATGGCCGGTCGGCTGATGCTGTTAGCCTTGCCCAGAGTAAGCAGAGAGGAAGCTACGACGGCGCCGGTATTCCCGGCCGAAATAAAAGCCGAGGCATCACCCCTCTTCAGCAAGTTAATGCCTATAACAATCGATGAATTCGGCTTGTTTTGAAGCGACCTGATGGGGTGCTCATTAAAGTCGATGACCTCCGTGGCATCAACGATGGAAATGCCGCCTTTAACGGGCGACTTTTCCAGCAGCTTTCGGAGCACGTTTTTCCTGCCCACCAGGACGATTTCCACACCATATTCCTGTACACCTTTAATAGCGCCCTTGACCATCTCGTGCGGCGCGTAATCACCGCCGGCGGCATCGAGGGCGATTTTGACAGTCTTCAACTACTCTCCTTTATGCCGGGGGCAACAGCCTCCCACATATCGCACTGGCCTCCCCACGACGCGATAACATTTCCCTGCTGTGAAATCCTGACTATCTCACAGGACATAGGACAGGCATGGCACTCGAATGAGGAGGTTTCATATTCAGCGTCGCTAATTTCAAAGCCGCGGAAGCGGCAGTCACCCGCTGTCCGGTTTGCCGCTTCATGGGCCAGCAGCGCAGCGCCGATAGCCCCCGTGAGCTCATGGTGGGGAAGCACAATAATATCCATTTTCAGCTCTTCCCGCAGTGTCCGGATAATGCCCTTATTAAAAGCGACGCCGCCCTGGAATACCACCGGCGGGCTGATATCCTTGCCCGAGCCGACATCGCTCAAGTAATTCCGTACCAGTGTACGGCAGAGTCCGTAAATAATATCGTCGACATTATGCCCCATCTGCTGCTTATGAACCATGTCCGACTCGGCGAAAACAGTGCAGCGGCCAGAGATGTGTACTTTATCCTCGCCTGCGGACGCCCGGCGCGAGAACTCTTGAATATCCATGTTCAGGCGCGCCGCCTGGTGGTCGAGGAAGCTGCCGGTACCGGCGGCGCATACCGTGTTCATAGCAAAATCCTCCACCATGCCGTCGCGGATGATAATGAGTTTGCTATCCTGCCCGCCGATTTCGATAACGGTCTTTACATCCGGGACAGCCCGAACGGCCGCTACTGCCTGACAGGTAATTTCATTTTTAACAATATCAGCGCCGACGATGGCCCCGGCCAGGTAGCGCGCACTGCCGGTAGTAGCCACCCCCTTGATTTCAATGTCCGAAGGTAACCTGCGGCCAATCTCACCTAGTCCCTGCTGGATTACAGCTACAGGTCGGCCTGCGGCAGGCAAATAAAGCCCGGCCAGCAGTTCATCAGCCTCATCGAGGGCCGCGAACTTGACCGTGACCGAACCTACGTCAATACCAAGATAAACTTTCATACTACTTTAATGTTAATATTTTTATCCTGAAAATGCCATTTTACAGGTAGAGTGAAGCTAAAATTTTTATAATATTATTTCTTTCAATCCCCTTTTAACGGAGAAAGCGCCTATTTATTTTTACGGAACTCGGCACGAACAGCGGCAAGCGCTTCCGGACTTGCTATTAAGTCGGCGGCGGTCATCGCCATGGCCTTGGCGGCATAAAGCATAACAAGTAATGATTTTTCTTTGCCAGTCGCCTTAGCAAATTCAGGGGAATGAATCAATACTTTCTTAGAGGCAATTGGTACCATAGGCTGAATAGTCGGCACCAGCTGACTTACGTTACCAACATCGGAACTTCCGCCAAAACCTCCGGAACGACCGAGTGGAATAGAATGTCCCAGCGCCTGCATATTTTTACGAAAAAGCCTGGCCAGGGTCACGTTATTTAACATAGCGGCATAGCGCACGTCCGCCCAGCGATATTTGAGCTCGGCGCCGGTGGCAGCCGCGGCACCGGCAAAGCAATTAATCACCTTATCTTTTAAGACATCGAGGTATTTATCATCCCCGGCGCGAACAAGGAAGGTAGCGGCGCTATGGGCCGGGACAACATTAGGAGCTTCACCGCCATCGGTTATTATACCGTGGACACGGGCGGTGTCCCTGATGTGCTGACGCAGAGAATTAATAGCGTTAAACGATAAAATCATAGCCTCAAGGGCATTGACGCCCGCCTCGGGAGAAGCGGCAGCATGAGCGGCTTTACCTAAAAACTCGACCTCCAGGGTCTGGCATGCCAGGGCATGAAACAGCACCCGATTAGCGCCCGGGTGGGTAATCATTGCCGCATCCAGCTCTTTAAAAACACCTTTTTTAGCCATGATAGCCTTGCCAGCATCAGTTTCTTCGGCAGGTGTGCCGTAAACGACGATACTGCCGCCGAACTTATCTACCGCCTTTTTTGCGGCTATAGCGGCAGCCACGGCACTGGTAGCTATCAGGTTGTGTCCGCAGGCATGGCCTATCTTAGGCAAGGCATCATATTCGGCCAGAAAACCAACGGCAGGTTTGCCTGTGCCATAAATACCGTGGAAAGCAGTGGGCATTCCAGCGATGCCTTTAGTCACGGTAAAACCATGTTCTTTTAAAAATGCGGTAAGCCATGCCGCCGCGCGACGTTCTTTCATACCCGTCTCCGGGTTATCATGAATGTTCCGGCTTAACTTAGAGAGCTGCTTGTAGCGCCCGTCTATTTCCTTAGCAATGGCACCCTTTAATTTGTCTGTAACCAAGTTTCGTTCCTCAACACTATAAAGTCACTTCTATCTAGCAGGACATGGCTTGTCGTAATTAATCATGTTGCTTTCACAAAAGCCTTTGTCGGCAAAATACTTGACCATTTTCTCATCTTTCCTGGGAACAAGCGCACGGATAACGTTTATTCCCTTGGACTTACAGTAATTTTCCAATGCGTCGATAAGCATTGTGCCGATGCCGCTTCTCTGGTAATCAGGATTAACCGCGATGAGAAATACCATACCCGTGCCGGTCATGGGGAAACCGGAATACTCAAGTTTGGCCAGGATAAACCCGACCAAGACGCCTTCATACTCGGCAATAAAGCTCAAATCGCGAGGCCCACGCAACTGGTCAGCCACCATCTCCTTTTCAGGGATATCAGCCCACCAGATTCCCAGTGTGGGGGTAATGTCGCTGGATACCAATCGACGTATTTTTACTGCGTTTTTGTCAATCGTCTTCATTTAAGTATTCCCCCTTTTTAATTTTTCATCCGGGTTAACCGAGATGAAGTATATTCCATATTATAACCCAGCAAACAAAGGATTTCTAGAATACAGCCATTATCCACATTTCTTTTCATTTGATAATTGTGATAAAATCGTTTCATTTGATATTGCATACCGATATAAACCGTGCTATAATGAAGCTGCCACAGGATAAGAATAACTTTACATGAGAAGTGGGTTTGAGCCCCACTTTTTTAATTAGTGAATATTTAAAAAAGAATAAAGCGGAGGTCAGCATCCGAAATGAAGAGCGATTTTTTGCTCGCCATTACGCAGCTTTCGGCGGAGAAAAACCTGCCGAAGGATGTCGTCCTCAACGCAGTTGAAGCGGCACTGGTTTCAGCCTATAAAAAGGACAGCTTTTCCTCCAATCAGAATATAGCCGTCAAAATCAATCCAAATACCGGGGCGGTGGAGGTATGGGTGGAAAAAACAGTGGTAGAAAAACCCAAAGACCGGGAGATCGAGATATCACTGCGGGAGGCAAAAAAAACTAATAGCGACATTAAGGTCGGCGAGGCAATCATGATAGAGTCCACTCCAGCCAACGCCGGTCGCATCGCAGCGCAGACAGCCAAGCAGGTTATCCTGCAGCGCCTGCACGAAGCCGAGCACAGCGCCATTTTCGAGGAATACGCCGATAAAGAGGGCGAGGTTGTAAGCGGCGTCGTCCAGCGCTTCGAGGCAGGGCAGGCATTCGTCGAACTGGGCAGGACCGAAGCTATCCTGCCGGCATCGGAGCAGGTACACACCGAGAGGTACAGGGTGGGACAACACCTGAAGGTGGTATTACTACAGGTAGCCCGCACCACCAAGGGTCCCAGAGTAATCGTGTCGCGCTCTCACCCGGAGTTATTACGTCGTTTGTTCGAACTGGAAGTGCCGGAGGTCTATAACGGCACCGTCGAGATAAAGTCGATTGCCCGCGAGGCCGGGTTCAGAAGCAAAATAGCCGTAGCCGCCAAGCAGGAAGGCATCGACCCCGTGGGGTGCTGCGTGGGGCTGCGGGGCATCAGGATACAAAATATCGTTAGCGAGCTTAACGGCGAGAAAATAGATGTGGTCATGTGGAGTCCTGACCCAGCCACATTCATCGCCAACGCGTTAAGCCCGGCACATATTATAGGCGTCCAACTTAATAATGAGGAACAGGTAGCTGCGGTAGTCGTACCGGACAAGCAGCTTTCTCTAGCTATCGGTAAAGAGGGACAGAACGCACGGCTGGCCGCCAAGCTTACCGGCTGGCGCATCGACATCAAGAGCGCTTCTACAGCCGAAGCCGAGAAAATCGAAGAAGCCGGCGCTCCCGAAGCAAAAGCAGAAGAAGAAATAGAAAAAGAGGCAGCCGTAGAAGAATTGCCCGAGGAAATCCTCGCTCAACTAGAACCCGTGGAGGTGGTTGAAGAGCCAGCCGAGGAAGAAGTCAAAGAAGAGGCTGAAGGAGAACCGGTTGCGGCGGAAATACTAATGCCTCCCCAGATAAAGTCGGAGGAACCGTCCGAAGAAGGTCAGCCGAAGCTGCGCTTCGCCGAGGATATACTAACACCCAGGCGAACCAAAGAAAAGGAAAAGCCCGCTAAATCCAAGAAGAAAAAGAAGGGCGCCCGTACGAAAGAAACAGGAGAAGAAAGCGGCAAGGGCAGAAAAGGCCGCCGCGACTACACAGAGGAGGAGGAGGAATATTTCTAAAACCCGAGCGGCAACCGGCAAGGCAAACCCGCAGCGGACCTGCGCAGCCTGCCGTAAGGTAAAAACCAAACGGGAAATGGTGCGACTGGTACGCACCTCCACAGGTGAAGTGGAAATAGATGTTACGGGTAAAATGGAGGGGCGGGGAACGTATTTATGTCGGGACAGGATGTGCTGGGAAAAGGTTTTAAAAGGACAGCAGCTGCAGCACGCTTTAAAGGTAAAAATTGAAACCGAAAACCTGGAACGACTCGGTGAAGCCGGAGAAAAACTGCTAAAGGAGTCAACCATTGGCTAGAGCCAGCAGACCGAGGAAAACCGCGAGTAAACCGAGAAAAACCGCAAGTAAACCGAGAAAAACCGTCAGCAAAGCTACGGAAAAGCCGGTTCAGGAACCGGAAAAGGACAACATCCCGGTTATCAACCTGCCGCGCTCAATAAGCGTGCGCCAGCTAGCAGAAATGCTGGACATCGACGCTATTAATATAATCAAGCAGCTGATGCGTAACGGCATCATGGCTAACATCAACCAGGTTATAGATTACGAGACAGCCGGCTCTATAGCAACCAGCTTCGGCTATAAACCCCACCTGGTGCCAATTAAAGACCAGATGATGGCCAGCGCCGCCGAGGAAAGCAAGCGTCTCAAGCGGAAATACGTGAAAGAGGCGGAGAACCCGGTGGCGCGCCCGCCGGTGGTCACCGTCATGGGACATGTCGACCACGGCAAGACTAAACTGCTCGACGCTATACGCAAGACTAACGTCGTCGATTCCGAAGCGGGAGGCATTACCCAGCATATCGGCGCTTATCAGATAACTATAGACGGTCAGAAGATTACGTTTCTGGATACCCCCGGTCATGAAGCCTTTACCGCCATGCGTGCTCACGGGGCTAATATTACCGATGTTACTATCCTGGTAGTGGCTGCCGATGACGGCGTGATGCCCCAGACAAAAGAAGCCATCAACCATGCCCGGGCGGCGGAAGTGCCTATCGTGGTGGCAATTAATAAAATAGATAAAGATAATGCCAACCCCAATATGGTAAAACAGCAGCTTACCGAAGCCGGCTTAGTGGTCGAGGAGTTTGGAGGCGACATCGTATGCGCGGAAGTCTCCGCCAAGGAAAAGAAAGGCATTAAAGAACTGCTGGAAAGCGTGCTGCTGGTGGCAGAGATGGAAGACCTGAAGGCGAATCCCGATCAACTTGCGGCCGGCGTGGTTATAGAAGCTGAAAAAGATAAGACAATGGGTCCGCTGGCCACCGTTCTCATACAGTCCGGCACCTTAAAAGAGGAGGACACCGTGGTGGTCGGGATGACATGGGGCAGGGTGAGGGCTATGTTCAATGAGAAACGCAAGCGTATAAAGAAGGCCGAACCGTCCATGCCGGTGGAAATACTGGGTTTGGGGGAGGTTCCGAAGGTGGGAGACACACTAACGGCCGTCAGCGACGAGCGCCACGCCCAGGCAATACTTGCCAGAAAACGCACCGAACTGGAACAAGAGGCTTTAGATAAAAAAGCAGTCAACCTAGATAACCTTTACGACCAGATAAGCACCGGCAAGGTCAAGGAACTCAATGTTATCCTGAAGACGGACGTACAGGGTAGCATCGAGCCTGTCGTAAGCTCGCTGGAGCGCCTGGGGACGGATGAAGTAAAGGTAAGGATAATACACAGCGCACCCGGCAACGTCACCGAAAGTGATGTCATGCTGGCGGCAGCTTCTAACGGACTAATCATCGGTTTCAGCGTCAACGCCAGCGAAGGGGCACGCCGCCTGGCCGCCAGCACCGGCGTGGACATACGTTTCTACGATATTATCTACAATCTAATCGACGACGTGGATAAAGCGCTGAAGGGACTGCTGGAGCCTAAATTCACCGAAGTAATCGAAGGACGGGCGGATGTAAGAGCGGTCTTCTCGGCCGGCAAAGGGAACAAAGCCGCCGGTATTCTGGTTTCCGAGGGTAAGGTAACCCGCAACATGTCCGTGAGGGTGAAGCGGGGTAAAGATACACTGGTTGAGTCAACGGTATCCAGTCTCAAGCGTTTCAAGGACGACGCCAAGGAAGTAGTCGCCGGTTATGAGTGCGGCGTAGGCATCAAGGACTTTAACGACTTCAAGGTCGGTGACGTTCTGGAATTCTATAAAATGGAGAAATCCGGCAAATAACACACCGCCGGAACCGATATCATGTCCCATCGTATCGAACGTGTTAATACGCTCCTGCGCCGTGAAATCAGCGAGCTTATCCAGCAGGAGCTAAGAGACCCCCGCCTGACCGAATTTATCACCGTAACAGAGGTGGATACCTCCCTCGACCTCAAGCATGCAAAAGTCTATATCAGCAGCATCAGCGGGCAGCAAGAGGAGCAGAAAATCATGGGAGTTCTAAAGTCAGCTTCAGGCTTCCTGCGCAAATCACTGGCCAACAAAGTAAGACTGCGCTATACTCCGGAACTGCATTTTATCTGGGACAACTCCATCGAGCACGGCGACCACATCCTGCATCTTATCGATGAAGTTACCCATAAAGATAACCCGGATACTCTTTAAGGAATACCTCACAATAATTTTGTTTCATTATAAAAAAAACGGATTTATTTTGGACGGCATTTTTAACATCAACAAACCTGCGGGCAAGACCTCTTTCAGCGTAGTGGCCCTGATAAGACGCCTGACCGGCGAGCGCCGCACCGGACACGCCGGAACGCTCGACCCCGATGCATCGGGGGTACTGCCGGTATGCCTGGGGCAAGGGACACGCATCGTCGAATACCTTATGCATACCAGAAAGACCTACCGCGCCGGGGTAGAACTGGGCAAAGCTACCGACACTCATGACAGCTCCGGGAAAACGATATATCAGGGTGACATTTCAGGCATAGATGTCAACAAACTTGAAGAGGCTTTGGAGCAATTCCGGGGCGATATCGAGCAAGTCCCCCCTATGTACAGCGCCGTCAAGTATAAAGGGCAGCCCCTTTACCGTCTGGCCAGGGCGGGTATTGCCGTACAGAGGAAAAGTCGAAAAGCAACCATCCACCGACTGGAGTTGCTGTCCTGGCAGCCGCCGCTGGCAACCATGGAAATAGAATGCAGCAAGGGAACCTATATACGAGCGCTAGCTAACGACCTCGGGGAGGGGCTGGGGTGCGGGGCTTACCTAAAAACGCTGGTACGTACCCGCTACGGTATTTTCGATATTAAGGACGCCGTCTCCATAGAGCAACTGGAGGACGCTATTAAGGAAGGCGACTGGCAGCAATACCTCTACCCTATCGACAGTGTGCTGCAGGACATTCCCGCGCTAACAGTCGACGAGGACGAGGAAAAAGCGATAAAGACAGGCAGCCTGATTAAACAGAGGGAAAAAGCTAATAAAGACAGTCAAAGATACCGTCGGGCATACAGTCGAGACGGGCGTTTCCTGGCGATACTGATACGCGATAAAGACAACGGGAACTGGCGACCGAAAAAGGTGCTGATTTAGAACAACCAATGAGCAGGGGAAATAAGGGTTATCATATTGTGAATTGAGGACCTAATCTTGACAGCCTGCTCTCAAAGAGAGTATAGTGCATCGGATGCCTGTTGTAGCTAGATGATCATCCGTTTCCAGCGTAAAATCATCTTGTAAGAAAGGGGTAGCAAATAAAAATGGGGAAAATAAACGTGGCAATCATCGGCGTGGGCAACTGCGCCTCTTCCCTGGTACAGGGAGTATATTACTACAAAAACGCCAAAGACGATGAAAAAGTGCCGGGACTCATGCACGTCAACCTGGGCGGCTATCATATCTCCGATGTCAACTTCGTAGCCGCTTTCGATGTCGATAAAAACAAGGTTGGGAAGGACCTGGCGCAGGCGATATACGCCAAGCCGAACAACACCTATAAATTCTGCGATGTGCCCATGACGGGCGTTAAGGTAAGCCGGGGCATGACGCACGACGGACTAGGCAAGTACCTTTCCGAGATTATCCAGAAAGCCTCCCCACCTACCGTGGATATCGTCAAGGTGCTCAAGGAGACCAAGACAGACGTTGTATTGAACTACCTGCCCGTCGGCAGCGAAATGGCTACCAAGTGGTACGTCGAGCAGGTATTACAGGCCGGCTGCGGCTTCATCAACTGCATCCCGGTGTTCATCGCCAGCCGCAAGGACTGGTCAGCACGCTTTGCCGACCACGGTCTGCCGGTTATCGGCGATGATGTTAAGTCGCAGGTGGGCGCCACGATTGTCCACCGCGTACTGACCAAGCTGTTCGTTGACCGCGGCGTGAAAATGGAAAAGACCTACCAGCTGAACTTTGGGGGCAACACCGATTTCCTCAATATGCTGGAAAGGGAGCGCCTGGAGTCCAAGAAAATATCCAAGACCGGCTCCGTAACCTCCCAGCTGCCTTATAAAATAGACCCCGATGATATTCACGTGGGTCCCAGCGATTACGTTCCTTTCCTGCTTGACCGCAAGTTCTGCCATATCAGGATGGAAGGCCGTACCTTCGGCGATGTTCCCCTGCTGGTCGAGGCCAAGCTGGAGGTCTGGGACAGCCCCAACTCCGCCGGCGTCGTCATCGATGCTATAAGGTGCTGCAAGCTCGCTATGGACCGCGGCATGAAGGGGTCATTGACCGCGCCTTCTTCTTATTTCATGAAGACTCCGCCGATACAGTACAGCGACTCCGAGGCCCGCAACAAGGTCGAGGAGTTTATCGCAGCCAACGCGATATCTGCAAAAAAGAAACCGGCTAAAAAACGGGGGTCTAAATAAAGCGGCATGAAAATTGCCCTGGTTTCCCCTTACGACTTCGCTTCACCGGGCGGCGTGGTCAGCCACATATCGTGTCTGGAAAAGCAGTTCACCAAACTGGGGCACGATGTTAAAATAATCGCCCCGGCATCTAAAGCTGTTTACACAATGAGCGACCGATTTATCCGCATCGGCACGCCGCGTCCCATACCGGTCAGCGGTTCTATCGCACGTATTACCATATCCCTCCGGTTGGAGAGTAAAATTAAAGAGGTATTCGAGCGGGAGAAGTTCGATATCTGCCACCTGCACGAACCCCTGATGCCCACCCTTTGTACGACCATCCTTAGATTAAAGAAATCGCCAATGGTAGGCACATTCCATGCTTCCGGTGGCAAACCCTGGTACACTATGTTCTCTCCAATCGTTAAATGGTATCTGGACCGCTGGTTCCGCAAGCTGGACGGGCGTATCGCCGTCTCAAAGGTGGCTCTTTCCTATGTTAATAAATACTTCCCTAACGATTACGTCATCATTCCCAACGGAGTGGACACCCAGCATTTCCATGAAAAAGTAGCTCCATTCGATAACTTTAACGATGGGAAGACGAATATCCTCTTCGTGGGGAGACTGGAAAAGAGAAAGGGGTTCGATTTCCTGCTGGAAGCCTATAAATTAATCAAACCGGAAGTGCCCGACTGCCGCCTGATACAGGTGGGGCCGGGGGTGCGGCTGCGCAAGAAATACCAAAAATTCGTGCGCCAGTACGGACTGCCGGACGTGAATTTCAGGGGCTATGCAACATACAAAGATTTGCCGAGATATTACAAGACCGCGGATATCGTCTGTTTCCCGGCCACGGGGCGGGAGAGCCAGGGTATCGTGCTGCTGGAAGCGATGTCGGTCGGCAGGCCGGTTATCGCATCGAACATCGAGGGCTATTCCAGCGTCCTTAACGACGGCGTGGAGGGCATAGCCGTGCCGCCCAAGGACTCCTACCAACTCGCCGAAGCTATTTTAAGGCTCTTAAGGAACAAGCAGCTAAGGCAGCATATGGGCGACAGGGGCATACCCCGAGCGCGGCAGTTCGACTGGGAAATTATCGCCAGAAAATTGCTGGATGTATATAATCAGGTTTTGAACAATATCAAGCAATCGACTGTAAAAACGCAGTAAAAAGCCCGAAGACCAATGCTGTTTCAGGATGATACCGAATTATGACCAGAATGGAATCATGTCGTAAAACAATCGCCGAACGAATAGCCGGGCCGATAGTCAACGTCCTTGCCAGGACGCCGCTGACACCGAATTCCATCACCTGGACAGGATTTATAATCACCATCGCGGCCGGGGCGCTGATTGTCACCGAGCATCTGCTGGCGGCGGGGATTGTAGTGCTGGTGGCCGGCCTGTTCGATATGCTGGACGGGGCGCTGGCCCGCGCCACCGGCAAGACCACCCGCTTCGGGGCTATACTCGATTCCACGCTCGACCGGCTTTCCGAGGCAATATTACTGGTAACATTGCTGGCGGTATTCGCCAAGTACGGGCAGGTTACGGAAATCATCCTCGCGGCGGTGGCGCTGGTGGGCTCCCTGACCGTCAGTTATATACGCGCCCGTATGGAGGGGCAGGGCATCGAGTGCAAAGCCGGAATTTTTACACGTCCGGAGAGAGTTATTATCCTGGCGCTGGGACTGATGCTAAGCCAGTTTGAGAACGCCCTGCTCATTACGCTGGCGGTGATTACCTTTTTCAGCTGGATTACCGTTATCGAGCGGATGGTGTACGCCTGGCGGCAGACACGCCCCTGATATCAATCATTAATTTTTTTCGTTACTATTATAAATAAGATAGACAACCCATGCCCTTGATGGTAGAATGTATGGGTTTTGCTCAAGGAGGTAAAAATGCCGGTTGTTGCTGTAATCGGGGCCCAGTGGGGAGACGAAGGTAAAGGAAAACTCGTTGATATGCTGGCGGAAAAAGCCAAGTATGTAGTACGCTTTTCCGGCGGAGATAATGCCGGCCACACGGTGGTCAATCCTCACGGTGTATTTAAGCTGCGTCTCACGCCGTCGGGTATTTTCTACAAAGAGACCACTTCTATTATCGGCAATGGCGTTGTTATCAATCCCGCCGTGCTGAATAAAGAAATCGACGACCTTAATAAACGCGGCATAGACACGTCCCGTCTGCTCATCAGCGACCGCGCCCACCTCATCATGCCCTACCACATTGTTATCGAGGGGCAGGAGGAAAAAGCCCTGGGAGGCAAAGCCATCGGCACCACGCGCAAAGGCATCGGGCCGGCCTTCGCCGACAAGGTAGCGAGGACGGGCATCAGGGCCGGCGACCTGCTTGACAAGGAAGTATTGAAGGGAAAATTAGCTACAGCGCTGGAAAAGAAAAATAACATGTTCACTCAAGTCTATTACGTGGAAGCGTTGTCATTTAACACCATTTACAAGCAGTACTGCGAGTATGCCGACCGCTGGGCTCCCAATATCTGCGATACATCAACAGTGCTTAACGAAGCTATCACCCGCGGCGAACCGGTGCTGCTGGAAGGCGCACAGGGCACTCTGCTCGACCCGGACTTCGGCACCTATCCGTTTACCACCTCTTCCTCACCGATGTCGGCCGGGGCCTGCCTGGGGTCGGGGATTGCCCCCAACAAGCTTACCCATATCCTGGGCGTGTATAAGTCATATCAGACAAGGGTGGGCGCCGGTCCCATGCCCACAGAACTGAACGACGAGACCGGCAACAAAATCAGGGAAATAGCCCATGAATACGGCACGGTAAGCGGTCGGCCCCGCCGCTGCGGCTGGTTCGATGCCGTGGCCGCCCGCATGAGCGCCCGTGTCAACGGCTTCAACAGCATCGCTATCACGCGACTCGATATGCTGGATACCCTGCCGCGCGTGAAAATATGCACCGATTATAAAATAAAAGGAAAAACGATTAACGATTTCCCGGCCAGCATCACCACCCTAGAGAAATGCCAGCCGGTCCTCGAGGAAATGCCGGGATGGCAGGCTTCCACCGCCAAGACACGCGTTTTCAGCGAACTCCCCAATAGAGCCAAGAAATATATCAAGCGGCTGGAAGAACTCATCGGCTGCCCGGTAAGTATGATTTCCGTGGGTGAAAGGCGTGAGCAGACCATCGTCAGAAGGTCGCTGTTTTAGCCAGGACTCAAAGACAATGGCGATTATCAGGCCTGCCACGGAGAAGGATATCCCCCGCATCCTTGAGCTTTACAGTCAGTTCTCTTTCCAGCCGGGAGACTATAAGGCAGCGCCGCTTGAAGAGTGCCGCGAAACACTGGAAAAAATATCCCGGACAACCGGCTGCAGTCTGCTGGTGGCGGAGGAAAACGGGGAGGTATCAGGCACGCTGTTCATGGCAATCCTGCCGGGGATGGCGCACAGGACCTCGCCTTTCGGGGTGGTGGAATACATGGTGGTGGACGAGAAAAAGCGCCGCAAGGGCATCGGCAGGGCACTGATGGAACACTGCATGAAACTGGCCAAAGAGGCCGGCTGCTACAAGGTAATGCTGACGAGCGACAAGCGGCGGGAGGGGGCGCACAGGTTTTACGAGTCGGTGGGCTTCCAGGCGTCAGCGCACGGGTTTAGACATTATTTCTAGTATCAAGTTATAATTTTTCTTGTCTTTTTTCAGTGACTCTCTTACAGCCCTATTAACAAGGTCCGACACCGATTTAGAAGTAGCTATAGATTTCAACCGCAAGGCTTTATGCAAATCATTGTCCAGATAAACAGTGATTCTCTTACTAGAGGAAGCCATGATATCACCTCCACTAATGATGACATTATAACGTTATAGCGTCATGATGTCAAAGAGCCCAATGTTGGATTTCAGTAATTATATATGCACACTTAACAATATTGTCAAGCAATGCTCCCTTTAGCTTCCCCCACCCTGTTAGTGTTATAATTCAGGTATATGGATATCCTCGACGGACTGAATCCCGCCCAGAAAGAAGCCGTGGAAGCCATCAACGGGCCGGTACTGATACTGGCCGGGCCGGGCAGCGGTAAGACCCGCGTCATCACGCACCGGGTCGCTTATCTCATCCGGGTGGTGGGGGTAAACCCGCGGAGTATCATGGCGGTAACCTTCACCAACAAAGCCGCCCGCGAGATGGAGGAGCGACTCAACAGGCTGGTCAGCGCGTCGGTGAGGGACCTGACACTCGGCACGTTCCATGCCATCTGTGCCCGCATCTTAAGGCAGGACGGCAAGGCTATCGGTGTCGATAAGAAGTTCAGTATTTATGACGACGACGACCAGATAAGCCTGATAAAACGCAGTCTCCAAGACCTGGCACTCGACCCCAAGCAATTCGCCCCGCGAGCTTTGCAGTCGGTCATCTCCAGCGCTAAAAGCCAGATGCAGGAGCCGTCCGACCTGCACGGCAAGAGCTACTTCGACGAGGTGACCAAGCGCGTGTACGAGCGATATCAAAGGCTGCTGACCGACAGTGCGGCGCTGGACTTCGACGACCTCTTGCTGAAGACGGTGCTGCTATTCCGACAGAACCCGAAGATACTGGAAAGATACCAGCAGCGCTACATGCACATCCAGGTGGACGAGTTCCAGGACACCAACCTGGTGCAGTACGAACTGGTGAAGCAGCTGGCGGGCAAGTACCGCAACGTGTGCGTGGTCGGCGACCCCGACCAGTCGATTTACTCCTGGCGGGCGGCGGACATCCGCAATATACTCAACTTCGAAAAGGACTTCCCGGACGCCAAGGTAATCCTGCTGGAGCAGAACTACCGCTCCACGCAGCTGATTCTCGACGCGGCAACGCACGTCATATCGGCAAATAAGCAGCGCAAGCCCAAGGAGCTGTGGACGGAAAACGAAAAGGGGCTGCCCCCTAACGTTATCGAGACCTACTCCGCCGAGGAAGAGGCGCAGTGGGTGGTCAGCGAAATCGACAAGCTGGTGCGGAGCGGGGAGGCTAAATCGAGCGACTGCGCCGTGATGTACCGCACAAATGCGCAGTCGAGAGCCCTGGAAGAGGCCTTCATCCGCTACGGCATGCCCTACAAGCTGGTGGCGGGCACGCGCTTCTACGAAAGGCGCGAGGTCAAGGACGTCATCGCCTACTTACGTTTGATTCAGAACCCCTATGATACGGTCAGTTTAAGGCGGGTCATCAACGTGCCGCAGAGGGGCATCGGCGAGCGCAGCCTGGACGAACTCACCCGCTGGGCGGAGTCGCAGGGCGTCAATGAATACAAAGCTCTGCAGTTATTAGCGCAGTCGAATGAAAGCAGCGAAGAACTCCCCTTCAGCGCGCGGACGGTCAAGGTGCTGTCCGGCTTCGCGGTAATGATAGAAAACTTCATCGAGAAGAGTCGGGAACTGGACATGGTAAAACTCTTCGACCACGTCGTTGAGAAGTCGGGCTACAAGCAGTACATCACGGGACTGGTCGACGGGGAGGACCGGTGGGAGAACGTCATGGAGCTGCGGGGGGTGGCGCAGGACTACAGGGACCTGCCGCCAGAAGAAGGGCTGACGGCCTTACTCGAAGGGGTGGCGCTGGTCTCGGACGTGGACGACCTCCCGGAAAAGGTAGATACGGTCACCCTCATCACTCTCCACCAGGCCAAGGGGCTGGAGTTCCCGGTGGTGTTCATCATCGGCATGGAGGAGGGCATCCTGCCGCATTACAAAAGCATCGACGACCCCGCCCAGCTCGAGGAGGAGCGTCGATTGTGCTACGTAGGCATTACCAGGGCAAAGCAGAAGGTGTACCTGGTCAGGGCATTCCGACGTCACCTGATGGGCTCCAGCACGGTCAACAAGCCGTCGCGCTTCCTGCTGGACATACCGCCGGAGCTGATTGAAAGGGGCGGGGTGACGGCAAAAGAAGACGAGTGGATAGCGGCCGCAGAGGCGAAGGAAAAGGAAATACAGCTTGATGGCGAACTGCCCGAGTTCAAGGCCGGCGACCACGTGCGGCACGACCAGTTCGGGGAGGGAGTGGTGGTCAACTACCGCAAGACCAGGAACGACGCCGAGGTGGTGGTGGCCTTCGACGGGGAGGGCGTAAAGCGGTTTTTATTGAGCTTCGCGAAGATTGAGAAGGTGTAGGGGACTTTATGAGATACTGGTGTATTGTCACATCAGAGGAAAATTGGAAAATATGTAAACAGAATCAAATGTGGGGAATGGATGCACGTTACTTCGTGACTTTAGAAAAATACCTTAAATCAGGGGATAAAGCAGTTGTATATACGCATGGTGGTAAATTTAGAGCCACTATTGAATTTATCGAAAAATATTTTCATAGCGTAAATGATATAGGCTGGAAAAAAGGTAAAAACAATTTCCTTTTTCCATACAGAATTAAGTTTCGGATACTCCACGAAAGTAAAAATCCTCTGCAAATTTATTATTCTACCGAGGAAATAAGCGATAAAGCAAATATTACTAGACCGAATTTCATTGATAATATCGTATTTATTGCAGACAAGGGAAAAACTTGGAATCAGTATCTTCAAGTTTCCATCATTAATATCACAGAAGAGGATTATAAAAACATATCTAGTGAAATAAAGATTAGATAAACATATTTAACGGGGTGCTTAAGAGGGGTGGGGCTACCGACCTTTCCTCTTTAATTCCCCTCTCCGCTGGCAGAGAGGGGAAGACGGGGAGGTAAAATCCCTCTCCTGTCTCCCTTTGTCAAAGGGAGACGTCAATACCCCAAAGGGAGTAGCCTGCGGAGAGGGGCGCCAGCCCCTCTCACTTTTCCCTCCCCCTTCCTTTGACAAAGGAAGGGGGATAAAGGGGGATGGATTTTTATCGGGGACAAAAGGGTTGAGGTAAAGCACTACCCCACCCTGAGATGCTTCGTCCCAATGGTTCGACAGGCTCACCACGAGCGGGACTCCAGCATGACAGAATAGAATAATCCTTTGACTCCCCCTGCCCTAAAAGACTAAACTTAAATCAAATAAACGCTTGACAATATACACGGAAACGTGTAACATTGTGTTAAAAAGATGACCATAAAAGTCCTCGACAAAGAGACCATTAACCAGATAGCCGCCGGGGAGGTGGTGGAGAGGCCGGCGTCGGTGGTGAAGGAGCTGGTGGAAAACGCCCTCGACGCGGGGTCGAGTCAAATCGGGGTGGAGATAAGGGGCGGGGGCATTCAGCTAATAAAAGTCGTCGATAACGGGGTCGGCATCCCCAACAGCGAGGTCGAACTTGCCTTCGAGCGGCACGCCACCAGCAAGATAAGCAGTCCGCAAGACCTTTTGAACATCGGCAGCCTCGGCTTCCGGGGCGAGGCCCTGCCCAGCATAGGGGCGGTCGCCGACGTAGAACTACTTACCTGCGCCGTCGATGAAAAATCCGGCATTTGCCTGTCGCTGGAGGGCGGGGTGGTCACGCAAAAGAAAGGCCAGGCGCGCACCCGGGGCACCACGATTACGGTCAGAAACCTGTTCAAGCGCGTACCGGCCCGACTCAAATTCCTGAAGTCGATAGCCACCGAGAGCAGCCACGTCGCCAACGTCGCCAGCCAGTACGCCCTCGCCTACCCGGAAGCAGCGTTCAGTCTGGCCGTCGACGGCAAGGAAACTTTAAAAACGTCGGGCAAGGGCAAGCTGCTCGACGCGATTATCGACGTATATGGGGTCGCTACCGCCTCCAAAATGATGACAGTGGACAGCACACAGCAGAGCTGGACAGCCAATCGGGGGACTTTAGACATCCACGTATCGGGAATGGTCGGCGCCCCGGAGCTGGGTCGTGCGGGGCGGGGCTACCTAAGCTTTTTCGTAAACCGCCGCTGGGTGAGCAGTCGTATCCTTCCCTACGCGGTGGAGGAAGCCTACAGCGGACTGCTGATGACGGGCAGGCACCCGGTGGCGGTCGTCAATATTACACTACCGCCGGACGAGGTGGACGTCAACATCCATCCCGCTAAGAGCGAGGTCAAGTTCCACAACGAAGGGGAGGTCTTCCGGTCGGTGCAGCGAGCGGTCAGGCAGGCCCTGACGTCGCAGATGCCGGTACGCCAGGTGGAAGATGTCGCCGCGCCCTACAAAGCAACGCCATCCAGTCAGCTGGAGCAGTTATGGGGAACATCCGCCGAAAGTGAAGGGGTCGGACCATCACCAAAGGAGTCCACGCCGTCACTGCTGACGTCCCTGCCGGTCTTGAGGGTGGTGGGACAGTTCATGAGCGCCTACATCGTCGCTGAGGGGCCGGAAGGACTGTACCTCATCGACCAGCACGCGGCGCACGAGCGGGTACGCTTTGACAGGGTCAGGCGCCAGAGAGAACAGAAAAAACCGGAGGTACAGGGACTGCTGGAGTCAGCGACCCTCGAGGTGACGCCGCGGCAGGACGCAATTATGAAGTCGTGCCTCGAAAAGCTGGTCGACTTCGGCTTTAATATAGAGTCGTTCGGCGACCGTACCTATCTGGTGCGGACGGTGCCGGTGATAGCGGCCGGCGACGACTGGTCGGCGATGCTCAAGGAACTGCTGGACGCGCTGGCCGGGGAGGAGCGGAGTAAATGGGAAGAAAAAATGACGGCGTCGATTGCCTGCCACGGAGCGATTAAAAGCGGTCAAGTCTTGAGTGAAGAAGAAATGGGGTCGCTGGTGCGCCAGCTGGAACAAACCGACAATCCCCACACCTGCCCGCACGGTCGACCCACGATAATCAAGTTAAGCGCGGCGCAGATTGAAAGGGAGTTCGGGAGACAGGGCTAAGGTTCCCCCTCCACCTGCCTGTAGAGTTCTTCCCACCTGACCATACCGTCCTCGATAAGCTGGCGGATTTTCTTCTGGGCAGGGGTCAGTCCGGCACTCCTACCGGTCTTTACTTCTAAAATGACTATTTCCTGGGGGTCGTTTTGGGCCAGGCCAGGAAACACCACCATGTCGATAGGACTGCCGATAAAACGCACTTCAGTGGGGTCGTAGTTGAAGTCGGGAAAAAATGGCACCATCTGCTCGGTGAACTTGCCGCCGAGGACGGCGCGACTCTGCTGTATGGCCGACTTGCGCGCCTGCTCGATTTCGCTGCGCAGGCGGTGCTCGTAGTTGAGGCGGATGATATAGCCAACGACGATAATGACCAGGATAGCGACGACGGCACTGACGGCGATAACAGCGGCGGTTTCCATGGCAGGCCTCCCGAATTATTATTTATTCTTACGAGAGCTGGACTAAAGGAATCTTTGAACTGGATTCCCAACCAAGTTGGGAATGACGGACTATGTAATGAAAACTTGTCCTATACCATCATTTTGCTTTGCCGCTGCCGGGCTTAACCAGGGGGATTTTTTTGGCGCAGAGGGGGCACCGGTCGGGCGGGTAGGTAATCACCTCGGCGCGATGGCAGGCATAAAACGGCACGGAGAAGTCGGGCTCCTTTATAGAGCGGTCGACGAGGACGCCGACGCCGACCACGCTGCCGCCCAGCTTTTTCACGGCGGTAATGACCTCGCGAACCGAGCTGCCGGTGGTCATAACGTCGTCAACGACCAGCACCTTTTCAGCGGGATTGATTTTGAAGCCGCGGCGGAACACACGACCGGAGCCGGACTCGTCCCTTTCGGCGAAGATGCCGCGCACGCCGAGCTGTCGTGCCGTCTCGTAGGCAAGGATGATGCCTGGGGTGGTGGGGCCGGCCACGACCTGCGCCCCGCTCTTACGAAAGCGGTCGGCAATCATGCGGCACAGTTTTTCCGTAAACTCGGGATACTGAATGACCAGCGATTTTTCCCAGTAGACCGGGGAGTGCAGGCCGGAGGCAAGCAGGAAATGGCCCTTGAGTAAAGCTCCCGACTTCTCAAACATCTGCTCGACGCTATCGGCCATATGCATCGCTCCTTGCAACAATATAGCGTGGTCGACGGGCATCAGGTAGAGTTAGCCGCGACCACCATCTGTTCGCTCAAAGGAAAGTTGGGCACCATACCCCAATCGGAGGGGGGCCAGGTTATCAGCCAGGCCCTGCCGATGACATTTTCACGCGGTAAAAGCCAGCCACGATGAGAATCGTTGCTTATATCGCGGTTATCGCCGAGCACGAAATAATTATCCTCAGGCACCGTCCTCTCGGTCATAGAATAGGTAAAAGAGCGCTCGTCAACATAGGGTTCATCAAGTCGAAAGCCGTTAACGTAAACAATCCCCTGCACTACCTCGACTGTATCGCCAGGGAGTCCGATAATACGCTTGATATACTCCTCATCAGTACCGTTTGGAGCCTTAAAAACAACCACATCACCCCGCTGCGGTTCGCCGAACCAGTAAACGGCTTTTACCACCACCACCCGCTGTCCCTGGTAAAGTCCGGGCTCCATGCTGGTCTGGTACACCTCATACGTCTGTATAGTTGCCCTAGCCGCGAAGAAGATAGCCAGCGCCAGCACTATAGTGATGAGTATTTCACGTACCAGAGGTCTTGTTAAAAATTTCCAAATCAACTCAAGTCCAATTATACTCCATTTCCACTCGTCCCGCCAGTGAAACAGGCAGCGGTCGAGGCCAGCCTTGCGAAAAAAAGGCGAAGGTATTAGGATAAAGTAAGTATAAATTCTCCCCATATATTTGTGGAATGAAAAGGTTTACGGCATTACTGAAACGGATTCCCATTTTGTCCTACATTCTGGTGGGACTTTTTATAATATTTATAATAATCGGCTGTATTATCGGCATAGAGAGCGACCGGGGCGTGCTGGTGGGGTGGCTGGGAATAATTGCTTTATTAACGGAGATAACCCGCCGCTGGCGCAAGGAGTGGCACTTCCTCCTGCTGATTGTAGGGGCGTTTGCATTTTCCATTATCCTGTCCGGCTTTTCCGAAGCAGTTGTCAATCCAATCGTCGAGAGGGCAGGCGGCGAGGCCGCTTTGCAGAGTCGGGGACTGGAGATATTTCACCAGATAATCGCCAGTATTCTCACGCTGGTGACGGTAATAGCCATCATTTACGGTATACTGGGTGCCATCACATTGTTCATCCTCCGCCTGATAATACTGTGCCGAAAAAGATTTTCCGAAAAGACTTGACTATTGGGGTAGTTTTGGTTTATCTTTTACCAAGACAGACTAGGTATAATCTTCCATCAGAGAGGTAAAAAAGTGGAAGCAGCCTATACGGCATGGCTGGCAGCATGTGCCTTTATCCTAGGCGCAATTCCTTTTTCCGTAGTCATCGGATACCTGCTACTGAAAAAAGATATCACCAAGTACGGGGACGGCAATCCCGGGTCGGCCAACGTTTTCCGGGCCGGTAATGTCTGGATTGGACTTCTGGCGGTAGTCCTGGATATAGCCAAGGGGGTGCCTTTCGTCTGGCTGGCGCACGCCGCTTTCGGGCTTTCACCCGCTTCTATAGTCATCGTAGCCGTCGCGGCGGTGCTGGGCCACGCATTTTCACCGTTCCTGCACTGGCACGGAGGCAAAGCCGTGGCGATTACCTTCGGGGTAATGCTAGGGCTACCCCAATACAACATATTACTGGCCTTTATCATCGCCATGGTACTGTGCCTGATTTTTGTAAAAATCGATGCCTGGAAGATTATCATCGGGGCCACCGGCACGCTGGCCTACCTTATCATCGTCAAAGGCAACTCCTGGGAACCGCTGCTGATGCTTAGTCTGCTGGTGATACTGGTGATTAAACATTCCGGGGAGTTAAATACCTTCCCAAGTTTCCGGGCAAATCCTTTCCAACGGGTCCAGCGCAACTAAACCGACCTTTCAACAAGGATAAAGATAATGATATACCAGATAGTCATCGCGGGGATTTTGGTAATTATCCTGATAAACCTGATACTCAATTTCAGGAACCTGCGCACGCCCGACCGCAACGCCAAGGTACCCCGTCCGGCACCGCTTATCTCCGTCCTTGTTCCGGCCAGGAACGAGGAGGAAAACATACGCGCCTGCCTGGAATCTCTCCAGAAGCAGGACTACCCCAACTACGAGATACTGGTACTGGATGACAATTCCACGGACGCCACCGCCGCCATCGTCAATGAAATGGCGTCCGGCGACGAGCGCATCACCCTGCACTTCGGGGAGCCGCTGCCGGACGACTGGGCGGGGAAATGCTTCGCCTGCCACCAGCTTGCCCAGAAAGCCAGAGGCGACTGGTTTTTATTCGTCGACGCCGATACGAGGCACGAGCCCCACATGCTGCGCAGCGTGCTGGCACTGGCGATGGAACTCAAGACCTCGCTGCTTTCCGGCTTCCCGCGGCAGCTGGCGACATCCTTCGCCCAAAAAGTAATCATACCGGTCTTTTACTTTATCCTGCTGGGATGGCTGCCGCTATGGTGGCTGCACCGCTCTAAAACGCCGAAGCCTTCCATGGCAATCGGGCAGTTCTTTTTCTTCTCCGCCGACGAGTACCGACGCTTCGGCGGGTATGAAGCAGTGAAGTCGAAAATCGTAGAAGACGTGTGGATGGGAATGGAGGTCTCAAAGCACGGCGGCCGCCACATTGCGGTCGACCTTTCCACCGTGACCTCCTGCCACATGTACCGGGATATCGGGGCAATGTGGAGCGGCCTGGGTAAGTCCATCTATTCATTGGCGGCCATGTCACCCCTGGGCCTGCTGGCTGTAGTAGTGGTTGCCTATTTCCTGTATGCAGCGCCTTTTTACTGGTTCTGGAACGTATTTTTCACGGCCTCGGAACCCCTTTTATGGCGCGGGATAATAGTAACACAGATTTGTTTAATGTTTTTCATGCGCTGGCTGGTGGACAGTCGTTTCCGCGGACCGGCCATCTCGATGTGGTTCCAACCCATCGGCCTGATGTTCTACCTTATCAACGTCATGTATTCCTGGTGGAGGTGGATGGCGGGGGCCGGCGTTACCTGGAAAGAGCGGTTTTACGGCAAGGAATCAACGGTAGAGTAGAACAAGATAGATTTAAAATCACTCTTACTCAAGCTTACCAGCCTGCTCCAGCGACTGCATAATATCAGGATTTGCCCTGGGGTCCTCGCCCGTAAAGAAGCCCGATGAAGGATAGCCCAATTCAAGTTTGACAGTGTTCTTCTGTATATTAAAAGACGGCACCCAGATAGTTACTCCGTCGAAGGACTGCGAGGATACGGGGGGCCAGAAAGCGCCCCAGTAAACCGGCGATTTATTAACGCAGACCACAAAGCTCTTACCGGAAGTGGGGACCTGCAGACTCATGACACGTTCATAAGCATCAGGGGTCAGTTTAATTTCATGGTTCTGCCTGCCATATGAAATAATATCATCGATAGAAATTACAGGCTCATCGGCGATAACTACGTGGCTCAACTTTTCCATTTGCGAAACGGGAATATCGTCCCTGGTAAGGTAAATGGCAAAGCCTTCCGATGCTGCAGATTCCTGCGGTAAACCACAGCTACAAAAAACAAGCGGCGCCAATAGACAAACAGCTACCAGCGCCGCTAAAAGAATCCTCTTCATTTTTTATGCTTTGAGGTCGATGGTGTGTTTTTTAAGCTCCGCTAATACCTTCTCGGCCTCTTTTTCAGTGACGGGGACGAGGGGTAAACGGGGACTGCCCACCTTGAAACCGAGGTGGTTGAGGGCGCACTTAATGGGGGCGGGGCTGGGGGCGGAAAACATGGCGTTGACCAGCGGAACCAGCCGGCGGTGAATGACAGCCGCCTCCTGAATCTTATCGGCGAGAATAAGGTCGATCATCTTCTTATACTGCCTGCCGCACAGGTGGGTCGTCACGCCGACAACGCCGTAGCCTCCCAGCGCCATGATGGCGAAAGTATCATTATCATTACCGCTCCAGATATTAAAATCCTTGCTGGAATTGCTGATAGTCCGGGCGACGAGGTCCATTTTACCGCTGGCTTCCTTGACGCCGACGATGTTTTTAAACTGGCTTAACCTGGCTATCGTCTCCCAAGTCATTTCAACAATCACGCGGCCGGGTATGTTATACATGATGATAGGCAGACTGGTGCATTCCGAAACAGCCTTGAAATGCTGATAGATACCCTCCTGATTGGGCTTGTTATAGTAGGGAACGACCGAAAGGCAGGCATCGACGCCGATTTTCTCCGCTTTCTCGGTGTTTTCCACGGCCTCTCTAGTGCTGTTGCTGCCGGTGTATGCCACGAGGGTAGGCCCATCGCCCACCGCCGATTTTACCTCGCTGAAGATACGCATCTCCTCGTCCCAGGAAAGGGTGGGCGCTTCTCCGGTGGTGGCCGCGAGGACAAGCCCGTCATTCCCGGAATTCAATAAAGCCTTAGCCAGCTTTTTGGTCTGTTCGTAGTCAACATCCCCGTTGTCCTTGAACGGGGTTACCATGGCGGTCAAACATCTTCCCAGTGTCTTCATCGTGAACAGCCTCCTCAAGTTATTTCACGGTGCTTTTTTATCATAAACCGAGCAATTTGTCCAGACCGTAGATAAAGCCCTTCTGCTTCACGACCGCTTTAACAGCGAGCATGACGCCGGGCATATAACATTCCCGGTTGATGGTATCATGGCGGATTTTCAGTGTCTGACCGGCCGTACCGAAGATAACCTCCTGGTGGGCCATAAGGCCCGGCATGCGCACGCTGTGGATACTGACGCCCTCGACGGTCCAGCCGCGACTCGGGGTAGGTTCTCCGGCGGCGGGGGGCAGAAAAGACTTGCCCCGGGCTTCCGCCATAGCGCGGGCAGTCATTAACGAGGTCCCGGAGGGGGCGTCAAGCTTCTTATCATGGTGGAGCTCGACGATTTCAGCGTGGTCGATAAATTTGCCGGCGATTTTAGCCAGGTGAATCATCAGCACCGCACCGAGGGCGAAATTGGGCGCCACCACGACGCCTATCTCGTTAGCCTCGGCCAGCTTCTGCATTTCCTTAAGCTCGTCGGGCGAAAATCCGGTAGTACCGCTGACTAAATTAACATTGTGTTCAGCCGCGATACGCATGGCAGGCATTGACGCTTTAGCGATGGTAAAGTCCACCATGACATCAGGCTCACAGCTGTCCAGCATGGCGGCTAAATCAGCGGAAAAGGGCACCGAACCGGAGCCGTCCGCCAGCGCCAGAGAATCGCCGGACACCTTGAGGTCGACGGCGCCAACCAGCTTCATTTCCGGTTCCTGACAAACAGCCTTAACGACTTCCTGCCCCACCCTGCCAGCCGCTCCATGGACTAATACCTTAATCTGTGACATAGCAGTTCACCTCACAAATAAAGACTGGGGGAATTAGTCTCGTTTGAAGGGCGGTCTTGAATGCCCGCGGTCGGGTCTCGATGGCCGGCTGCCGGAATAGCGGGGTCTGCTCCCGTAGCCTGATGAGCCGCCGGAGCCGCTCTTCCTGAACGGATAGTCCGCCGATGGCGAGCCTTCTCCCTTAGTTTCAGAACCTTCAGAGTCTTTTTCTAATAACGCCCGGCGGGAGAGATTAACCCTGCCCATGTTATCGATATTGATTACCTTAACGGTGACTTCGTCGCCGATTTTTACCTCGTCTTCAACCTTGCCTACGCGGTAATCCGCCAGTTCGCTGATATGCACCAGCCCTTCTTTACCGGGGAGGATTTCCACCATGGCGCCGAAATTGAGAATACGGCTGACTTTTCCGGTGAAAATATCCCCGATTTGCGGGTCGCGGGTGAGACCCTCGATAATACCGATGGCCTTCTGTGTGGCCTCCATATCGGGCGAGCCTATAACCACCGTGCCGTCATCGCTGACATCGATAGTAGTCTTGGTCGTCTCGATAATCGACCGTATGGTCTTGCCGCCGGTGCCTATAACGGCGCCGATTTTCGCCGGGTCGATTTTAATCTTGGTCATGCGGGGCGCATACTGGCTGACATCTGCTCTGCTGGCGCTGATAGCTTCATGCATTTTATCAAGGATAAACAGCCGGGCGTCTTTGCCCTGCGTTAATGTTTTTTCCACAATCTCCAGCGTAACGCCATTGAGCTTGGTGTCCATCTGAATAGCGGTAATACCGTCACTGGTGCCGGCGATTTTAAAGTCCATGTCCCCGTTGAAGTCCTCAATACCCTCGATATCGGTCAGGACGGCGTATTTGCCGTCGTCCCCGGTAACCAGTCCCATAGCGATGCCAGCGACGGCCTTCTTGACCGGCACGCCGGCGTCCATGAGCGAAAGGCTCCCGGCACAGACACTGGCCATCGAGGTGCTGCCGCTGGAGCTTAAGACCTCCGAAACGAGCCTGATAGTATAGGGGAAGTCCTCGACGGTGGGCAGGACGGTCACTAAAGCACGCTCGGCGAGAGCGCCGTGACCTATCTCGCGGCGGCCGGGCGAGCCAACCCGCCTGACCTCGCCGGTTGAAAAACCGGGGAAGTTATAGTGGTGGATGAATCGTTTGCTTTCCTCCAGCCCCAGGCCATCAAGCATCTGCTCCTTGCGTGAGGAGCCCAGCGTGGTAATGGTAAGTACCTGGGTCTCCCCTCGGGTGAACATGCCAGAGCCGTGGGTGCGGGGGAGGATTCCTACCTCACAGGTAATGGGGCGTACCTCCGTAAGAGAACGACCGCTAATGCGTGTTCCTTTTTCCAGCACGTCGGTCCTGACTTCCTCTTTCACCCTGGCATCGATGGCAGCGGCGATATCGTTCTCCTTTACGTCATCACCGGCGCTTTCCGCAAGCTCTTGAATAAGCGCTTCCAGCATCTCTTCGCGCGCCGACTTATCGGTCTCTTCAAGGATTTTCTCCATTTTTTTGTCGACAACCTTGGTCAGGGCCTCGACGGCTTCCGATTTCACCTTTTCTTCCGGGGCTTGCAGCTTGGGCTTGCCGGAAGTCTTCTGGAGCTCTTCCTGAAGCTTGATAATATCCTGATTGGCTTCATGGGCCATCTTGATTCCCTGGAGCACGATATCCTCGGAGACTTCTTTAGCGCCAGCCTCAACCATGATTATTTTTTCTCCGGCGCTGACGACAATAAGGTCGAGATGGCTTTCATCATACTGCGCCATCTTGGGATTCAACACCAGCTCACCGTTGATATAGCCGACGTTGACGGCGCCAATGGGGCCGTCAAAGGGAATCTCCGACAGCGCCAGCACCGCCGAGGAGCCGATGACGGCAAGCATATCCGGGTCGTTCTCCTGGTCGGCGGAAAGCACGGTGGTGACGATTTGAATATCACTGTGCCAAGTCTTGGGGAGGAGGGGACGGATGGGCCGGTCGGTCATGCGGCAGGCGAGGACAGCCGCCTCGCTGGGGCGACCCTCCCTGCGAATAAAGCCGCCCGGTATCTTGCCCGCGGCATAAAGCCTCTCCTCATAGTCGATGGTCAGGGGCAGAAAATTCACCCCTTCCCTGGGTTCTTTATTGAAACATACGGTAACTAAGACTACGGTTTCTCCGTAGCGGACGGTGACCGCGGCGTTGGCCTGCTGGGCCAGCTTGCCCGTTTCAATAGTCAGGTCACGTCCTGCAATAGTGGAACTAACAGATTGTGGTGCCAATGCAATACTCCCTCCAACGTAAAGGCTTTACTTGCGTAATCCGAGTTTCTTGATAAGCTTATTATACCGGTCGATATCTTCGCGACTTAGATACGCCAAAAGCCTCCGCCGCTGTCCGACGAGCTTAAGCAAGCCCCGCTGGGTATGGTAGTCCTTGCGATTGGACGCCATGTGAGTGGTCAGTTGATTGATTCTCTCGGTAAGCAGGGCGATTTGCACCTCTGTGGAACCGGTGTCGCCCTCTTTGGCCTGATAGCCGGCAATAATTTCTGCCTTCTTCGTCTTATCCAAGTTTTTCCTCTTAAGCCTTTATATTGATAATTTATTTACGAGGCAATTATAACATAATATGAGGGGGAAGTAAATTTAAAGGGTAATTTAGTGAATATTTATACACCGTTGATATCAGGCACTCGCCCCCTTTATCCCCCTCTCAAACATATTTATTATCATGGGCGTTTATTCATTTGTTTGAGAGGGGGAGGTTAAGTTGAGAGGGGCTGACGCCCCTCTCCGCAAGCTATTCCCTACTTTACTAAATCCCTCTCTAACTCTCCCCCCGTATCGCAGTACGTGACAGGCTCTTACGAAGGGGAGAGGAACTTAATGACTGCCCCATTTGCCCCACCCCTTGCTCTCCTCTATAATGAAAATAGAGAGCCTTAAATACTAGCACCGGGAATAAACTATGCACGAAGCCGGCATTACGGAAAGCATGCTGTCCCTAGCGCTGGAGAAGGCCGGGGAGGCGCAGGCTAAGAAAATCACGCGCATCAACCTTGTAATCGGGGAGCTGTCCGGGGTGGTGGGCGACTGCGTCCAGTTCTACTTCGACGTTCTAAGCAAGGACACCATCGCCGAAGGGGCGGCGCTTAATTTTGAGACGAAGCCGATACAAATAAGATGTCGAAAATGCAAGGCCGTGTTCTACCCGACCAATCACAAGTTGACCTGCCCCGAATGCCACGAAATGAGCGCCGAGATAGTGTCCGGTCAGGAATGCTACATGGAAAGTATCGAGGTGGAATAGATGACTATTAAAGTAGTTACCGTAGGCGAAAAAATACTGGGGACAAACGACGCCAAAGCGGAGGAAAATAGAAAAAGACTCGATGAGCACAGCATCTTTACGATTAATATCATGTCGTCGCCGGGGGCGGGCAAGACCAGCCTCATCCTGGCCACGATAAAGCGTTTTTCCAAAGACGTGAGGATTGGCGTCGTCGAAGGGGACGTAGCCTCCAGTGTCGATGCCGAAAAGGTAAATGCCATAGGGATACCGGTGGTGCAGATAAATACGGGGGGAGGCTGCCACCTGGACGCTTTTATGGTGGAAAAGGGGCTGGGCAACCTGAATTTAGAAGAAATAGACCTGCTTTTTATCGAAAACGTAGG
>JAFGHK010000058.1 GCA_016930185.1 Dehalococcoidales bacterium | reverse complement strand
CCGTCTTCGACGTTAAGGGCAGGTTGGCCTTTACCACGGACAGCTATACGGTCAACCCGATATTTTTCCCGGGCGGGGACATCGGCAAGCTGGCGGTCTGCGGCACGGTCAACGACCTCGCTATGAGCGGGGCAAAGCCACTCTATCTCTCTCTGGCGTTCATCATCGAGGAAGGGCTGCCGCTGGCAGACCTTAAGAAGATACTCGCTTCCATAAAAAAGGCCGCCGACGAGTCGGGCGTGAAAATCGTCACCGGGGACACGAAGGTGGTCGATAAGGGCGGGGCCGATAAGCTCTTTATCAATACGGCGGGGGTGGGCATCGTGCCGGAGGGAGTGGATATATCGGCAAGCAATGCCAAGCCCGGCGACAAGATAATATTGAGCGGCACCATCGGCGACCATGGCATCGCAGTACTAAGCCAGAGGGAGGGGCTTAAGTTTAAGACCCCCGTCCCTTCCGACTGCGCGCCTTTACAGGAGCTCGTAGCGGACATGCTGTCGGTCACCAAAAATATCCACTGTATGCGCGACCCCACGCGCGGGGGAATTGCCACAACGCTCAACGACTTCGCGGAAAAGTCGGGGGCCGGCATCATAATAGAAGAAGAAAAAGTCCCGGTGGCTAAAGCGGTACTGGCGGCCTGCGAACTGCTGGGGCTCGACCCGCTTTACATCGCCAACGAGGGCAAGCTGGCGGCGATTGTACCGGCTAAAGACGCCGACTCCGTACTGGCGGCAATGAAAGAGAACAAATACGGCAGGAACGCCTGTATCATCGGGGAGGTGGTTGCCGAGCACCCGGGTCGCGTTATCATGAAGACGTCACTGGGGGCATCCCGCATCATCGATGTGCCGGTGGGCGAGCTGCTGCCGCGGATATGCTAAGTGGATAATATGAAAGAGAAAACACCCAGGGTAGTCGTCATCGGCGTGGGTAACCTGATACAAAAGGACGAGGGGGTCGGCATCCACGCTATAAGGTCGCTGCAGGAGATGGACCTGCCCGCAGACGTTAAGCTGGTGGACGGAGGCACGTCGCCGGACCTGATTGCCTACACCAAAGCCGGGGACAAGATGATTATCATCGACTGCGCTACTGCGGGGGGCGAGGCGGGCGAGATTTACCGCTTTAAGCCGGAGGAGCTAGAGGCGAGCAGGGGCACGCTGACATCGGCGCATGAAATGGGCGTGGTTGAGAACCTGAAGCTGATGGAGATGACCGGCAACAAACCTAAAGAGACAGTAATTATCGGCATCGAGCCGGCGGAAATCGACTGGGGCATGGAGCTTTCACCCAGGCTTGAGGCAAAGCTGCCGGAGCTGGTGGGGGCGGTGTTGAAAGAGATAGGGGGTAAAAACCCCTTTTGATTCCCCCTTTACGAAAGGGGGAGGATAGATTATACTCGGTTTACGGGAGCGGATGAGTCCCGGTGGGCTTCGCGGACTTCAAATCCGTTGGGGGGCATAAAAGCCTTCGGTGGGTTCGACTCCCATGCGCTCCCGCCAGATTATTTCCGGACCATCCCCTGGTTCGGGAACTGCAAAGCACCTTTGCCTCATTATTGATAGCCGCATAGCTTGACATGTGTTGTGCCACGGATATATAGTTGTTGTTTGAAATAATGAGGCTGTTAAGGCCCAATGGTGAATTAAAATGTGTATAAGTACGTGGGATATCGAGCAATTGATAGACTTTTTAAAAGATGCTGTCAAGAACCCCAAACGCTTAAGTAAACCTAACGTGACTCTAGAAATCCAACCGCAGACGACGGTCCCCGACGGCGAAATATTGCCACCATTTAAGATGAGACTTACCACTCATGAAGAAATCAAATCCGCCTCATTATCGGTACATCTGTGGGGAGTGAAGTATGAAAAGTATACTACGAAGGAACCTACGATAGCGCGTGTACAGACCGGCCCTGACAGCTGGAGAAGTGTAAGCATAATGGCCGACCGTACACACTTTAATGAAATCACGTTAGGCAATGAAGACAAGTCACTGGCTGAAAACCAAACATTCCCCGCCGGCATAACCAAAGAATGGAATGTCTGCTTTGAAACAGCCTTTAAGAGGGATGCCGAGTGGAAATTGCAGGTATCCCTGGAAGTAGCCGACCGCCGTTCACTGAATGAAGAGGTGAAGCTATCCGTAGCGTGAATGATATAGGGGCGTTAGAGGCGTCTATGGTGGGTTGGACTCCCATAAACTACTATCAGACTATTTACCAGTTAGAGTGGCAATATAAATGCACTTTGATGACATTTTCCCAAGTGAAACATTAGTGAATTTATCCACGGGTGATTGGCGTCGTTGGATGTTTTGTGAAAATGTAAAAGCGGAAGACAACAGAAATTGCGTAAATAGGTTGTTAGAATTTGCCAAAAATCAAGGAATATTAGACACCGAAATGCTTGCTAGATTAAGAAATGAAGATAACGACCAATTTCGTAGTGCAATCCATGAGTTAGCTATATGTGAATTCTTGTCTAATCTTGGTGATATTGACTGGCATCCACTTGGTCGTGATTCACATATCGGCGAATTTAGAATAGTACTAAAAGAATATGAACCGATATTTGTAGAGGTTAAAACAATTTTTACGTCCCTAGAAGAACGTAAGCGGGACAACAATTGGGACATACTTCGTGAAATATCTCATGGCATTAATTCTCCTTTTATCATATGTGTCGAATTTATAAAGCTAGAATGCGATATTGTACCCAGACATTTTCGTCCTTGGCTTGAACGCAAGATATCTTATCTAAAAAAAGAACTAAAAAAAGAAGGTGAACAAAAGGAGTTGATTTTTGAAGATAATACTGAAGACGGCAGTAATGTCAAGGTCTTGGTAGGATTCACAAGGTTATCTGAAAACGATATTCCTACCGGATGTGACCATATCTCTGGAGGCTTCAGTAACCTACACGAGCGTGTAATAGAGGTAATAGACGGTGCCTTAAGTCAGCTACCAGATAATCAGCCAACACTAGTAGTAGTTGCCAGTACAGAATGGGTTGGCTTAGATGAATCTTCAATGATGGCTGCAATGTTTAGTCTTCCGAAGGTTACATACAGATTGTATACGGAACCAAATACAATTAAGCAACAAATAGATACAGATTCCTCTATTCACTATGACTTGCAGGGTGTTGTTCAGAAGACAATACGCAAAAGATTGAGCACAGTGGGGGTATGGCACCACAAATGGACAAAAGAACCAGCAGGGTCATTGGATATTTACCATAATCCGCTTGCAAAAAAACAGATACCCTATACTGTTTTAGAAGCACCAAATATTTACCAGCTTATTCCAAAAGGCAAAGGCACTATGGAATGGGTACCAAATCACCCGCCTAAATGAACTATATTATAAAAAAATATAGAGATGTAATATCACATAACTAATCAACTTATAATCCCGCCAGATTACTTATCCGGGGGTCTATCTTTGGGGGTGACGAGGAAGATGGGGGCGGTGATGGCGTGGATAATATGGTCGGCGGTGCTGCCGCTGAAAAACTTCTGCACTCCGGAGTAAGCGTGAGTAGCCATAATTAACAGGTCGATTTGCCCGCGGGTCACATAGTCGGCAATTACTTCAACGGGCTTGCCCCTAAGCACCATGGGGCGTACCTTAGTTTTGCGTCGGGTTTTAAACCTGGCGACGATTCCATCCAGGTATTCCATCGCCAGTTTGTTAGCGTCCTTTTCAATACGCTCGCGGTTTTCCGGAATCACAGCGGTCTCCATGCCCCTCGGCATCTTCAGAGGTTCTTCGACCTTTAGAAAGACCACCTCGTCAAGTTTGGACACCTTCATAAACCACTCCACGTAAGGGAGCACGCATTCGCTGATTTTCGAGCCGTCCAGCAGCACCAGAATTTTAGTGTACATATCGGCTACCTCTCCTGATATTCAGTATAGCACGCGGTCGTCGCCGACGCGCCGGGTTATTTTTTCGCGGTCGAGATACTCCAGCAGGGCCTGGACGTACTTGCGGCTGGTCCCGAACATATCCCGCACCTCGCCGAGGGTTATCTTGCCTTTAGTTTTAATTCGCGCGGTAATCTTGTTTACCATTTCATTATAAGCCTTAGCGGAAAAAACTACATTATCGCTGACCTTGACCGCTTTACCCTGCGCCACCAGCAGGTTGAGCAAGTCCGGCTCCGGGATAAGGTCAGAGGGCGGGGCAAAGGGGCTGGCGGCCAGAGACTTCAAAAAGGCATCAATTTTGCCCTGCTGGGCGGGAGTGAGACTGACGGCATGGGACGGGAGGCGTAAATTACCTGCCTCCTCCACGATACTCCCCTGCTTGACGAGATTATCCAGCACAAGGACGATATTGCCGCCCAGCTTCAGGCGCGTGGCGAATTCCGCCCGGGGCATGCCGGGTCGCATGGGGTACTTTTTATGATAATCCTTAAGCGCCGATAAGACCTTATCCTTAAGGTTTTTCCAGCCAGCGGCCGTTAGCAGCAGGCGGCGCTCACCCTCACCGAGGGCGATAATCCTCCCCTGCCCGATTAAGGATTCAATAGCAGCTTGAGCTTCATCTTTGGCGATATTACCCTGCGCCGCCACGGCGGAGGCTTCCAGCGGCTGTCTGGTTTCCAGCAGCGCCATGATTAACTCCTCGCTGGTGCCGCCCTCCCTCGCCTTGAGATTATTTATTATATCGGGTCGATTACGGCGGAGTCGTTTAGCGCGCACATCTACGATGCCGCCTCCCCCAAGCGTTTCCATAGGCGAGCGAATGATAAAGCGGTCGCCGTTGATAATCGCCAGCGGTTTTTCCAGCTTCAACTGCGCCCACATCGACTGGCCCGGCTTGAGCTCGTCGCCCTCCAGCAGGCGCACCTTAGCCATGGTTTCCGCCGCCAAGGTGTGAAAGCTGACCTGGGTGTTATGGCGCAGGGGGCGCTTAAGATAGTCGATTAGCTTGAGATTAGCCGTCACCATCCTGGCCGGTTTAAGCCATCCGGGGACAGTGACTATATCGCCGCGGGTGAGTTGAGAGGTATTTACGCCCACCAGATTCGCCGCCACGCGACTGCCCTGGGTAGCGACCTCTTCCTTGGATTTATGCGTCTGGAGTCCGCGTATTCTCGACTTCAGGCCGGAGGGGACGATTTCCACTTCCTGCCCCACGGTAAGCGTGCCGTCTATAAGCGTGCCGGTGACGACCGTGCCGGCGCCGGCGATGGTGAAAATCCTGTCGATAGCAAGGCGGGGACGACCGAGGTCTTTTCTCGGCTCGGTTTTATCAAGCTGGGCATCGATGGCGCTTAGAAGCTCCGGAAGGCCTTCGCCGTTCAGGGCGGACACCGCCACGACGGGCGCTCCGGCGATGGTAGTTGAGGCGATAAGCTCCTCCACCTCCATACGCACCAGCGTTAATAGTTCCTCGTCCACCAGGTCCTTTTTGGTTATAGCGACAACACCATGCCTCACCCCGATAAGGTCGAGGATGGCGAGGTGTTCTTTGGTCTGGGGCATGATGCCCTCGTTGGCGGCGATTATCAGCAAAGCCAGGTCGATGCCGCCCACTCCAGCCAGCATGTTCTTGACAAAACGCTCGTGGCCGGGGACGTCAACGATACCGACCTCACGATTGCTGGGGAGCTTGAGCCAAGCAAAACCGAGGTCGATGGTCATGCCGCGCTCTTTTTCCTCACGCAGGCGGTCGGGGTCGATGCCGGTCAGCGCTTTAACCAGCACCGATTTACCATGGTCGATATGGCCGGCGGTGCCCAGTACGAACATTGATTCACCCCGATTAATTTTAATGGTGGAACAGCCTGACGCCGGAGAAAGCCATGACCATACCGTAAGCGTCGCAGGCCTTGATTACATCTTCGTCGCGGATGGAGCCGCCGGGCTGCAAGACATAAGCCACCCCGCTCTCATAAGCGCGGTCGATGGTATCGCGGAAGGGTATCATGCCGTCGGACGACAGCGAAACACCCTTAAGTTTTCCCAGCCACTCCTTTTTCTGCTCGTAGGTAAGGGGCGGTGGGACTTTTTCCATGGCGGCTGCCAGGTTTTCTTTTTCGAAGCGGTTCTGTCGCTCCTGCAGGTACAAATCGATGGCGTTGTTCTTTTCCGCGCGCGGCACGCCCGGTTTGAATTTGATACTTAAGACGGTGGGATGCTGCCGCAGGAACCAGCGGTCTGCTTTTTCCGCAGCCAGACGGGTGCAGTGAATGCGCGACTGCTGTCCGGCGCCGATGCCGATGGCCTGCCCGTCCACGCCGAGGCCAATGGTGTTGGACTGCGTGTATTTAATAGCGGCTGTGGTCACGATTAGGTCGCGTACGGCGTCAGCGGGAAACTCGTTCTTTTTCGTGACGACGTTTTTTAGCATTTCGGTGGTGACAGCAGCGTTATTACGTTTCTGCTCGAACTTAATTCCGAAGACCTCGCGGATTTCCGATTCTCCCGGTGTGTAAGCGGCGTCGATTTCGATTACCAAATACTTGCCGCCCTTCTTCGCCTTGAGAATATCCAGCGCCGCTTTTTCATAGCCGGGGGCGATAACACCGTCGGAGACTTCCCTATTGATTAGCCTGGCGGTGGCCACATCCACGGTATCGCTCAAAGCCGCGAAGTCGCCGTAAGACGAAACGCGGTCGGCCCCGCGCGCACGGGCATAGGCGGCCATCAGCTGCGACGTCTCCATGTCATCGACGAAACAGGCTTTTTTCATGGTATCGGAAAGAGGCACGCCCACGGCAGTTCCGGCAGGGCTTACATGCTTGAAAGATGCTGCGGCAGGTAAATTGAGGGCTTCTTTAAGCTCTTTAACAAGCTGCCAGGAGTTAAGCGCGTCCAGCATGTTGATATAACCCGGGGCGCCGTTAAGCACCCTGAACGGCAAAGTCCCTTTATCAACGTAAATCCGGGCGGGTTTCTGGTGGGGATTGAAACCGTAGCGGAGGGCGATTTCTTTCTCACTCATAACAATAACTCCTGTGATATTTTTTCTAATGGGAAATACGCCTATTTTTTGAATATTTCGGAAAGAGCACGTACGATAATTTCGTCTTCTTCCGGCAGCACGGTACGCGGGTCGAGGAGCAACCGGTCCTTTTCTATCCTCCCGAAAACAGGCCTTTCTCTAAGTCGCAGCTTACGCCCGATTTCCTGCACCTTTTTTCTACCGCTAACGATAGCCACCAGTTTGGTGGGCAGGCTGCCGCCGGGCAAAGAACCGCCGCCAACCATGGTCTCCCCATCAACCACCTTAGCCTCCCCCCCAAGGGCTTTAGACCATAAACCGGCACGCTTTTCTATTTCCTTGAGAGGGGCAGCTATCATCTGCCAGACAGGGACTTTAGAGACCGCCTCTTCCCTAAGATAATGTAGCAGGGTTGCGGCCAGTCCGGCCAGCCGTACTTTATCAATACGCGCCGACCGAGCCAGCGGGTGTTTCTTAAGTTTATCTACATATTCCTTCTTGCCGATAATCACGCCCGCCTGGGGTCCGCCGAGGAGCTTATCGCCGGAAAAGAAGGTAAGCGAAGCACCGGCCTTAACGCTCTGCTGGACCATCGGCTCCGGCGCCAGGCCGAAGGCTTTGGTATCCAGCAGGCTGCCGCTGCCGAGGTCGTCCAGGACCATCAAATTATTCTTTCCGGCTATTCCAATCAGTTCCTCCAAAGATACTTCGCTGGTGAAGCCGAGCAGGCGGAAATTGCTGGAATGGACCCGCATCAGCGCCGCTACCCGCTCGTCGATAGCCTGCTCAAAGTCACGGGCATAGGTGCAATTGGTCGTCCCCACCTCGACAAGCCTGGCGCCGCTCTGCCGCATGACGTCCGGAATACGGAAGCCGCCGCCGATTTCCACCGCCTGCCCACGGGAGACAATTACCTTCTTACGCCGCGCCAGCGCCGTCAGTCCTAAAAGCACTCCCGACGCGTTATTGTTTACGACGAGGGCTGCTTCGGCGCCGGTCAAACGGCATAAAAGGCTTTCAACATGAACCTGGCGCGACCCCCGGCTGCCTTTTTCCATGTCGATTTCAAGATTGGCATAGCCGCGGCTGGCTTCTTCCATAGCTAATATGGTCTCACGACTAAGCGGGGCACGCCCCAGATTGGTGTGCAGAATGACGCCGGAGGCATTGATTACCCGGCGCAGAGTCGGCTTAAGGACGGAATCAAGTCGGCCCAGCACAGCTTTCACTATACCATCTAGAGAGCCACCGACCTTACCTCCGGCTATAGAAATCCGCTCCTGTTCCAGCTGCTCCCGGATAACACTCACCAGCAGGTCGTGCGGATATTTCCCGGTGATACCAGCGATACGCCGATGCGTTAATACCTTATCCACGCCAGGCAGGTTTCTTAATTCCATGTTCACCGGACTTATTCTACACAATAAGCAGGCATACTTCAAAGTGAACAGCGGCACTAATGATTGCCAGAATCATCCCTTTTACGGTTTAAACAACTTCCCCCGGAATGCCACATTTCTTTATTGCTCAAATAGGGTATAATTATAATACGAGTCACTTTCCGGCAAGAATAGAGGTAATTAGTTGTTCAAGGCAATAAGAGAGGACATTAAGACAGCGCGTATCAAGGACCCCGCCGCCAGGAGCACGCTGGAAATATTACTCTGCTATTCGGGCCTCCATGCAATCTGGGCGCACCGGGTCAATCACTTTTTATGGAACCACCACCTTAAGCTGCCGGCGCGCTTTCTTTCCAACATAGCCCGTTTTTTTACGAGTATAGAAATACACCCCGGTGCTAAAATCGGGCGGAGGTTTTTTATCGACCACGGCGCCGGTGTAGTCATCGGCGAAACCTCGGAAATAGGCGACGACGTTTTACTGTACCAGGGGGTAGTGCTGGGGGGCACCACGGCAGAAAAGAAGAAGCGCCACCCTACCCTGGGCAACGGCGTGGAAATGGGCGCCGGTTCGATAGCACTGGGGTCTATTAATATAGGGGACGGGGTAAGAGTGGGCGCCAGTTCGGTAGTCATTAAGGACGTGCCGCCGGGGGTTACGGTAGTGGGCATTCCAGGCAGGGTGGTCACCAAGCGCGAGAAACCGGTCATGGACCTGGAGCACGGCAGGCTGCCCGACCCCGTGGCCGAGGCGCTAAGGCTGGTACTTAAAGATTATCACCAGCTCGAGGAGCGACTGAAAAAGCTGGAGGGCTTGAGCGGTATTTCCACCCCGGTCGACGAAGCGCACAAAGAGATGGAAGAGCTGGAGAAAGATTTTACACAGGGCGAAGAGGTTTAGGCCCACATAGAATAGTCAATAAATAATTTATTCCTGGAAGGAGTCTATTCAATGGTCAAATTCAGTCCGGTTGGAGAGGCAGTAATCACCCGAGCGATAGTAGATGGATTCTCTAAAGAATTCATGGAATACATAGAAAGCGACTGCATAATTATCGGCGGAGGCCCTAGCGGGCTGGTCGCCGGACGCGATATCGCCCGGGCGGGTAAAAAAGTGGTACTTATCGAGCGCAACAACTACCTGGGAGGGGGTTTCTGGAGCGGGGGCTATCTGATGCCCAAGGTAACGGTAAGGCACCCCGGTGAAAAACTGCTCGATGAGTTGGGCGTGCCCTATAAGTCCGTCGCCGATGGTCTGGTGGTCTGCGACGCTCCTCACGCCTGCGCCGCCCTGATTGCCGCCGCCTGCGCGGCGGGGGTCAAGATTTTCAACATGACCATGCTCGAGGACCTGGTAATCAAAGAGGGCAGGGTATGCGGGGCCGTTATCAACTGGTCGCCGATTGCTTCGCTGCCGCGCCAGGTGGCCGCCCTCGACCCCGTGGCTATCGAGGCAAAGGTGGTTATCGACGCCACCGGACATGAAGCCACCGTGGTGGCCAAGCTGGAAAAGCGCAACCTGATTAAGACCGAGGGCGAAGGCGCCATGTGGATTGAAAAGTCGGAAGACCTCATCGTAGAACATGCCGGTGAGTGCTACCCGGGCTTAATCGTTACGGGTATGGCGGTGGGCGCCGTGTACGGACTGCCCCGCATGGGTCCCACCTTCGGCGCCATGTTCCTTTCCGGGGAAGCGGCAGCTAAGGTCGCCCTGGAGAAAATCAAGTAATGAAAATAGCCGTTGCCATGAGCGGCGGCATCGATTCCTCTGTGGCCGCCGCCCTGCTAAAGCAGGAAGGCCATGACGTTATCGGGGTAACGATGGAGCTGACCGATAACGTTAACAATCAGAGCGCCATCGAGTCCGCCCGCCAGGCAGCCGCTAAGTTGGAAATCCCCCATCATGTTATCGACCTGCGGGATATCTTCGAGCGGGTCATCATCGCCGACTTCTGCCGGGAGTACAGTCTGGGCAACACGCCCAATCCCTGCGTACTCTGCAACCGCTATATCAAGTTCGGCGTACTGCGGGAAAAAGCCAGGGAGCTGGGGGCGGATGCTTTTGCCACCGGGCATTACGTTCGCAACGAGCAGGATAAAAATTCGGGGCGACACGTACTGAAAAAAGGTAAGGACCGGCAGAAAGACCAGTCCTATTTCCTCCACCGGCTCAAGCAGGAGCAACTGTCCGACACACTTTTCCCCATCGGCAACCTGACCAAGGAGGCCGTCAAGCGAACCGCCACCGAGCTCAATCTGCCTTCCGTAACCCGGTCAGAAAGCCAGGAAATCTGCTTTATACCAGGAGACGATTATATAAGTTTTTTAAAAGACCACGAAGCAACACTGCCCCCGGCCGGCCCGATAATCGATACCGAAGGCAACGTACTGGGACAGCACGAAGGAATTGCATTCTATACCGTCGGCCAGCGCAAGGGGCTGGGCATTACGTCCGATAAGCCCCTCTATGTCATAGATATCGAGCCGGCTAGAAACGCCATCATCGTCGGCACTAAAGCGCAGACTTATAGCGACGTACTGATAGCCGACAGCCTGAACTGGATAGGCGGCACGATGCCTGAAAAGCCGATGAAAGTGAAAGCCAGCATCAGGTACCGGCACCCTGAAGCCGAGGCGGAAGTCAGCCCACGCAACGAGAAGAGTGTTTATGTAAAGTTTACCGAGCCGCAGATGGCGGTCACGCCGGGGCAGTCGGTGGTGTTTTACGAAGGGGACGTCGTCGTGGGTGGGGGCACGATAATCAGGAAGGGAAGGCACAGCGATATTATAATAACGGAGAAAAGTGGATAACATTTTTCAAAAAGCCGATATAACCCGGGTAAAAGATGATAAAGTGGCTGCGGCTTCAGAAAGTATTATCAAGGAGACATCGCTCATCATTAATATCAACGGGCGGCGCTATAACAAAATAATTACTCTCCTGGGTAAGCAAGAAGAGGAATTTGTGACAGGCCACCTTTTCTCGCAGGGCATCATAAACAAAGCTGAAGACATTAAGTCTTTAAATATCAAAAACGATACCGCCGATGTTACCCTGAAGGAAAAAATTGTCAAGCAACCCGTCAAAGATAAAATAAAAACTACTCTTAAAGTAACTAAAGAAGATATTTTCAACTGCGTCAGCGCTGTCTTGAAATCAGAGATTTTCACCGAGACCGAAGCCGTGCATTCAGCGGGACTTTTTCTCCACGGCAAGGAGTCCGTCGCTATAGCCGAGGATATCGGGCGCCATCACGCCCTGGATAAAGTCATCGGCACCGCACTCCTGCAAGGCATCCCCCTGAACGAAACTGTAATCGCATCCACCGGGCGAATGGCTTCAGAGATGGTCGGTAAAATCTGCCGCGCCGGTATCCCGATTGTGGCCACCAAAGCCGCCGTCACCGACCGAGGGGTGGAGCTGGCTAAGGAACATGGCGTGACGCTGATTGGCTTCGTGCGGGATGCCGGTACAACGATGAATACAGATATGTCCGTCCGCGTCTTTAAAGAAGCCGTCATGAAAATATACACCGGCGCCAAGCGTATACGCTGTGATTAATATTTTTTTTAGGGTAAAATGAAAATATGGTAAGCAATATCATAAAAAGAATCCAGGAACTGAAAAAGGCCAGGAATGCCGTAATCCTCTCCCATAACTACCAGAGGGGGGAGGTGCAGGACATCGCCGACTTTAAAGGGGACTCGCTGGAGTTAGCCCAACAAGCTACAAAAACAAAAGCCGATGTCATCGTTTTTTGCGGTGTGCACTTTATGGCGGAGACAGCCTCGATTCTCAATCCGCAAAAGAAGGTGCTGCTGCCGGACGCCGGCGCCGGCTGCCCCATGGCGGACATGATTACGGCGGAGCAACTGCGACAAAAGAAAAAAGAATTGCCCGGCGTTACCGTCGTCACGTATGTCAACTCTACCGCAGAGGTCAAATCAGAGTCCGATTACTGCTGCACCTCCGCTAACGGCGTGAAGGTAGTCAATGCCATTAAGGACAAGGAAATACTGTTCGTGCCGGACCAGTACCTCGGCGACTATATCATTAAAAAAACGGGCAAGTCGATGCACCTGTGGCCCGGCTACTGCCCCACCCACGTTAATATACTGCCGGAGGACATTGAACGCCGCAAGAAAGAGTTCCCCAATGCTAAAGTGGTAGTGCACCCGGAATGCCGCCCGGAAGTTATCGCCCTGGCCGATGAAGCCTTGAGCACCAGCGGCATGGTACGCTACGCCGCCCGTGAGGACGTCAAAGAGCTAATCGTCGGGACGGAGATTGAAATCGTGCACCGGCTTACCAAGGAAAACCCCGGCAAGAAATTCATTCCGGCTTCAAACAAGGCGATATGCCCCGATATGAAGAAAATCACGCTGGAAAAAATCCTGGCGTCGCTGGAAACGCTGGCGCCGGAGGTGAAAGTACCGGAGGCGATACGCGTAAAAGCCCTGCTGCCCGTCGAGCGGATGCTGGAAATAGTCTAGCAACATGGAACAGAAAAAATTCACCGTTATTTTTATTACCACTAAAGACCAGGAAGAAGCGAAGAAAATCGGCACTTCTCTGGTTAAAAGGCGGCAGGCCGCCTGTGTTAATATCGTCCCGGCGGTGAGTTCACACTTCTGGTGGAAAGACAAACTGGAGGCGACCGAGGAAAGCCTGCTCATCGTCAAGACTAAAGAGTCGCTGCTGCCGGAGGTAATAAAGTCGGTGAAGAAACTCCACAGCTACCGCATCCCGGAGATAATCGCCCTGCCTGTAATCGGCGGGAGTCGGGACTACCTGGAATGGATAGACAGCGAGACAATCTAGGCAAGCGAGCTACAAAATGCTGACACCGGAAGAACTGCAAAGGTACGACCGCCAGATAATGATATACGGTTTCGGGGAGGAAGGGCAGGAAAAGCTGAAAAAAGCTAAAGTTTTCCTGGCGGGGGCGGGGGGACTAGGCTCGCCGATAGCAATTTACCTGGCTGCCGCAGGCATCGGCACATTGCACATCGCCGACCACGATAAAGTGGACTTGAGCAACCTCAACCGTCAGGTCCTGCACTGGGAAGAAGATGTAGGGAAGCACAAGGCGGACTCGGCGGCGGACAAGCTGCGCAAATTCAATACCCGCGTTAAAATCGATACCATCGACGAGACGATAACCAAAGCTAATATATCCAAACTTATGGGCGACGCCGATGTAATCGTGGACGCCATGGACAACCTGCCGACACGGTATCTCTTAAACAGGACAGCGGTAGAGAAAGGCATCCCCTTCTTCCACGGGGCGGTCTATGGCTTCGAGGGGCGGGCGATGACGGTACTGCCGGGCAAGACCGCCTGCCTTAACTGCCTGTATCACAACGTGACTATGCCGAAAGAGAAATTCCCGGTTATAGGGGTGACGCCGGCGGTCATCGGCTGCATACAGGCTACGGAGGTCATAAAATATATAGTGGGGCTGGGCGAGCTGCTGACCGACAGGCTTTTAAACTTCGACGGGTTGAGGATGAAATTCAGCGAGTTTAAAATCAACCGCGACCCCAACTGCGAGGTCTGCGGCAACAAAGCGAAACAGGTGAAGAAGTAATGAGTGTAAACGTTGAAATATCGTCGGTTTTCGGTAGATACACCGGCGGCGTGCTGAATATGAAAGTGGAGGGTAAGACCGTCCGTGAGTGCCTGCACGACCTGGTGCGGCCGTATCCGGATTTAAAGAGGATGCTGCTGAACAAGGACGGTAACCTGATGCATTCCTACGACTTTTTTATCAACGGGGAAAGCGTTTACCCCAAGGACATGAACCTGCCGCTTAAAGATGGGGATAAATTGAACGTGGTTTACGTGATTCACGGGGGATAACTAGATTTTTTTCCAGTCGATGTCCAGGCTGCAGGTAGGGCAATGCTGTTTAACAGGAACTTCCGCTTTGCAGCGGGGGCAAATAAACTTATCGCCCTGTCTAATCGGGGGCAGGTGTTTCTTTTCTTTTTTACCTTCAGGCATGATACACCTCTTATATCAAATACCCTATCTACTCCAAGTTTAAGATAACACCTTTATCTTTTCAACTTACGTAACCTGATTACCCCTGCCCTTTAACCACCTCCCCTTTTGCTCCACCCGTGTCTGTTCATTGGTAGTGTGGTAGAGAGCTAAAAAGTCCTCGCGGAAGGACTGGAAAGTGCCGTCCATTATAGATTTCCTTATATCATTCATCAGGTTGCGGATAAAACGCAGGTTATGGATGGTAGCCAGGCGCAGTCCCAGCAGCTCCTCGCTGCGGAAGAGGTGGCTTACATAAGCGGCGGAGAAGGTGCGGCAGGTATAGCAGTCACAGGAGGGGTCGATGGGGCTATCCATTTTGCTGTAAGCAGCCCGCCTGATATTTATGCGACCCTTACGCGTAAAAAGGGCGCCGTTACGTGCTACGCGGGTCGGCAGAGCGCAGTCGAAGATATCGATGCCGCGCGCCACGCCCTCGACGAGGTCCTCCGGCGCACCGACTCCCATGAGATAGCGGGGTTTATCCTGCGGCAGCAGCGCGTCCGTCTGCTCGATGAGGGGCAGGGTGACATCTTTAGGCTCGCCGACGCTCAAGCCGCCGATAGCGTAGCCGGGGAAGTCAAGCTTTTTTAAATACTCCGCCGAGGCCTGCCGCAAATCCGGGAACATGCCCCCCTGCACAATGGCATAAAGAGCCTGATTATTATTCGTTTTTGCTTTGTGACACCGCTCCGCCCAGCGGTGCGTCCTTTCCATGGCTTGCTGCACTTTTTTCCTGCTATCGCCGTAAGCGGTGCACTCGTCGAGCACCATGATGATATCGGCGCCTAATGCTTCCTGGTACTGCACCGCCAGCTCGGGGGTAAGGAAATGCTCGGAGCCGTCGATATGAGAGCGGAATTTAGCGCCTTCATCGCTGATTTTACAGAGGGGAGAGAGGCTGAAGACCTGATAGCCGCCGCTGTCGGTAAGGATAGCGCCGTCCCAGACCATGAAGCGATGCAGTCCCCCGAGGTTTTTAATAACATCGATGCCAGGGCGGAGGTAAAGGTGATAGGTGTTGGCAAGAAGCATATCGAAGCCCAGACTTTTAATATCGTCGGGGGTGAGGGTCTTGACAGTTGCCTGGCTCCCTACGGGGAGGAATACGGGCGTAAGTACCCTGCCGTGTGGGGTATTAAGCTCGCCGGCACGGGCGGAATTAGTGGTTTTTAGAAGAGTAAAATGTTGATGGGACATTTATTAACCACGCAACAAGCGGTTGGCGACAATACTGCGGTGAACTTCGGAGATGCCGACGTAGATTTCGGTCATCTTGGCGTCGCGGTAGAGTCGTTCCACGGGGAGTGATTTCATCGTGCCGTAAGCGCCGTGGACCTGCATTGCCAGGCGGGTGACTTCCACCGCTACCTGCGAGGCAAAGAGCTTGGCCATCGACGATTCGTACTGGATACTCTGGTTTTGGTCGCGGAGGAAGGCGGTGCGGTAAACAAGCCATCGGGCCGCCTCAATGCGGGACGCCATCTCCGCCAGCGGCTGCTGGATAGCCTGCATGCGGGCAATAGGTTTTCCCCGCGCCTGGCGCTGTTTGGCATAATCGATTGATAAATCAAGCGCCGCCTGCGCCACGCCCACTGCCTGCATGGCCACGCTCATTCGCTCGACGCTGATGGCGTCCAGCAAAATATCGAAGCCCTGCCCTGGGTTACCTATTAAGTTCTCCTGCGGAACGTAAACATCGTCAAAATTAACGATAGAAGCTCCGAGTCCTCTTAAGCCCATCGTTTCCAGCACTTCCTGCACGGCAAACCCCTTAGCTCCAGATTCCACGATGAAAGCATTAAGGTCGTCCGCACCCTCACGACGGGCAAACAGCAACACCATATCAAGCACCTGCGCCATGGACATGAATATTTTCTGTCCGTTGATAATCCAGCCCTTGCCGCTGCGGCGCGCCACGCTCTTTACCATGCGGGGGTCGGAGCCGGTATCCGGCTCGGTGAATCCGATGCCGCCCAGCAGTTCTCCTTTCGCCAGAGGTGTGAGGAGGCGTTTTTTCTGCTCCTCATTTCCGAAGCGGAAAATGCCTTCCTCCGACACGGTATTGACCGAAACGATAGCGCCCACGGTCATGGAGGCACGGCAGATTTGCTCCAACATCAAGACAAAGTTTACATAGCCCGCGCCTTCTCCGCCGTATTCCGCAGGGTAAGGCAAGCCGCGGAAGCCTCGCTTGCCCATTTCTTCAATCAAGTCAACCGGGACCTCACCGGTGCGGTCGATTTCTGCCGCCCGGGGAGCGACCTGCTTCTCCGCGAAGTCCTTAGCCAGGCTTTGCAGCATTTTTTCCTGTTCGGTTAGATTAAAGTCCATGAAGATTCTCCTCCAACGACAGTTAAATTATACACAATATAACTCCCTACTGAAAGGAATTTGAAATTACACTAACGTCATACTAATATAGGGGCGATGGAAGAAGACCTGAAGAGTTTCTTCGCGCAGAGAACCAAGCAATATATTACCGATAAGCGACGCATATCATCTGCCGTGCTGATACCGATTTACCGACAAGACGAGGAGTACCACATCGTTTTTATCAAGCGGACGATGACGGTTAATGTACATAAAGGCCAGATATCTTTCCCCGGGGGGACGAGGGAGAAGGGGGACAAGAACCTGCTGGATACCGCTTTAAGGGAAGCCGAGGAGGAAATAAGCCTGCGACGGGAAGACGTTACCCTGTTGGGCGAGATGGACGACGAGATAACTACGACATCCAACTACATAGTGACGCCGTTTGTAGCCAGGATACCCTGGCCTTACAGCTTCACGATTAACACAGAAGAGGTAGAAAAAGTAATAAGCATACCCGTTAAAGCGCTGCTGGACAAGTCCTGCTGTAAGTCGGACACGGAGATACTCAATGGAGAAAAGCTTGCTTCCTTCACCTACGACTACCGTGGAACGGTAATCTGGGGCGCCACAGCGCGGATACTGAACAAACTGCTGGAAGTAATTAAGAGTGTAATCCTCTAGGCCAAGACACAGTCCTTGAAGATGATGTTCTTGCTATAGCCGTCGTACTTGCCTCGTATGGTTACTTCCTGTCCCTCATTAAGGCGGGTGAGTTTGGAGGACTCTTCCTTATCAAACGAGCAACGCAGGCTCCATATCATCTTCTTATCGCTACCGGTAAGTATGATATAGCGGATTTCCAGATGCTCTCTAACGAACACCTTCCCGACAACGCCCTTTATTAACAGCGTCTTTTCCGCCAACTTCGAATGGGCGCCCGATTTATCCGAGCGGAAAAGCGTATCTAGCTGGTCGGTGGTAACCTCCATGCCATCTTGGATATCTTCCGGCTTTAGTGTGACCTCGGGGGCAGGTTCGGGCTCAACTTTAGTTTCAGGTTTCTCGACCGGCGGCAACTCCTGTTTTGCCTCCGGCGGAGGAGTAATCATCGGTTCCTCCGGTTTTTCAGGTTCTGGTTCAGATTCCGGTTTAGTTTCAGTTTTAGTCTTGGCTTCAGGTTTAGACTTGGATTCAGATTTAGTCTTCTTTGCTTTAGAAGTCTTTGCCTTAGGCTTCGCTTTAGACGGAGACGCTTTCTTAGCTTTTGGAGGAGGCAGCTCTATCACCGTCTCTTCTTTCTGCGGTTCCGGGGCAGGCTCGGGCGGGGCTTCCGGCTCCGGCGCTGGTTCAGGCTCCGGTTCAGGCTGGGGTTCGGGCGATGGTTCCGGCTCTGGTGCAGGTTCAGGCTGCAGAGCGGGCTCCGGTTGGGGTTCAGGTGGAGGCTCGGCAACATATTCAGGAGTGGACTCCGGCTCTTCCGCAGGCGCCGACCTTAAAGAAAGACTGCGTTCCTCCTGGAGCTCCTTGAACGTCTTGTCAATCTGTTTGTAAGCCCGTGAAACAAGCGGATAACCGCACCACTGGCAGGCCCAGTCTTTAGTCCTTAGTGTTTTACGTCCGCAGTTAGGACAAGATGGCATATAAATTCCTCAATCTTAGATTACATGCGAATATGGCAACTTGTCAACTGTTTTATCCAGCACGCCTTCTAATCCGTACGATAATGGTAACAATCACGGCCACGACAACCACCCCACCGATGAGGATATAAAGCTGCACGAAATCCGCCCTCCAGTTAGCCGTGACTACCTTAGGTGAATTTATCACAATAGACGAGTCAGCATCATCATCCGTAAGGTCGCCGCTCCATCCGTCAAATATATGCCTGACGAGAAATCCCTGTACCGGCTCCACCGAAACAGCCGCCGTTTGACCCTCATCATACCAGCCGGCACCTTCCGGGTCACCGTATTCAGAATCTATAGTCAGCAGATACTCATGCCTCCAGTTGGCGTCGACTACATTCGGCTCGCTCATCGTCAACGAAGCCATCGGCGAAGTACCGATATAGTCGCCGCTCCACCCTGTGAAGTAGTGCTTGGCGTCCGGAAATTCTACATAGTCCGTCACGGAGAAATCAACCTGTTCACCTTCTTCATACCAGCCGGCGCCAGCGAGCGTGCCGTATGCCGAATTAAGCGTCAGCAGGTACTCGTGCCTCCAGTTGGCGGTCACCGTCTGCGGGGCATTCATGTATATGGAAGCAGAGGAAGCTGTCCCCGTATAATCGCCGCTCCACCCGGTGAAGTAATGCCTGGTATCCGGTAATTCTATATAGTCAGTCACGGAAAAATCGGCCGACAGACCGTGTAAATACCAGCCGCTTCCCTGCGGGTCGCCAAAAGCGGATATCACATCCAGAAAGTGCTCTTTATCGTAATTGGCCGTGTACGCGCCGTGCGTTATAACCCTGGTAACCATTACATAACCATCATCCCACTGGGTGAAGACATACCTGGTACCAGTGCCCGGGTCCACAAGCTGCGGCACGGTGATGGTGTGTGAAACGCCGGGTACCCAAAGCATCGGCGAGGGAATCAAGGTATACTCCTCACCATCCAGCGTCAGGACGGTCGTGCCGAAAGGCAGGGCTACATTTAACGTGAAAACGAATCTGGCGAGAAGCGCTAACTCTCCATAGTAGCCGTCATAGAGAACCGCGTGCTGCCCGCTATTCCAAATATTAGCCAGGGGGTTGGCATATTCAGCGATTTCCTCGGCGGATAACTCATAATCGTTATTAGCATCAGCATCCTCAAAATTATCCATCGCCTGTAGAAGATAGTAAGTGTAGACGCCGTTTCCCAGGAATCCCGATTCCTGTGAAGTCTCGTAAGAGCGGCAAGCCATCAAGATAACCCGCCCAGCAGTGCCCATATTGTCTTGAAATTCTCCTGCATGGCAAATATCCAGTATAATGACGACTTTACCCGCATCTATCGGCAGAAAAGCATCCGCCAGTTCCGGTGATGAAATATCATTGTCCCAGGAGTAGGTAAGTGAATCATAGGGGCAAAAATATCCATTCTGATAATCGGACCCATGGCCGGAGAATGAAAACAGCACAGTGTCTTCGGGGCCGGCATTATCCGCCAGCCAGTCGATAGCATCAAGGATATTAGCTTTAGATGCCTGCGAGTCAATCAATGTTCTGACATGGCTTGAACCCCAGACGGGACTCAAGATATTCGAAAGTTCACGCGCGTCATCGTCACAATAATCGAGGTCACCGATGGGATATTTGTAATCGGATACACCAACCAACACTGCCCAGCATTCCGGAGATGAGTCGGCCCGGGCCGAAGCGACCGGCAGGACAAGAGTTGTGACTATAAACAAGGCCAAGGCAAGGAAAACGGCAATCGAAATTTTAGATGCCAATTTTTTCATCTTTTATCACTCCTCGTCATATTTTAAGCTATACTAAATAGCGCTTTTTCCCATTTAATCAAAGCTAAACCACTCACAATTTTTATAATTCTAGTCCGGCAGGGGGTTGATGTCAAACACTGTCATAAAAAGTGACAGAAGGACAAGAATTACCTTATGACTTCACTTGAGTTGATTATATAATTAATAATAGATTATTAAGTTTCCTTATTATATCTTGACATATTAACTATTATTCTCTTATAATATATAATAATGGAGATATTATATGGCCGTTAAAAATTACTACGATATACTTGGCGTAAATAAGGGCGCCACCGATAAGGATATCAAGCAGGCGTACCGGCGGCTGGCGCGCAAGTACCATCCCGACGTCAACCCCGGAGATAATTCAGCCGAGGCTAAATTCAAGGAAGTCAACGAGGCTTTCGAGGTGCTTTCCGACAAGGAAAAACGCCGTAAATACGACAAGTATGGAGATAAGTGGCAGTACGCCGACCAGCTTGATGAAGCGGCGAGGCAGCAGTCGCAGTACCGGCAGTACTCGACCGGAGGCGGCACCAGCTTTCATTTCGGTGGGGATATCGGGGGCATGGACAGCCTGTTTGACGAGCTGTTCGGAGGAACGGGCCGTCGCGGCTTTTCAAGACGCTCCCAGCCCAGGCGCGGCCAGGACCTAGAAACCAGTGTGGAAGTAACGCTGGAAGAAGCCTTTAACGGGTCGAGCCGAATGATAAACCTGCAGGGAGAGAAGCCCTGCCCGACCTGTCACGGCACAGGACGCATCCAGAACCTTCCCTGCTCTACCTGTCGCGGCGCAGGCGTGGTATCAGACATCAAGCGGCTGGAGATAAAAATCCCGGCCGGCGTGAAAACCGGTTCACGCGTACGCATTTCCAGCAAGGGACAGCCGGGCTATGGCAACGGACCCAGCGGCGACTTATATCTCAATGTAACCGTAGTCCCTCACAAAGTATTCCAGAGACAGGGGGACGACCTTATCACGGAAATACCCGTGCCGCTAACGGTAGCAGTGCTGGGCGGTGAGGTGCAGGTGCCCACGCTTAAAGGCGGCAAACTGGCCCTGAAAATACCGCCGGAAACCCAGAACGGCCGCATTTTCCGACTGGGAGGACAGGGCATGCCACACCTGGGCAAGTCAACCAGAGGCGACCTCAAGGCTAAAGTAAATATCGTGCTACCGACTAAATTAACGGAAAAAGAAAGGGAATTATTCAAGCAACTGGGGCAGTTACACCCGGCTTGATTTTCCGGCGAGGTAAATTATGAACAGAGAAATGAATGAAAGAGAACCGCGCTATGTTATCAGCGTGGCCGCCAGGATGCTGGACGTGCAAACCTATACCCTGCGCTATTACGAAAAGGTAGGCGTCATCCAGCCTAGACGCTCACGGGGCAACGTGCGTCTTTACTCGGACTACGACATCGCCCTGCTGAAAAGGGTAAAAGCGCTGGTGGACGACATGGGCATCAATCTGCCTGGAGTGGAAGTTATCCTGCGTATGATGCAGCGGGTGGACGAACTCCAGCAGGCGTTGGAACAGGCGCAAAATGAAATCGAGCAATTGAGGGGAGGCGACGAGTAATGAGACAGGAACGTTTTACAGAACAGGCACAGGAAGCAATACAGGCGTCCCAGCAAATGGCGATGCAGTTCAAGCACAGCCAGTGGGACGTGGAACACATCCTTTTAGCCCTGCTGGTACAGAGGCAGGGACTGGTGGGAGAAATCCTTAAAGAGCTTAATGTAAATACAGAGGGCATCAGGAACCAGCTTGAAGAAATCCTTAGAAACACACCCAAGGTTGCCTACCAGACAGGGCAAATTTATGCTACGCCGCGCATCGCGCAGCTGATGCAGAAGGCCGATGAAGAAGCAAACCGGCTCAAGGACGACTTCATCAGCACCGAGCACCTGCTTATCGCGATAGTCAGCGATGACAAGGGAGATGCCGCCAAACTGCTGCACAGCGCGGGCGTAAACCAGGAGAAAGTGTACGCCGCCCTGCAAAAGTTAAGGGGGAGTAGGCGCGTGGATGACAGCCGGGCGGAAAGTAAGTACCGCTCATTGCAGAAGTACGGGCGCGACCTGACCGAACTGGCCCGTAAAGGTGAACTCGACCCGGTTATCGGGCGGGAAATGGAAATCAAGCGTGTCATGCAGATACTGACGCGGCGCACCAAGAACAACCCGGTTATCGTGGGTGAGGCAGGCGTCGGCAAGACAGCCATCGCGGAAGGACTGGCGCAAAAAATCGCCGCCGATGACGTGCCCGATTCACTCAAGGGACGCAAGGTCATCGCCCTGGACATGGGGTCGCTGGTGGCAGGCAGCAAGTTCCGAGGGGAGTTCGAGGAGCGGCTTAAAGCCGTCATGGAAGAGGTCAAGGAAGCTAAAAAGGAAATTATCCTGTTTATAGATGAAATACATACAGTCGTTGGAGCCGGCGCTGCAGAGGGGGCCATCGACGCCAGTAACATGCTCAAACCGGCGCTGGCGCGCGGCGAGCTCCAGTGCGTGGGCGCGACGACGCTGGACGAATATCGCAAGCACATCGAAAAGGACACCGCCCTGGAAAGGCGTTTCCAGCCGGTCTTTATCAACGAACCGAGCGTCGAGGCCACTATCGAGATATTGAAAGGACTGCGTCCCCGATACGAGGCGCACCACAAGGTAAAAATCACCGATGAAGCCCTCGAAGAGGCCGCTAAGCTCTCGCAGCGCTATATCGCCGACCGGCAGCTGCCGGACAAAGCAATCGACCTGATTGACGAGGCCTCCAGCAAGCTGCGCATCGATAGTGAAAGCGCGCCTGCGGAGGTTAAAAAACTGGAGCAGACAATCAACCGCCTTTCCAACGAAGAGGAGGCAGCTTCGCAAAGGCAGGACTTCGAGAAAGCGGCCGAAATAAGGTCGGAAAGAATGAAAATCGAGCCGGAATATAATACAGCCAAAGATGACTGGCTGAAGAAAGAAAAAATCAGCCACGAGGTAACCGGGGAGATGATAGCCCAGCTTATATCCAACTGGACGGGAATCCCCGTATCACAGATGCTGGAGGGAGAAGCCCAGAAACTGATACATATGGAGGAACGCATTCACGAGCGATTGATAGACCAGGAGGAGGCGGTGGCGGCGATTTCTGAGGCGATACGGCGGAGTCGTGCCGGGCTTAAGGACCCGCGGCGACCCATCGGGAGCTTCATGTTCCTGGGGCCAACGGGTGTAGGCAAGACCGAGCTGGTACGCTCGCTGGCGTGGTTCCTGTTCGATGACGAAAACGCCATGGTACGGCTGGACATGACCGAATACCAGGAAAAACACACCGTCTCAAGGCTTATCGGGGCGCCGCCGGGATATGTCGGCTACGACGAGGGCGGACAGCTTACCGAGGCCGTAAGACGGCGGCCCTTCCGCGTTATCCTGCTTGATGAAGTGGAAAAAGCCCACCCGGAAGTCTTTAATACACTCCTACAGATAATGGACGACGGACGCCTGACCGACGGGCAGGGTCGGACGGTGGACTTCAAGAATACGGTCGTCGTCATGACCAGCAACGCCGGCGTGGAGCTTATCAAGCGCGAGGGGCAAATGGGATTCACCCCGGCGAAGGACAGCGCCGCGACACAAAAAAGAAAGTACGAAAATATGAAGGAAAAGGTCCTGGCCGAGGTCAGGAAGCGCTTCCATCCCGAATTTCTCAACCGGCTGGACGAGATAATAGTGTTCCATGAGCTTAGCGAGGAGCACCTTAGAAAAATCGTCGACCTGATGGTAAAAGACCTTGAGGGGAGGCTGGGAGAGCGTAAAATAAACCTGGAACTGACGGACAAGGCGAAAGGCTGGCTGTCCAAGGAAGGCTACGACCCGGTTTACGGGGCGCGACCGCTGCGGAGAGTCATCGAGCGGTACGTGGAAAACCCTCTCTCCAGCAAGGTATTGCGGGGCGAGCTTAAAGAGGGCGATACCGTAAAGGTTGACCTCAACAAAGAAGGCAAGGAGCTGACTTTCAAGACCAAGGCAGCGATTAAAGCGACTACGAAAGCAGCGGCCTGATAAACATACTGTATAACAGACTATAAACCGGGAGGGGGCTGAAAAGCCCCCTCTTTTTGTTTTTACTTGAATTGCAGCCATCACCCGCAGATACAAACGGTGGACGGCTTTGCCATGTGAGTGTATAATATAGTCACTTATGACAAAGCAGGTATCGGAAGAAAAGCCCGTTTTTGAGACCGGCACTCCAACCGGCACAGTACCCACCAACAAAAGGGCAGTCCGCTGGGCATTTATCTTCGGCATAGTAGGCATTGTTGTTACCATACTGATGGCGGTAGGCATCGTCGTCTATAAAGAACAGGTCCAGGCGCTGCAGAATTACGGCTATGTGGGCGCTTTTTTCATCAGCATACTGGGCGGGGCTACGGTTATCGTGCCCGTGCCGATGCTGGCGGTCGTATTCGCCCTGGGAGGCGTCATGGAATACCCCTGGCTGGTGGCGATAGCGGCGGCGCTGGGAGAGCTTATAGGAGCGCTGACTATATACTTGACGGGGCGGGGGGCAGGACATGCTATCAGTAAAACCAAACACAACCGCATTCAGAAGGCTTATGAAAAATGCCTGAAAATAATCGAGCGGTGGGGGGCTGTGGCGCTTTTTATCATAACCTGCATCGTGAATCCATTTTTCTACCCGGCGGCTTTTGCGGCGGGGGCGCTGCGCATCGGGCTTAAGAAGTATATCTTCGTCGTGCTGGCCGGCAAACTGGTAAAGTCGTTTACGGTGGTCTACGCCGGCTATTTCGGAATACAAGGTATTTTCCGCGCTATCGGCATCGATTTATAGGACTAAACCACAATAATCATAGCCCCAAGTAAAAGAGTAAAGGGGCCGGGTGAACCCTCAAACGCTGGTTTTTTCTTGAGGACTGACCGGGCCCCTTTATCTTTTGGGCCGTTATCAAGCTGGGGAACTTGAATAACTGTTGAATTATTAACGTTCAGATAAATAATAACACCCGGAAGATAACCAGCGCATAAACAAAGCAACGAAGGATATAAATAATCCGTAAATAACCTGAAACGAGTAAAAGAAAAAGCCCTGATTTAAATACCAGGGCTTTTCACTATGTGATAATAAGATTTTACCTAAGACTTGCGTTTATCGAAGTCATCAAGGTCGAGAGTATTAATGAAGTCGTAGAAAGCGGACATTTTCTTCTTCATCTCTTCATCATTGACCTTAGGAGTCTTGCCTTCGGCAGTCTCACGCTCCTCGAAGATAGGCTTGCCGGTCTCGCCATCAAGAAGGATGCCGGCTTTTTCAAGCACCGCTTCGTCGGCAAAAATGGGCACACCCGTTCTCACGGCGAGGGCAAGGGCATCGCTGGGGCGGGAATCAACTTCCATCTGCTTGCCGCCTGTCTCGATAACGACTTTAGCAAAAAACGTATCATTCTTGAGGTCGTTGACGACAATAGAATTTACCGCGCCTCCCAGGGTATCAATAACCGAATTCAGCAGGTCATGGGTAAGGGGGCGGGGAACAGCGACCCCCTGGAGTTTTACGGCTATAGCATCCGCTTCCGACGGACCGATCCAGATAGGCAGATAGCGGTCTGATACTTTCTCTTTAAGAATGACCACGCGCTGGTAATTCATCAGGCTGACCCGAATACTATCAATCGTCATTTCAATCATGGGTGAACCTCCCTTCCCCTTATCACATCTATCGTATTTAATTCTAAACCCACATTATCAGCCCTGTCAAATAAAAATTGCGTTAAAATTTTATGAATATTACACAAAATTGCCCCAACAGAATACTCCGTATAATTTGACAAATACAGTAACCAAATATGATATAATAGAGCGTCACCCTGCCCGTGCAAATCCCTACTAAAGTATTATTTACGGAGGATTGAGTATGCGACAGAGTCAAAAGGCAATCGTCTGGTTCAATGAGGTTACCAAGAAAGACATCCCGCTGGTGGGGGGTAAAGGCGCTAACCTCGGCGAGATGACCAATGCAGGAATCCCTGTACCGCCTGGCTTTATAGTAACCGCATCCGCTTACTACAATTTCATAGAAAATGCCGGACTTCAGAATAAAATCAAGACCCTCCTCGGCCCCGTTGATATTCAGAACAGCAAGCAACTCCAGGGGGTCGCCGTAAAGGTAGAAAAACTGATAACGGATGCAACCATGCCCGCCGCGCTCGCCAGGGAAATCGAGCAAGCTTACGTGAAAATGGGCAAGGGGCTGGTAGCGGTGCGGTCTTCCGCCACGGCCGAGGACCTGCCGGAGGCATCATTCGCCGGGCAGCAGGCAACCTTCCTGAATGTCCAGGGTGAAAAGGACGTGGTTAAAGCCGTGCAGGACTGCTGGGCATCACTCTTCGGCGCGCGGGCTATCTTCTACCGGCAGGAGCAGGGCTTCGACCATTTCAAGGTAGGCATAGCCGTGCCGGTGCAAAGAATGGTGCAGTCGGAATCGTCCGGCGTGATGTTCACCATCGAGCCGACGACCAGCAACGTTGATACAATCACTATTGAGGCGGTGCTGGGTCTGGGCGAAATGATTGTCTCCGGCGATGTCACCCCGGACCATTACACCGTTAACAAAAAGAACATGAAAATTCTCGCCAAGGAAATCAAGAAACAGGAATGGAAGCTGGTCAAGAAAGCCGGCGCGCACGGCAAGGCGGACAACACTAAAATAGAACTGACCGAGGCGGAGAAAGCCAAACAAAAAATCACCGACGAAGATATCATATTCCTGGCGAAAATCGGCCAGAAACTGGAAGAGCACTACAAGTTCCCACAGGACGTGGAATGGGCGAAAGAAGACGGCAATATCTACATCGTCCAGACACGCCCTGTAACCACTATTAAAAAGGGCAAGGAATCCGCCCATGATATAGACGCGCCCGTGCTTGTGTCCGGCGCGCCGGCCAGCCCGGGCGTGGCCTACGGTCCGGTGAAAATAGTACCCGACCCCTCGCAGATTGACAAAGTCCTCGAAGGGGACATACTGGTAGCGGAAATGACCACGCCGGACTTCGTGCCCGCCATGAAACGGGCGGCGGCCATCGTCACCGACCGGGGCGGCAGAACGGCGCACGCCGCTATCGTCAGCCGCGAGCTGGGCATTCCCTGCGTGGTCGGCTGTGAAAATGCCACCTCCACCCTTAAGGACGGGCAGGTCATTACCGTGGACGGCAGCAACGGCAAGGTCTATCCCGGCAAGATAGAGGTCAAGACGGATATCAAGATACGCGCCCGCGGCGAGGTGAAGACCAAGACCAAACTGCTTGCCAACCTGGCGCAGCCGGAAATCGTGGACCGGGTAGCTACCAGAGACGTCGACGGCATTGGACTATTACGCGCCGAGTTCATGGTAGCCGAAATCGGCGAGCACCCCAGCTACATGATCGAGCAGGGGCGCGGCCAGGAATTCGTGGAGAAACTGGCGGCCGGACTCACCAACTTCGCCAAGGCATTTCATCCAAGGCAGGTGGTGTACCGTACCAACGACTTCAAGTCGAACGAGTACAAGGCGCTCAAGGGCGGCGAGAAATTCGAAGAGGACGAGGAAAACCCGATGATAGGCTACCGGGGCGCCTCGCGTTACATCACGGACATCGAGACTTTCAAACTGGAACTCGCCGCGATTAAAAAAGTCAGGGAAAAATACGATAACCTGTGGGTGATGATACCTTTTGTGCGTACCGTGAAGGAAATGGCCGGTACCGTTAAAATCATGGAGGAGGAGGGGCTTAAGCGCTCGGCCAACTTCAAGCTCTGGATGATGTGCGAGGTGCCATCCAACGTCATTTTGCTAGACAAGTTTATCGAAGTCGGCATCGACGGCATATCCATCGGCTCCAACGACCTCACCCAGCTTACGCTCGGTATCGACCGGGACAGCGCCAAGCTGGCGGCTACCTTCGACGAGCGCAATGATGCCGTGATGATTTCCATTGAGAAGGTCGTCAGGACATGTAAAGAAAAGGGCGTTACCTGCTCCATCTGCGGCCAGGCGCCTTCCGTTTATCCGGAAATCACGGAGAAACTGGTGGAGTGGGGCATTACCAGCGTAAGCGTAAGCCCGGACATGATTGACGTCACCCGCGACATCATCGCAGCGGCGGAGAAAAAGCTGGGCGTTAAATAGACATTTTTGATTTTTGGTGCTATTGTAGGGGCGGACTAAAAACCCGCCCCTATTTTTACGTATCCTAAACCCTATGGTTTTAGAATATCAACAGGCTTGAAATTTTCACGTTCAACTGCTTAAATAAGTCAGTGACTGAACAGTTAAATATCCGACGGTTGACCGAAAAGAGAGAAGAGGGCCTTTCACCTCATGCCGTGAAAAGCCTGTTCTCGCGCGGCCGGGAACGACCGGAACCGCTCGACCCTATACGCACGGCTTTCCAGCGCGACCGCGACCGCATCATCCACTGCAATTCCTTCCGGCGTCTCAAACACAAGACGCAGGTCTTTATCGCGCCGCTCGGCGACCATTACGTGACCCGATTGACCCACACGCTGGAGGTAAGTCAGATAGCGCGCACCATCGCCCGGGCACTGAACCTCAACGAAGACCTCACGGAAGCCATCGCGCTGGGGCACGACCTGGGGCATACGCCCTTCGGGCACATCGGGGAGGACGTGCTGGATGAGCTTTACGAAAAGGGGTTCCGCCACAACGAGCAGAGCCTGCGCATCGTGGAATATCTGGAGAAAGACGGCCTGGGGCTTAACCTTACCTGGGAGGTGCGCGACGGCATCGTCAACCACTCGAAGTCGAGCACAGGCACCATTCTGGGAGACGACTGGGGAGAAATAGGCACCATCGAAGGCGAGGTGGTCAGGATTGCGGACACGGTAGCCTACATCAACCATGATATCGGCGACGCGGTCAGGGCGGGCATCATTATTGAAGGCAACCTGCCCCTCGAAGTCGTCAGTGTCCTGGGGCTTACCCATTCGCTCCGCATCAACACCATGGTCACGGATATCATCGAGAGTTCGTGGGACGTACGCAGCAGTGATATAATAAAGGAGCAGCCCGCCATCAGGATGAGTCCGGCGGTGACGGCAGCCGCCAAGACTTTGAACAGCTTTCTTAACGAGAAAGTCTATAACCTGCGCGCCACTCAAGAAGAAACAACAAAAGCCAGAGAGGTAATTCGTTTCCTCTACCGGTATTTTACAGAACACGAGGACAAGCTGCCGGTGGAATACCGCCGCCACGCCGATACCGTTGCACGGGGGGTGGTGGACTATATTGCCGGCATGACCGACCAGTACGCGTTGAGGCGGGCGGAGGAACTCAAAAACAAATAAAACGGGGGCGTTTAAGAGGGGCCCCGCCCCTCTTCTAATAATTCCCCCTTCCCTCTATAATACCTAAGGGAAGGGGGAAACAGGGGGATAGGTTACCAGACCACGATTTTCGGAATCCTGAAATGATTACCATTATAGATTATAACGCCGGGAATATACGGAGCGTGCTGCGCGCCTGCGCGGAGGCGGGCTCTGAAGCCATGACCACCAACGACCCTAAGGTCGTGGTTAAAGCTGAAAAGATAATTTTTCCAGGGGTGGGGGCGGCGCCCAGCGCCATGGAGTACCTCAAGAAAACGGGGCTGGATACGGCGATAAAAAATGCATTTATGTCAAGTGTACCCATACTGGGCATCTGCTTAGGGGCACAGATTATTCTTGAAGGTTCCGAGGAAGGCCCGCAGGAATGCCTGGGGCTGGTGCCGGGCAAGACCGTACGCTTTAAAATCGACGATAAAACACTCAAAATACCGCACATGGGCTGGAACGAGGTCAGGGTGGTTAAGTCCCACCCCCTGCTGGACGGCGTTAAAAAGGGAGACGAGTTTTATTTTGTTCACTCTTATTACCCGAGTCCGACGGATAAACAAAATATCTACGCCACGGCCGATTACGGCGGGGACTTCTGCTGCGCGCTGGGTTACAAGAACCTCTTCGCCGTGCAGTTCCACCCGGAAAAAAGCGGACGGCTCGGCCTGCAAATGCTGGAGAAATTTACTCGCTGGAACCCTTGACAGCCATAACAAAAGGTGTAAAATAAAAACCTATGCTAAGTAAAAGACTGGTAATCTGCCTGGACGTGCGCGGGGGGAAGCTCGCCAAAAGCATCAGGTTCGTCGATACCAAGGATATAGGCGACCCGGTAGCTAAGGCCCGCCAGTACTATGAAGAAGGCGTGGACGAACTGGTATTTTACGACATTACCGCCTCGCGGGAAAACCGGGATATCATGATAGACTTCGTGGAGAAAGCGGCCTCGCAGATTTTCATTCCGTTCTCGGTCGGCGGGGGTATCCGGTCGGTGGAAGACGCCACCAAGCTGCGTAACGCCGGCGCGGAAAAGGTGAATGTAAACACCGCCGCTGTATTGCGTAAGGAACTTATATCGGAAATCGCCGACGCCATAGGGTCGCAGAGCACCATCCTTTCCATGGATATACGACGGGTGCCCCCTACCGAAAAAATTCCTTCCGGCTATGAAATAGTCGTTAACGGCGGGATAACACCCATGGGTATAGACGCGCTATGGTGGGCTAAAGAGGGAGAAAGGCTGGGGGCGGGCGAGCTGGTAGTCAACTCCATCGACGCCGACGGCACCAACAACGGCTATGAACTAAAACTCACGCGGATGTTAGCAGAGGCAGTAGGAATACCGGTCATCGCCTCGGGTGGGGCGGGCAAGCCGGAGCACCTTTACGACGTGCTTACGGAAGGCCGTGCCGACGCCGCCCTGGTAGCCTCCATCGTCCATTACGGCGAATATACCTGCCGCCAGCTTAAGGAGTACCTGCACGGTCGCGGCATAAAGATGAGGATGAGTTATTAAGCTAATAATGTGGGGTAAAGGGGTGTGGGAAACTCTAAATTTTAAACTCTAAAATCTGAATCAATACCCCTTTTCTCTCCTAAAAGTTGTATAATATATAATTGTCCCTGAAATTCCATGAGCGAAATCGACGAAATAAAACAGAAGCTGGATATCGCCGAGGTAGTCGGGCAGTACGCCACGCTGAAAAAGGCCGGGCGTAACCTGACGGCTTTATGCCCTTTCCATAGCGAAAAGCACCCCTCTTTCTTCGTCTATCCGGAACAGCAGAGCTGGCATTGCTTCGGCGCCTGCAACACCGGCGGCGATGTCTTCGCTTTCATCATGAAAAAGGAGGGGCTGGACTTCGGGGAGGCCTTAAGACTGCTGGCCAAGCGGGCCGGCGTCACCCTGCCCTCGTACAGCGGCGCTGAAGCTAAAAAAGAGGAAAAAGAGCCGTTCTTCAGCGCCAACGAAGCCGCATCGCTTTATTATCACAACCTCCTGTTAAACAACCCGGCGGCGGCAGGAGCGAAAAAATACGTGGAAAAGCGCGGCTTTAACGCCAAGACCATCACCGATTTTCAAATCGGGTTCAGCCTGGACAGTCGTGAGGCGCTCAAGTCGTATTTTCTGGAGAGAGACTTCAAGGAAAAGACGCTGGTCACCGCAGGCCTGCTGTACCAGGATGAACAGGGCAAGACGTTCGACCGTTTCCGCGGCAAGCTGATGATACCCATACGTGATGCCAGAGGAAGGGTGACGGGGTTCGGGGCGAGAGTGCTGGATAAATCGGACCCCAAGTATATAAATTCGCCCCAGTCACCTACCTTCGATAAGAGCGGTACGTTATACGGCATAGACCGCGCCGCCGCGGAAATAAGAAAGCAGGACGCCGCTATTATCATGGAAGGCTACATGGACGTTATCATGGCGCACCAGTGCGGTGTCACCAACGCCGTCGCCTGCATGGGCACGGCGATTACGGAAACGCAGGTGAATATACTGAAAAAGTTGAGCAAAAATCTTATATTATCATTAGACGCCGACGCCGCCGGCGAGGAAGCCATGCTAAGAACGGTTGGCTACGAAAATATCCTCAACGCGGAGATGCGGGTCATCATCCTTCCTGCGGGCAAGGACCCCGATGAAGTAATGCGGGAAGACATGGAAAAGTGGCAGGAGTTCGTTAAGAGCGCTGTGCCGCTGGTAGACTTCCTGTTTGAAAAAACGACCGCAACGATGGACCTTACCACCGCCAGAGACAAGTCCGCCGCAGTGGACAGGCTGCTGCCGGTCATCGCCGCGATTAACGACCCCATCCGGCAGGCGCATTACCTGCAAAAACTGGCTGACTTAGTGAAAGTGGATATGAACACCATTAAGGCATCGTTGAGCAGGATTAAACCGTCGCCGGCAAGACGCCAATCAACAGTGCCCAAACCTGCGGTCGGGGGCACGCTGCGTCCCCTGGCTTCCAGCTCCCGCGAGGAATACTGCCTGGCGCTGCTCCTGCAGTACCCCGAGCTGCGCGAATACCAGCAGGACATCCGCCCGGAGTACTTTAAAAACAGTGAAAACCGCGAGATATTTAACATTTTGCATGGGCCTGAAGATATTACGTCCTTAAAAGAACAGCTCGACCCTGCCCTTCATGACCACCTTGATGTTATAATGAATAAGAGCCTTCCAGGCGCCAGAAACAACATTGATATCAGGTTAATGGACTGCGTACTGGAATTAAGGAAAACATACCTTAAGGAACTGGCGGCCCGGCGGGCGGAGGCAGGCGATACGGATACCGACCCCTCCCGAATTGAAGAAGACCTGGAAATCAGTCACCAGCTCCGTGAGCTGGATGCCCGCAAGGGTAAGAAAAGAAATTCAGCCCCTCATCGAACAAGGAGATAGGTTATGGACAACGAAAAGAATGAGATGGATTCCCTGCACAGCGAAAAAAATCTTAATGAAATACAGGACTCCAGCGAAAAATCAGGCACGATGTTCGGGGCTAATATGGAATCCGGTAAGGATATGGAAGACTCGGATATATCCGAATCTGACGACATATGGGTAAAAGACAAGCGGTTCGAGGAAGATAGTGAAGATGAAGACCTCGACCTCGACCTTGAATTACCCACGGACGAAATAGCCGAGCAGGATATCACCGACGACCCCGTGCGTATCTATCTCCACGAAATCGGCCGGGTGCACCTGCTTACTGCCGAGGATGAGAAGAACCTGGCCAAACGCATGGAAGAGAGTAAATACATAAATGAAATACGGCAGGAGTACACGAGGAAAAACGGCCGGCAACCTTCCGCCACCGAAATCATGCTGGCAGTATTAGAGTACATGGGAAAGTCCACCGACCTCGTCCGCCTGCTGCAGGATAACCTCGGCCTGCAAGAAGTGAAAGGTTTTTCCGAAACTATTTACGATGAAAAGCTGCAGCAAACCATCGATAACTCCCTTGACCCGCAGGTGGTCAGTGATTTTGCATACAGGCTGGGCAAGACCGTTACCGAAACGGAAGAGGCGCTGGTCAGGCTTTCTACGGTCAGCCGCTTGCTCCCTGAAGAAATCCGCAACACCATCGACGGCAGCGTGTCTCTGGCCGATTTAGAAAAGCTGGTGGATAATCATAAATTCGTCAACTCTCTGGGAGTCCATGAAACGTTTTTCTCTTCTTACATCAACAAGATTCTGCACGAAGGCAAGCGGGCGGAAAAGCACCTGATTGAAGCCAACCTGCGGCTGGTGGTCAGCGTGGCCAAGAAGCACATCGGCCGCGGCATGTCCCTCCTGGACCTGATACAGGAGGGCAATATCGGACTGATGAGAGCCGTGGAAAAGTTCGATTACCGCAAGGGGTACAAGTTCAGTACCTACGCCACATGGTGGATACGCCAGGCGCTGACCCGCGCCATCGCCGACCAGGCGCGTACCATACGCATACCGGTGCACATGGTGGAGACAATCAACCGCCTGTTAAGAATCAGTCGGAGGCTGGCACAGGAGTACGGCCGCGAGCCCACCTCGCGTGAGATAGCCAAGGAGATGGAAGTCTCCTCCGACAAGGTGCGGGAGATTGTTAAAGTATCCCAGCTCCCCATTTCACTGGAGTCCCCAATCGGTGAGGAAGAGGACAGTCCCCTCGGTAACTCCATTGAGGACAGGAACGCCCTGCCGCCGGTGGATATAGCATCCAAGCAGCTACTCAAGGAGCAAATCGAAGACGTCCTTACCACCCTAACCCCCCGCGAGAAGCGGGTACTGGAACTGCGTTTCGGGCTGGAAGACGGGCGCAGCCGGACGCTGGAAGAGGTAGGCGTGGAGTTCAACGTGACGCGTGAGCGCATCCGGCAAATAGAAGCCAAGGCCCTAAGGAAGCTGCGGCATCCCAGCCGGAGCAGGAAGCTCAAGGACTATCTGGAGTAACATGCTCTTGAAGCGTATTTCATTAAAGGTCTCAAAATTCCTTTTGTACGCTGTCGTTCTGGCCGCCGGCTGCGGAATGGGGGTAGGTATCGACTACCTTTATACAGAAATATCCGGATGGTTTTTGTTCCTGATTCTTGCCGCCATAATTATCGCTATGTCCCTGCTGTTCGGGGTGAGAGTTATCATCGACGACCATATCAATCCCTCTCTTGAACAGCAATAAGTTGACAACTCAAGCACTACCTGAAAAAGAGTTGTACCAACTACTATACTTCCTGCAAAACCTGTGCTATAATACACAAATCATGACACTTATTACTGTAATTACGAAGAAGGGAAGGTGTGCTCTTTTCTAACTAAAGGCACCGGGTTTACGCTGGTTTTTACTAAAGGGGCACGAAAAGCCCCTTTCTTTTTTATATTTTCAGGAGGCAACTTAAATTAAAACCTTTTTTGTCATGTGGTTCAGCCAGGCGTTCTCGCTGATAGGGACCGTCGTGGTGGAGTTTGCGCTGGCCTGGTATTTGACCAGAGAGACCGGCTCTGCAACCATTCTGGCGACGGCCATGCTGGTGGCGCTGATACCGCAAATAGTGCTGGGACCATTTATCGGACCGCTGGTGGACAGGTGGAACCGCAAGAAAATAATGATTTTCGCGGACCTTTCCATCGCCATCGTCACGCTGGGGCTGGTACTGCTTTTCCTCACCGATACCATCCAGATATGGCATATCTACGTGGCGATGGTCTTACGTTCCATCGGGCAGACGTTCCATTTCCCGGCCGTGCTGGCTTCGATCGCCACTATCGTGCCGGAGAAGCACCTGACCCGCGCGGCCGGCTTTAACCAGATACTACAAGGTGTCGTGAGTATAGCGGCGCCGCCGCTGGGGGCTTTACTGATGGAAACGCTGCCGATGCAGGGCGTGCTCGCGGTGGATATCGGTACAGCCATTATAGCTATCGGCTTCATTCTCCCGCTGACGATTCCGCAACCGGTACGCACCACACTGGCGGAAAAGGCCTCCATCATCGGCGATATGATGCAGGGTTTCCGCTACCTGATGGCGCGCCGCGGCCTGACGGTGCTGATGTGGCTGTTTGCCCTGCTCGGATTTTTCACAGGGCCGGCAGTCAGTCTCTTCCCGATGCTGGTGAACCTCAAACTCGGTGGGGATGTCCTTAAACTGGGATGGCTTAGTGCCATTATGGGCATTGGCAATATTACAGCCGGTTTCCTGCTGGGGATATGGGGAGGTTTTAAGAAACGCATTTATTTATTGTTGCTGGGGCTATTGATAATAGGCATTACCAATGTGGGTCTGGGCTTTACCTCCGAAAGACTGTTCTACTTTATCCTCGTGGACTCGTTTATTCTGGGAGTCGGCATTACGATGACGGACGCCCCGTTTTTAGCCATTATGAACTCAATAGTCGCTAAAGATATGCAGGGGCGTGTCTTCACCCTGATAAACTCATTAAGCGGGCTGATGATACCGATAGGGCTGGCGATAGCCGGTCCGGCGGCCGACTTCATGGGGATAGAGTGGATTTACTTTATCTGCGGCGGGGCTTTCCTGATTATTACGCTGCTGGGTTTCTTCAGTAAACCCCTGATGGAACTGGAAAAACACCCGCCGGAGGAGGAGAGCCAACCTACTTAAACATCCCCATCATATTCCTGGGGAGTTTGCCACCAGCGCCCATCTTGATAAGCTTTTGCATCTGGGAAAACTGGTTTAATAATTGATTGATATCATGCGTGGCGGTGCCGCTGCCCCGCGCGATACGCCGTCGACGGCTCCCGCCGATAATCGACGGATTGTTTCTTTCCTCCAACGTCATGGACTGGATAATAGCTTCTATCTTTTTCAGATGAGCTTCCTGGGCGTCCTCCGGCACCTTGCCGGACAATTTTGACATACCAGGCAGCATATCGACGATTTGCCCAATCGGCCCCATCTTCTTGATAGCATTTAACTGTTCGAGCAGGTCCTCCAGCGTGAAGCCGGACTTCTGGATTTTTTTCTGGAGCTCCAGCGCCTTCTTCTCGTCGAGGGTCTTTTCCGCTTTCTCGATGAAGGTGAGGACATCGCCCATACCGAGGATACGGGAGGCCAGCCTATCCGGATAGAACGGCTCCAGGGCATCCACCTTTTCACCGACGCCGATGAATTTAATCGGTACGCCACTAACCCAGCGGATGGACAAAGCCGCGCCGCCACGGGCATCGCCGTCCATCTTGGTCATGATAAGTCCGGTGACGTCCACTTTAGCATGGAACTCCTCGGCCACGCGTACGGCGTCCTGCCCGGTCATGGCGTCCACCACCAGCAGCACCTCGTCCGGCTTAAGCACCTTTTTCACCTGCTCCAACTCTTTCATGAGCTCCTCGTCGATGTGAAGTCGGCCGGCCGTATCGACGATGATGTGAGTGGCAGCGATTTTCTTCGCCTGATTCAGAGCGCGGGCGCAGATATCTTTAGATGACGTTTTGGGGTCTTCGGCATATACCTCTACATCGAGCTGCTTGCCGAGCGTCACCAGCTGTTCTATAGCGGCAGGGCGGCGGTTATCGGCTGCAATGAGCATCGGTTTATGTCCGCCGTGCTTTAAAAGCAGCGCCAGCTTAGCGGCGGTGGTGGTCTTGCCGCTGCCCTGCAAACCGACCATCATGATAACAGCGGGGGGCTGGGAAACGGATGCCAGCTTGCCGGCATCACCGTCGCCGAGGGTCTTAATCAACTCTTCGTTGACGATTTTAACGATTTGCTGGCCGGGCGTCAGGCTCTCCATGACCTCTTTGCCGATTGAGCGCTCCTTGACGCGCCCGGTGAAATCCTTCACCACCTTAAAATTTACGTCCGCCTCCAGCAGGGCCAAACGCACCTGCCGCAGGGCTTCATCGATGTCTTTTTCCGTAAGCTTGCCGCGACTGGTCAGCCGGCTAAAGACGGCGTTAAGCTTTTCCGAGAGGACTTCAAACATACGGTTTAATTATAAGGGGTATGACACTAAGGGGGCAAGATATAAACACATATCCTTCTTCCATAATAAGGGGATTTCTCGTCTCCGGCCTAAAGGTGTTACAATAGCACTAAGCCAGGTAAATTCCCAAGGAGTAAGTTAAAATGGCAGGCAGAAAATATGAAAAATACGTTATGACCGATTTAAAACTCCCGGATATGGCGCGCCAACTTGACCAAGAGCACGGGTATAATGAAAGAGCCACACGCGTAATGTGGCTGGAAGACGAGTTTATCAAGGGCGCTTTCAGCATCATCTGTTCCTGGTACTGGAAAGCAACAGATGGCGAAGGTTCTCCGTCACACGTGCATGATTTCGATGAGGTTATCGGCTTTATCGGTAGCGACCCTCAAAATCCCAAAGATTTAGGCGGGGAGGTGGAGCTCTGGCTGGAGGACGAAAAATATATCCTCACCAAAAGCTGTCTTATCTTCGCCCCAGCAGGATTGAGACACTGTCCTTTAAAAGTATTGAAGGTCGACCGGCCCTTTATGTTCCTGGCGGTTTCACTCACTAAAAAGTATGGTAAAGACGGCGTTATCTTGAACGCACATTGATATTATCAAATCAGTAAAATTATCGTGAAAGAACATGAGTACTATACAGGCCCGCCGGCGCCCGACGAGCTGCGCCTGCGCTATCTGACCGTGGACGAGGCAATCCCAAAGCTGGAGCGCTTTTTACACGATAGCTATATGGCTGGCCTGCAACAGGTGAAAGTTATCCACGGTAAGGGCAGCGGGACGCTACGCCTGACCGTGCGTCGGGAGCTCGGGCGACACCCGCTGGTTAAGAGCTTTCGGGCGGGTGAAAAATGGGAGGGGGGCGAAGGGGTAACCATTGTGGAGTTCAGCGAGAAATAAAAAAACTTCCCGCAAAGGGGGAAATACAACTTGGAGGAGGTGGGCGGGGTGATTAAAGTGCCGGAGAAATAGCTTCGCCGATTGATGGGGGCATGTTTTTCCTTTATAATAAAAGAGTCCAGTGTGGTGAGTGTAGCCTAGCGGTCTAAGGCACCAGGTTGTGGCCCTGGAGATCGAGGGTTCAAATCCCTCCACTCACCCCAGCACCTCCTGATTTGTTTCCTCTCATCGGGGGAGTAATCAAATCCCTCCACTCACCCCAGCACCT
>JAFGHK010000008.1 GCA_016930185.1 Dehalococcoidales bacterium | reverse complement strand
TTCTTTTTTAGTGGCGCCCGTCCGCATTTCGACTATCATTAGATATCACACTCGCTTTTTGCATATTCTCCGGTTTTTACAATTGCCAATAAGATGATACTAGAGTGGACATAAGGCGTCAAGCGGAGGAGGCGTAATTAGCTATTCCTCTTGAGAGACATGGCGAATAGATTGATGGCAGCTACCTCCACCCAGACGAGCATGTTAAGAACAATTAACCGCTCCATCAGGCCGAAAACTTGGTTCGGCTCTTGGGCAACACGGATAACGATAATCAGGACGACCCCCAGAATCAGGGTCACCAGCGTATAGCGGAAAAAACGCTGCCAGTTGGGGTCGTTTTTGATGCTGGAAAGCAGGCACAACAAAGCTACCGGGAATATCGTGAAAGCGGTCTGGGCGGTCAGGCCGTGGATTCTCCCTTCTATCGTACGCTCAGCGCCAACGGGGTCGGTGCGGAAAGCCCCGATAAGCAGTAAAGCAAACCCGAAGATAACAAAGAATAATATGCCAATATAGAATAGTCTTTTCCCCCTGATATTGAAAAGAAGTCCGGCGGTGAATACCTCTACCAGCAGGCCCAGGAAAAGGAAGCCAATCGTCTGCATCCAGCCTATTTTGGTCAAAGCCAGGCTGCTTATGGAATTCTGCAACATGCTGTAGTCGCCGGCTACTACGGATGCCGAAATATCGCCGATAATGAGCAACAAGGGGGCTAAGATGCCGGCTATGGCAAAGACGGTATGGATATTCCAGCGACGTAAAAACGGCAGTATTTCAGTCTCGATAGACCTGACGGTTCTGCTCTTGAGCCCCTGATAGAAAGACTGCCATGTTTTATTAAAGCTGGTGAGAAAGCGTGAGTAAACACTGGACACGGCTACTTTGTCCCGATGGGTATGAGTATTTCACCGGAGGCAGGATAAATAAGCTGGATAACTACGGTAGCGCTGGCGGCATCCTGACTCTCGGGCTTGAGCTTGAGAGTATAAGCCAGGCCCTGCGACTGGCTGGCGGTGAAGGAGAACCGGTCTGAAGAAACGCTCTTTTCCGACGTGCCGGTCGCTATGGATTCATAGATAAGCGAGGTGCCGGAAATACTGAAGCTTATATTTTCACCGGAGGTAAGGTAGAAAAAGCCGTCCACTTTGTCCCCGTCCTCCAGGGTAAGTACAATCTTGGTCTCCCCTTCCAGCGTGATTTCTATTTGCCTCATCGCCCAGTTGGGCGAGATGGTGGTCTCGCTGATGGTATGTACATTGGCCTGTGGTGTCGTTGTTGTTGTCTTCGCCGAGGGACAGCCGAAAGCAAAAACGACTATAACTAATAATAAAGCCCCGAAGATAACTTTCTTGAACATTTATCCTACCTCACGAAGTGAATCCATATATAATAACGTACATCAAGTACGCTGGATAGTCAATGGGGAGGGTTTCATAAATAGTAAAAAGTGGGGTGTAATTTACAATAGACTAATAAATGTCTCTTGGCTGATGCTTGACTGCTTTAGAATTGAATTCAGTGTTGTTATAGCGAGTTCTTCACGATGGTATGGGACGGTTACCCTGCGCCCTGTCTGGGATTGCTTAAGAATATAGTGACTGCCGTGAATACGGTGAACTGTGAACCCAGCTTTTAAAAGCGTATCTATGGTCTTTTTACCGCTTACCCGCGGGAGTTTCACGAAGTGACCTCTACGACCGCTTCTTCAACAGAATCTTCGGAAGGAACTGGTAAGTTGTCATCCGTAAGACTCTCAATGTAAAGTTCGATAGCCTCTTTGATATTCGCCAGAGCTTCTTCTCGCGTATCGCCTTCGCTTATACAGCCGGGAAGTAAGGGTACGTGTACCGTGTACCCGCCTTTTTCATTAAGCTCAAGGACTACTTTAAAACTCTTTGTCATTTCCGCACCTCATTAATTAATATATTATAACATACGGAGTAAGAGATGATACTTAAGCATGTTTTTATCCTTCCCCCTTATGTCAAATCAATCCTTTTATCACCCTCTCCAATACCCCCCGCCACCCCCCTCTTATCTTCCTGTAATCAATCCTTATTTGCGTCCTGCCCACTATCACGCCGTCGGTGAGGGACTGCATGAATTTCTCCGCATCGAAAGGCATCCCCTGGAAGCGCCTCAAGATAATATGGCCCTCCTCGGTTGAAACGGACTCGATGCCTGCTTTAGCCGCCAGCGCCTTGATTCTCAAGGCATAAAAGAGGTTGTGCATCTCCGCGGGCGGCTTGCCGAAGCGGTCGGTGTACTCCTTCAGGATATCGTCCAGCTTCTCCGCCGACTCCACGTTGCTTAAGGTGCAGTAAAGCTCAAGTCGGGTATCGACGTCGGATACATAGCTTTCCGGGATAAAGGCGTCGAGGGGCAAGTCGATGGCCGGCGGGGGCAAACGGGGCGGCGGTTTTTCCTTGCCTGCCAGTATCGCTTTTTGCTCTTCAACAGCGTCGGCTAGTAATCGGGTGTAAAGGCTGAAACCGACCGCGGTGATATGGCCGCTCTGGCGAGGGCCCAGCAAGGTACCGGCACCACGTATTTCCAGGTCCTTCATGGCGATGCCGAAACCCGCGCCCAGTTCCGTAGCCTCGTAAATGGTGCGCAGTCGCTTGTGGGCTATCGGCGAAAGCCGTTTGCCTCCGTCGTAGAGGAAATAGGCGTAAGCGAGGTTGGCGCCACGCCCTACCCTGCCTCGCAGCTGGTAAAGCTGGGTAAGCCCGAACTTGTCCGCCTTGTTGACGATGATGGTATTGGCGTTGGGCATGTCCAGCCCCGACTCGATAATAGTGGTGCAGACGAGTACATCAATCCTGCCTTGCGCAAAGTTGGTCATTACCTTTTCCAGTTCGTCCTCCGGCATCTGGCCGTGTCCGATAGCGATTTCCGCCTCCGGCACCAGCTCGCGCAGGTCTGCCGCTATCATGGCGATGCTCTGCACGCGGTTGTGCACGAAAAACACCTGGCCGTTACGTTCCAGCTCTCTTATTATTGCCTCTCGTATAAGGTGTTCGTTGTACTCGGCGACATAGGTCTTGACGGGGAGGCGGGCTTCGGGTGGGGTCTCCATGGTGCTCATGTCCCGCACGCCCACCAGCGACATGTGCAGGGTGCGGGGAATCGGCGTGGCGCTCAAGGTAAGCACGTCCACTTCCTGCCGCATCTTTTTGAGATATTCCTTGTGATTGACCCCGAAGCGCTGCTCTTCGTCGATTATTAAGAGCCCTAGGTCCTTGAAAATAATGTCCTTCTGAATTAAGCGGTGGGTGCCGATGCAGATATCTACCGTGCCGTCCGCTAGCCCGGCGACGATATCGCTTTGCTCGCGGTCGGAGCGGAACCGACTCAACACTTCTACTTTTACAGGGAAGGCCTCCAGCCTTTCGGAAAAGGTGGCGAAATGCTGCTGAGCGAGCACGGTGGTGGGCACCAGGACTGCCACCTGCTTGCCGTCCAGAACGGACTTGAAAGCGGCGCGGATAGCCACCTCCGTCTTGCCATAGCCGACATCCCCGCAGACGAGGCGGTCCATCGGCCTGGACTTTTCCATATCACTTTTAACTTCCTGCTGCGCCTCAAGCTGGTCGGGGGTCTCCACATAGGGGAAGGCGGCCTCCAGTTCCTGTTGCCAGACCGTATCGCGTGAGAAGGCAAACCCCGGCACGACCTCCCGGGAGGCGTAGAGATTAAGTAGGTCGCGGGCGAGTACTTCCACCGCTTCCTTGGTCCTCTGGCGTGTCCTCACCCACTCCTGCGTGCCCAGCCGACTAAGCACTGGGGTCCTGTCGCCAGCGCCGATATATCTACTTACCCTGTCTATCTGGTCGGTGGGGACATAAAGGATATCGTTGCCGGCGTATTTCAAGACCAGGTATTCCTTGTCGCTGCCTGCCGTATTCAGCATCGTCACCCCGGTAAACCTGCCTATGCCGTGCTCTATGTGGACGACGTAGTCATCGGGCACAAAATCAAGCGTAATTCTATGGCTTGCCGTCGGGCGCTTCTTAACTAGCCGACGCTGCTTGACGAAGCCGAATATTTCGGCGTCTGTAAACAGGTAGGTATCGCCGCTCATCACCCAGCCTTCCGGGAGAGAACCGTGCACCAGCACCATGTTGCCGGGCCCGGGCGCCTGCTCGACTTCCTCGACAGGGGCGGCGATGATATCTTTTTCAGTGAATAATTCTGAAAGCCGGTTCGCCTGGTGGCTGACGATGATAATACGCTTTTGCTGCCCCAATAACTCGATTGTCTTATCGATAAAAGAAGTAAGTTTACCCGCATAGCCGGGCGCGGAGATAAAGTCCAGCCCCCCTTCCACGCCCCAGGCCTCCAGGTTCAAGCTCCATTTGTCCTTGATAACAGCCTCAAGCTCATCCCGGCTAACGTAAGGCGGGGGAAAATTACGGGGCAGCTCGCCGCGCTCCAGTTTCTCCGAGCGTATCTGGCTAAACTCCTCTTCCAGCGCAGAGGCCGCCTGCGTGATAGACGAAGGCTCATCGAGGACGATTAATGTATCTGGCGGAAGGTAATCCAGGATATTATCTTGATTAAAAAATGGAGTATAGAACTGCGCTTCAGGCATCGACTGGCCGGTAAGGAAAGACTCTTTATCTTGTTGGAACTGCTGCTTGACCTCGTTTGTGCACCCTGACAGGTCGATGCCGTTCAGGATATCCTCCAGCGACTGCTTGTTCATACGCCGCGGCGCCAGCAGTTCCGTGGCCGGGACCACCGAAAACGAATCCACTTTCTCAATTGAGCGCTGGGTAGCCGGGTCGAAGGTTCGTATACTATCGATGGAATCGCCGAAAAACTCAAGTCGGAAGGGGGTTTCGCTTACAGACGGGTAAATATCGATTATGCCGCCCCGATGGCTCATGGTGCCGGGTATTTCAACGGTATTTTCCACTCGGTAGCCCATTTCCGACAGGTCGGCCAGCAGGCGGAACGGCTCGACAGTCATCCCCAGATTGATAGTCTTACGCGAGGCTACAAAATCATTATGAGCGTTGGTTCTTGAGATCAACGATGCCGCAGAGGCTATCACCAGCGGAGGTCCAGCCTCGCTTGCTTCGTCACTACTTCCCACTAGGGCTGCCAGTACCTTGATTCTTTCTATTTCCGTGCCGATATCGGCAGCCAGTCGTTCGTAAGGGAGAGCGTCTGGTTCTGGGAAAAGGTGTATTTGACTTGAACGTGACCAACTGGCAAGCTGCTCGTGGAGCTTTTTAGCATTCTCCGGCTGCGCCGTGATGACAAGCACCGGCGCCTTAAGGTTTTCAAACAAAGCCGCTATAAGATAAGGTCTGGCAGAATTAAGGACAACCGATGTATTTTCCTTGTTATCCTTCAATTCTTCCAGCAGGCGATAAAAAACCGGCATAGGTTCTATTAAATTTAGTAATTTATTCAGTCCGGGCATATTATTTACCAAACACCTTTAGGGCTCGTCCATAAAAATGGGCCAGCCCTTTCGTATAATTTTATCACAGAATATGGCGCGACTAGAAATAAGAGAGGTACCAGTTGATGATTTCCGGAGCGAATATTAAAGCAACGATAGGTCCTATCCCCAAAAAAGTGCCGTAAGCGATAACGTCTTTCCGCCCTTTTTTCCTCGTCGCCAGCAGGACTACGGCAACAATACCCCCGAGCACAATCCCGATTATCATGGAAAAGACGACCAGCGGGAACCCGCTGACAAGCCCTATCAGCGCCACCAGCTTGGTGTCGCCCATGCCCATAGCGTCGGGCCTGATAAGCACAATTAAAAAGAAGAAGATAAAGAGCGCCGCCGCGCTGATTAACCCGTTTATCAATGTCGCCTCGGGGGGCATTAAAACGGCCCCGGGAACGTAGGTGTGAATGGCCAGAAAGACAACGGCGATGACCATCGCCGGATAGGTTATCACGTTTAAAATCAACTTATGCTCTTTGTCGATGAATATTATCACCATGAAAACACAGCACCAGAGAGCGGTGATGCCGAACTGGGCTGTTAGACCGTAGCGCCAGAAAGCCAGGAGGAAGAGGCCACCTGTAATAAACTCAACTAAAAATACGCGTATGGGTATATGGGCGCCGCAGTACCGGCAGCGTCCGCGCAGAAATAGATAACTGAATATTGGAATATTGTCCAGTAATCCCAATCGGTGCTGGCAGGCGTCGCAGTGCGAGGGAGGAGAAACAAGCGACTTGCCTAAAGGCAGGCGGTCGATGCATACATTAAGGAAACTGCCGATTGCGATACCGGCCAGGGTGAAAAGGATAGTCAGCTGGATACTCATTTAGTTAAACTTATTCCGTCTTTTATTCCTCACCGCTGATATATTTTGACGTTTTTTTACTTTATAGTCAACAGGCTACCTATGTTTTTTCATGCAGGTAATTACCCTGTTCAATCAAGGGTTATCTTTAAAGAAAAAGCGCTGATTTTAGCCGATTTTTACGGAGATTGATTAGCTTCAGGAATTGCTTATGACTTTATTCTCATATAAATGTGGGACTAATACCCCATTGTACAATAATATGGCTGTGTTAGAGTTTTATTTAGGGGAAAAATTATTAACGTTCAACTATGGAGGTAACCAATGAAAAAGTTCTTCAAAAGTTTCCGTTATGGGGAAAAAGGCTTCACACTGATTGAGTTGCTGGTCGTCGTGGCGATTCTCGGTGTGCTGGCTGCCGTGGCTGTACCCAACGTCGGTAAATTTATCGGCAGAGGAGCCGAAGAGGCTGCGGATACCGAGCTTGCCAACATCGTTACCGCAGTCACCGCAGCGATGGCCGACGCAGTATCTGCCAACATAAGCCAAGGCAACGATGATGGCGTAACAATTAACTTCGGTTTAACCACTAGCGGCGCTACACCAGAAGCATGGACCGACTGCAACGTGGCAACAGTAGGCGCTACTACGTACACTGTGGGTGATTACCTTGCCGGTGGCTATACCAGTGTATCTGGTGGATATAACATAGAAATAGACGGCTCTGTTAACCAGATATATTATCCCTAATCGGGTATAATCAAGAAAGAATGATATAAAAGCCAATAAGCCTACCAGCTAAAATACTCCCTCGTCAGCTGGTAGGCTTTCTATTGTCTTCCGATTGTTTAATCGATTTCAGCCAATATGTTAACAATGCCCGGCAAAGCGTACGAGGTGGCATGGGGCGGGGCGTTGCAGCAGGTCTTGACTATCAGCTTGCCGCCGCAGGACTGCTCGGCGGTATCTTTTATAATTTCTGCCATCGCAGGATAGGCTTTTTCCGTTAATGCCTGGGTGCCATAGCTGTCCTGGTGAGTATCCATACCCATTATCCAGAAAAGCATGTCCGGCTTGAATTTCTTAACTCTTTCCGGTACTTCTCTCCGCACGTTTTCTATCTCCGAAGCATCGTTATGGCCGTGAGAGAAACACATCTTGGTCTCGTTGGTCGTTAAGCTGTCAGGGTCCTCGTCCCAGCCGTAACCGTGGCAGAAGCAGATATGCAGGACTTCATCGTCATCCTTGAAAATGTCCCTCACGCCGTCGGCATGATGTGTATCCGTGTCCACGATGGCGAATCTCCGGGCTTTAAAATGCTCGCGGGCATGGGGAATAGCCAGTCCGGTCACGCTGAAATAACAGCCTCCCCAGGCGCTGTCCCTGTGGGCATGGTGTCCGCCCACCCCGGCGATTACCAGCGCATTATCGAGTTCTCCTCTTAAGACCTTTTCCGTCGCCTCAAGGACCCCGCCGATAGAATAAAGGGACACCCGCCACCACTGGGTGCGCTTCACCTCTTCAATCCATTTTCTGGTATGGATTCTGGCTATCTCTTCCTCGGTAGCCGGCCTTGATTCATAGTGGGTAATGTTTGGCCTGGAAAATAGTCCGGCCTTTTCTATGCCTTTAAATCCGTCGGCAACGCCCATGGCCAGACTGGAATAAGCTTCTTTACCGCAAATATCGTGGTAAAATACGCCGGTCTTTTTCATCGTGACTCCCTCCATCAAAGAAACCTGATATGATTATAGCAGATTAGGAGTCACGTGGTTGATATTTAGACCTGCTCGGTATTTGGTTATCGGGTGTATTCCTAGTTAAACTGGGGGGTAAATACGGTCTGGTTTTCACTGGTTTTTGCGTCTGCTTTTTCACCGGTAAGACGTACTATTTCGTCGCGGTCATTACAGAAGTCGAATACCATTTCCTTTTTAATAGTATTGCTTTTATAAAGCCTGACCAGCGCCTGGTCGAGCAGCTCCATGCCCTGCTGCGTGCTCATGCGGATAGTATTGGGCAGCTGGAAGGTCTTACCGTCTCTGATGAGGTTTCTAATTGCGGAGTTAGCCAGCATGACTTCAATAGCTGCCACCCGTCCCGAGCCGTCGGCTTTGGGCACCAGGGACTGGCAGAGGATGCCGAGAAGCAGCGATGCCAGACGAGTCTGCGCCAGCGTACGCTCGTGGGGCGGGAACATGTTGGCGATACGCTCGATAGCCTGTGACGTACTCGGGGCATGTCCTGTGGTCAGCACCAGGTGGCCGGTTTCAGCAACGGTAAGCGCCGTCGAGGCTGTTTCGAGGTCGCGCATCTCACCGACCAGAATGACATCCGGGTCCTGTCTCAAGACATGCCTTAACGCCTCGGCAAAGGAATGGGTATCGTGGCCGAGTTCACGCTGGGTGATGGTACATTTTTCATTTTCATAGGTGTATTCGATTGGGTCTTCTATCGTAATCACGCGGCGGCTTTCTGTATGGTTAAGATACTGAATCATGGAGGCGAGGGTCGTGGATTTGCCGCTGCCAGTAGGTCCGCTGATTACCACCAGACCGCGGGGGCGGTTGATAAGTTCTTTGCAGACCGCCGGCAGGCCCAGTTCTTCGAGGGAAGGGATGGTTGACGGCAATAAGCGCGCCACCAGGCTGATACTGCCCCGCTGTTTGGCGGCGTTGAAACGCACTCTGCCTACTTCCGGTTCCGTACGGCCGAAATCAAGTTCAAGGTCTTTTGCAAAATCAGCCATTTCCTGTTCCGTCGTGATAGACTTTAGCGCCTGTTCTATATCCTCAGCCGATAATGCCGGTATTTCATCCGCCGGCAGAAGACTGCCGTGAATACGGTATAAGGGAGGACTTGATACAACCAGGTGCAGGTCGGAGGCGCCTTTTTGTTTGCCCGTTTGTAATAACTTAATAATATCGGTCATGGTCGGCCATCCTTTAAATAACATTTTAGTGAAAATCCATAGGTGACTATCTCTTCACCATCCTCTTCCCCAATGGCTGCTCTGGTAATATTGACGATGGTGATTTCATCGAACCTGTTTGTGGCCAGGAGGTCCCTTACGTACTCCAGTACCAGTTGCTCGCTGGAAGCACTTCCATCGATACTTATTTGTCCGCCTGCATGGACCAGCGTGGCCAGGTTCAGTTCATCGACGACGTTGTCTACCATAGTATTCAGATCGGTATTCATCAAATCGCCGGTCTTATTCATGTCAATAAACGCATTAGCATAAACCGAATATAGCGTATCGGCCATGGCGATTTTCGACTGTAAATCAGAAACATTATTCATCAGGACCCTTTTCTGCGCCTGGCTTTTCTCCAGTGTGAAATTATTAGTGATTATTTGGGTATTTAAAAAGTCGATATTTGCCGCTGTCTCCTGAACGGTCATTATCATCATGACTATTAGGGCTATGGCGATAGCGACTGCCGGAACTGCCATTACCTGACGCATAGATACCTGTTTAGGTTGATAAGGCGATGGCAGGACATTCAGGTTCGGCAGCAGCGGCCCGGCTTCCCTGGGTATTTCTTTAAGGGTGAGGCCGACATTTGCCAGATAGTGAGAGGCATCGAGGTCCTTCATGCTTTTTAGTGGTGAAGCCAGCAATTCTGCTTTTAAACCGAGTTCTTTAGCCAGCGGTTCGTAGAGTTCTGGAGCGGTAGCCAGATCCCCGGAAACTAGTAGCGTCGCATCCGGTTGAATAGCTTTATCGGCATTGTTTTTGTTATAAAACTGCATTGTGCGCTTGAGATCGTCTTCGATAACGTCGAATTTTTCCTCCAGGGACAGCGCTTCACTCGGGAAGGACACCGTGCGTACTGGCTGGGGTATATTATCGCTGATAATGATGATGTCAAATTCTTTAGCCTGCACATCTATAACAACAGCATTGCTTTCTCTGCAGAGTCTGGCCAGCGCCATGGGTTTAATATCCATCAGGTACGGTTTATAACCCGCCTGGTTGACTACCCTTACGACCATATCCGCCATTTCACGGGGCAAAGCTACTATGTACACATACAGTTTATCTTCCAAAGTGGATATCACCTGCCATGAAAGATAAAGCTGGTCGATGGGCACCGGCAATACCCGTTGGGCCTCCCTGGTAATAGCCTCTTTCAACATCGCCCGGGGTAGCTGGGGCAAAACAAGCGGACGCGTCAAACAATGAAGCCCGCTCAAACCAAGGACTATCTTCCTGGAAGTTACCTTATTTGATTTGAGGAGGTTTTTTATTATATCGGCCAGCTGGGCCTCTTTTTCTTTGGTATCGATGTCCCCCAGGCTGGTATCAAGAGGTGTTTCGGCCAGCGTGGCAATACGCTTGCCGCGGGTAACCATTAACCGTAGGCTTACGTCATCTATATATAGTGAAACAATTGTTCCTGGCATTTCTATATACCCTCATACGCATAAACGACCATCATAATATTAGCCGAAGTGCTGACTGCAGCCTCCTCGTCACCAACAACTATCTGTACCGATTCAACATATCCGGTGGTGAAATTGTTGTTCAGGCCGGTAATAAAATCGATAACATGCGATAGGTCGCCGGTGACGCCAGCGTTAATAGTTATCAATGTGCAGGCAACACCTTCATAATCCCCCGACTGATTTTTTGTCGTGCTTATAGAATCGACTATTATGCTGTGATAGGCGGCTATTTCATAAAATTTATCGGTAACATTAACACTGATAACTGATTGGGTCAGCCTTTGTTTTACTTCTGCCAGCAGGCTTTCACTCTCGCTTAGCAGTTCCTCGAGTTCAGCTAGCTGTACCTGTAACGGCTGGATGTCCATGAAGCTTAATCTTGTCTCTGATAGAGCTAAATCATCATTAAGACTGTCCTGCTCCGATGTCTGGCTGAAACGCATGAAACCGAGACTTGCCAGCACAACGATAAACGCGCCGGCCGCAAGAATAAGCAATCCTGTTTTGCTGAACTTGAAACCTTTCATGTCTTATGTCCTATAATAGCTTGCCTGGTTAAAATGCCTGCCCGTACATCGAGTACATTGCCGAGACCATCGATAAAGCAATAACGCCGACAACGCCGGCAATAACAACAGTCATCATCGGCTGTATCATGGCAATCAGCGACTTGGTCTTGTCCTGGGCTTCCGCCTCGTAATTGTTGGCCACTGCCTGTAAAGACGAGTCTAAGTTGCCCGTTTCCTCACCGACTTTTACCATCTGTACCATCATCGGCAGGAAGAGCCGGTTTTTAGACATCGGTTTGGCCAGGCCTTCTCCTTTTAGCATTTCCGTCTGGACACCGTATAAAGCTTGTGCCATCACACGGTTGTTGCACCCCTGGATAACAAGCGGCATGATTTCTGTCAGCGGCAGACCGGCTGCATACAGTAAAGAGATACTCCGGGCGGAGCGGGAAAGCTCATTAAGATGTCTTACCCTGCCCAGTTGCGGTATGCGCAGCATAATTCTATCAAGGTTATATTTTCCGTCCTCCGTCCTGAAATAAATAAAAGCCAGAGCTACTGCTATTAAAATCACCAGGAATATTATCATGAAGTTATCGCGCAGAATTGCAGATAGGTCCAGCATCATTTGAGTTATGCTCGGCAGCTCCGCCCCCAGGTCCGCATAGAATCCGGCGAAAGCGGGTATTACAAAAAACATAAGCACACCGACGACTATAACGGTGACAACCAAGGCTATGGCGGGGTACATCAGGGCTCCCTTGATTCCCTTCTTAGAGGCAATCTCCTTCTCCATATAATCGGCAACCTGCCGCAGCATCGTCTCTAAACCTCCGGTCTGCTCGCCGATACTTAACGACCGGCAGGCTAGGATAGGAAACACATCCGGGTGCCGGCTCATTGCCACAGAAAGCTGATTGCCTGCCCTGATATCTTCTATTACTTCAGTAATGACCTTCCTTAAAGTACGGTTCGTGATTTGCTCCTGCATCAGCTCCAGCGAGGTAACGATGTTGACCCCCGACTCAAGCAGCAGGGCCAGCTGTCGAAAAAGCATGATTATATCGTTCGGCTTGACCGGGAATAATTGCGCCGACAGCTTCTCCAGGCTTAAGAAAGGAATAAAAGGACGCAAATTAATAAGGCGATATCCTGCAACTCCCAGCATTTCGGCGATAGAGTCTTCACTGCTGGCAGTCAGTTTTCCCTTGACGATTTCGCCGGACTCGCTGCAGGCGATATATTGATAAAGCATGATTATTCCCCAGCTTTATTCCATTACAATAAAGCCCTAGACAACGGTATAAGCATTACGCATAACCTCCGCAGGAGTGGTTACGTTCTTCTTCACCTTTTTCATCCCGTCTTTCACCAACGTAACCATCCCGTCTTCAATAGCCTGTGCGCGTAATTCGGAAGCCGAAGCCTCTTTTAGCAGTAAAGACTTGATATTATCGTTGTTAACGAGAATCTCGAATATGCCCGTCCTGCCCCGGTAGCCGCTGTTGGAACATGATTTACAGCCGGTCCCCTGCATAAACTCCTCTTTTTCCTCGCCCATTTCCTGGGCGTAAATCATTGTCTCTTCCGGAGAAGCCTTGGAAACCTGGGCGCAATGGGAGCAGATACGCCGCGCCATCCGCTGGGCGACAACCCCAATCAGGGCCGACGATACTAGGAAAGGCTCCACACCGAGGTCCAGCAGACGTAATACCACGCCTACGGAGTCGTTAGCGTGGATAGATGACAGAACAAGGTGGCCGGTCAGGGCGGACTGAATAGCGATGTTGGCAGTTTCCGCGTCTCGTATCTCTCCTATTAAAATAACGTCAGGGTCGAGTCTAAGTATCGACCTCAACCCGCTGGCAAAGGTAATACCGGCGCGCGTGTTGACCTGTATCTGGTTGATATTGGAAAACCGGTACTCCACAGGGTCTTCTACGGTGATGATATTGCGCGATGTCTGGTCGAGCGAATTCAGCGAGGCGTAAAGCGTCGTTGTCTTGCCGGCTCCGGTCGGCCCGCTGACCAGGATAACACCGTAAGGTACCTTGAGCATATTTTCATACGTGGCGAGACTTTCGGGCAGAAATCCAAGTTCGGTCAGATTTAGAGTCGCAGTTGATTTATCCAGGAGACGTAAGACCGCCATTTCTCCGTAAACGGTAGCGATAATGGACACCCTGATATCGATTAACCGGCCTTTGGCTTTTACCGAGAATTGTCCGTCCTGCGGGCGGTGATGGTCGGCGATATTCATTTTTCCCATTATTTTTATCCTGGATATAAGCTGCGTCATGGTAGTCAGGGGTAAAGAAAACATGTCTTGCAGCGTGCCGTCGATACGGAAGCGTACCCGTAGAATATCCTCCCCCGGGTGAAGGTGGACATCGGAAGCTCTGGCTTTGACCGCTTCATCGATGATGAGAGTTAATGCATGGGCTACGGGCGCCGCCTCGGTATTGGGGTCGATAATAATCTGCTTATCGGCTTTAGCAACCTCGGCAAGTGTTATGTTTGAAATCTGTTTTTCAATTTCCTCGTAATTTTTATAATTAAAGTCGATAGCCTCAAGCACTTCTTCCTGTGTTGCGGCTTCGGTCTCGATACGCATCTGACTCCAGCTCGCCAGGGCTTCCAGTGCCAGGATATCGGAGGGATTAGCCATAGCCACACGCAGGATATTGCCCTCTATAGCGAGTGGGATTGCAACATGCTTGCGGGCCAGCGTCTCCGGAATCAGGCGCAGTGCTTCCGGCTCGGGTGATTGTTTACTCAAGATATTCTTGATTTCTTCAATAGGTGAACTCATGAAAAGATTGCCTTTTTATATCGCGTTATACACCCTACGTTAATCATCTTATATGTCTTTCGTCACTGCTACAATAGCTTTTTGGTCATGGCTAATACGTAAGGTCAAATACGGGGGTTATCATTTTTACCTCAAAATTACATCACGTTTTTAACACATCTAACATTCCATGGTAATTAAGTAATATTTATCAATAACTGGTATAATTTCTAGGCACGTTGATTGATATTGGCTTTTTTATGTTAAAATATTATGTTAAAATATAAGCGTAAATCTTAACGGCAGGGCCGTGATAACACTGTCCATGAGGAGATGATATGAAAGAGCCGATTGAAAACTTTTTACATTTTCTGGCGGTTGAAAAGGGATACTCCGAGCATACCATTTCCGCCTACCGGAACGACCTTACGGGACTGGCCGATTTCGCGGGTAAAGAGTCGGTGTCTTCCTGGGCTAATTTCAACAGGCAGACGATGTTAAGCTACATGCTTAATCTCAAAGAGCGGGGTTATGTGGCGACCACGGTGGCGCGTAAGGTAGCCGCTGCCAGGTCTTTCTTCAGCTTTCTGGTTGCGGAAGGCATCATTAAAACCAACCCCACGGAAAACATGAGTTCGCCGAGCGTGGGCAAGGCTTTACCCAAGCCGATTCCCATCAATCAGGTGCGCCTGCTGCTGGAGCAGCCAGCTAAACTATCCACGGCGGAAGCCAAACGCGACCGCGCGATGCTGGAGTTGCTCTACGCCAGCGGTATGAGAATCAGCGAACTGGTGGCCTTGAATCTGGGCGACGTTAATACTAAAGCCGATTACTTCGTGCGGTGTTTCGGCAAGGGCCGTAAAGAACGTATTATTCCCCTGTATGAAAACATCGCCAGGACGGTACAGGACTATATTAATGAAGACCGGCCCAAACTTGCCCACGGCAAGAAAGATACGGCTTTGTTCCTCAACGCCCGTGGTGAAAGGCTCACCCGGCAGGGGTTCTGGCAAAAGCTAAAGGAATACGCCAAGTCGGCCGGCCTGGGTCCTAAAGTCAGCCCGCATACACTGCGGCACAGCTTTGCCACTCACATGCTTGGCGGCGGAGCCGACTTAAGGTCGGTGCAGGAACTGCTGGGACACGCCAATATCTCCACCACCCAGGTCTATACTCACCTGACTACTGAACAGGTACGCCGTACTTACGATAAGTCACACCCGAGAGCTAAATAATATCTTCAGGAGGCAATCGATTGCCAGCTAAATCCAAACACAGCCGAGGCAAGCGTCATCGCAGTAAGAAAAAGAGTAAATTCAGGCAAGCCCAACCAGCCGCAGGCTTACCACAGGAGACCTCCGGAAATATAGCCCGGGAAAGCGCCCCGGTAGCTGCTGCTCCGCTGGTAAAAGCCCCCGTTCAAAAAAAGGCATCGGCTTCAGCAGCTCTGCCCCTGCATTATGAATTTATCAACAGCGACCTCAAGAGGATAGGTATTTTAACGGGTATCATCATCATCTTATTGATTGTAGCGTATTATATAATTGCCTAGCTTTACAGTTTGATGAAGGACTACGCGACGGCAAGAGCCGGAATGACAAAGCAACTTGCTGCGGAAATAAATGATACGCGGGTCCTGGCCGCCATGTCGCATATACCGCGCGAGCAATTCGTACCCCGGGAAAACCGATACCTGGCTTATGAAGACGGCCCGCTGCCTATCGGCTACGAACAGACAATATCCCAGCCCTACATCATCGCTCTGATGACGGAGGCGCTGGAGCTTAAGGGGAATGAAAAGGTGCTGGAGATAGGCACTGGCAGCGGCTATCAGACGGCTATCCTAGCCGAGCTGGCTGACACGGTTATTTCCGTGGAACGCGTGCCTGCCCTGGCGGAGTCGGCGCGGGAAGTCTTGGGCAGCCTTGGCTATGAAAATATTGAAATATATATAGCTGAAGAAACACTAGGCTGGCCGGAAAGAGCGCCTTACGATGCCATCATGGTTACCGCCGGCGCGCCCGATATACCCGTCGACCTGCTTTCGCAGTTGTCTATCGACGGGCGGATGGTCATACCGGCTGGCTCGCGCTATGTCCAGGAGCTTTATAAAGTGACCCGGCAAAAAGATAAGAACCGCGTTGAAAAACTCGGCGGCTGCCGCTTTGTCGCCTTAATCGGCAAAGGCGCCTGGGAAAATTAACCTTTTAATACGGAGGGAGAGAATGGATATCTTTGAAGCTATTAAAAACAGGAGAAGCATCCGGCATTATAAGCCCGACCCCGTCGATGACAAGACTGTCGAGAAAGTCCTCGAAGCTGCCCATTGGGCCCCTTCCTGGGGCAATCAGCAGTGCTGGCGCTTTGTCGTGGTACGCGACCCCAGGACCAGGTCCGCGGTTGCCGATACACTCGCTAAAGTGAGTGTTGATAGCGAATGGGTAGAAAACGCCGCTGCCCTTTCCATCAGGCATGCCCCCGTGTTAATCGTTGTATGCGCCGAAAAAAGTGGGGCCGGCCGCAGCGGCGATGGAGCCCTTCTTAACGAGAAGGGAGAGTACTGGTACATGTTCGATATCGCCCTGGCGATGCAAAACCTTACCCTTGCCGCCCACGCCCTGGGACTGGGTACGGTAATCGTCGGCGGCTTTGATGTTGCCAGAGTAGAAAAAATAATCGGCGTGACCGGCGACTGTACCGCAGTCACCATGACGCCTCTGGGCGTGCCCGCCGGTAAAGGCCAGGTATCCCCACGCAAAAAACTGTCCGAAGTAATATTTATGGAAAAATTTTAAATAATAGATAGGAAGAACATATGGATTTATTTGAAGCTATCAAAAGTCGTAGAAGCATCAGACGCTATAAAACCGACCCCGTTGACGACAAAAAAATAGAGACGATTTTAGATGCCGGGCGCTGGGCGCCTTCCTGGGGCAATACCCAGTGCTGGCGTTTTGTGGTCGTCCGTGACGCTGCGGTGAAGGCAAAAATAGCCGATACGTTGAAGAAAATCAAGCTGCCGGATAAGGAAGTGCCGAATCCGGCTTCTGGGGCTATGAATAATGTCCCCGTTATTATAGTTGTCTGCGCCAGAATCGGTAGTGCCGGCGCCGGTCATGGTACGCCCGGCGGTAAACCTGAATACGTGACGGATAAAGGCGACTGGTTTATGTTCGATGTCGCCCTGGCCGTGCAGAATATGGTCTTGGCCGCCCATGCGCAGGGCCTTGGGACAGTAATCATAGGCGCCTTTGACGCGCCTCAAGTAGAAAAGATATTGAACGTGCCCGAGGGATACCGCGCCGTCACTCTGTTCCCTCTCGGCGTGCCCGAACATGAAGGCAAAGCGCCGCCGCGTAAAGAACTGTCCGAGATTGTATCTAAGGACAGTTTCGGAAAGTAATAAATAACCTCACTGTTAGGCCGCGTCTCATACCGTATGCACGCTTGCCGTGTTCGACCGACTGCGGTTATAATGATAATCGAAGAATCTAGAGAGCAGGTGATTTCATGCCTAAATACGGACTTGGTAATATTCATAATGTAGTATTGTTGTCCCATGGCGGTGCCGGGAAGACTTCGCTTTCCGAGGCGATGCTTTTCAATGCCGGCGTGGTCAAGCGCTTGGGCAAAGTCGATGACGGTTCGACGGTATCCGATTATGACCCCGATGAAGCCAAGCGGCGCATCAGCATAAATCTATCTTTACTGCCTTTAAACTGGAAGGAGCGTAAACTAAACATCATCGATGCCCCCGGATATACCGACTTCGTAGGTGAGGTAAAAGCTGGCATGCGCGTCAGCGAGGGGGCTGTTGTCGCCGTATGCGCCGCCTCTGGCGTGGAAGTCGGCACCGAGATGGTCTGGGGCTACTGCGAAGAAGCCAAATTGCCGAGGCTGATATATATCAACAAGATGGACCGTGAGAACGCTGACTTTTTTAAAGTAGTTGAAGATATTCAGGCTAAGCTCGGTAAAAAATGCCGCCCCTTACAGGTAGCTATCGGGGCCCAGTCCGGTTTCAAAGGCGTGGTTGACCTGCTTGCGATGAAGGCCTATACCGGTTCGCCGTCCAGGGAAGCTGAAATCCCTGCGGAACTGAAAGACCGGGTGGACTCGTACCGGGAAAAGCTTGTAGAGTCCATCGCCGAGCTGGATGATAAGCTCATCGAGAAATATCTCGGCGGCGAGGAAATTACTCAAGAAGAATTCACCAAGACTCTGCGACTGGGCGTAATTAGCGGCAAAATCGTGCCTATACTGGCAGGTTCGGCATTACTTAATATAGCCGTCGACCGTGTGCTTGACGCCATATACAATTACCTGCCCCTGCCCGGAGAGCAAAAAGTAGCCGCTGCAGGCGGAGCCGTTGAGCCGTCGGAAACTGCCCCTCTGGCGGCGCTCGTTTTCAAAACTACGGCCGACCCCTATGTCGGCAAATTGACTTATTTCCGTGTTTATAACGGTGTTTTCACCAGCAACTCGCAGGTATTCAATTCCACCCGGAACGCCGGCGAGCGTATCGGGCAGTTGTATTTCATGAGAGGCAAAACACAGGAGCCAGCCGCGGAAGTCAGGGCCGGTGATATCGGGGCGGTTGCCAAGCTGAATGTCACCGTCACCGGAGATACTTTGTGCGCCCAGGAAAAGCAGGTAAAACTTACCCCCGTCAAGTTCCCCACCCCTATTTTCCGTGAAGCCGTGCATCCTAAGAGTAAAGCTGATATCGATAAAATGAGTTCGGCGCTGTCCCGCCTTACGGAAGAAGACCCCACCCTTGATGTGCACCGTGAACTGGGCACCGGCGAGACCATTCTTTCCGGCATGGGGGATACCCACCTTTCCGTAGCGGCGGAAAAAATGCAGCGCAAGTTCGGCGTGAATGTTGAGCTGACGATTCCTAAAGTCCCCTACCGCGAGACAATCACGGCGTCGTCAAAGGCCGAATATAAGCACAAGAAACAGTCCGGCGGTCACGGGCAGTACGGTCACGTTTTACTTGAGCTTGAGCCGCTGCCTGAACGTGGCGATAACGAGTTCGCCGATAGAATCGTCGGTGGGTCAGTGCCCAAGAACTACATTCCGGCCGTGGAAAAGGGAGTGGTGGAGGCCTACTCCGAAGGCTGTCTGGCCGGGTACCCGGTTATCGGCGTTAAAGCCACCCTCTACGACGGCAGCTTTCACCAGGTCGATTCTTCAGAAATATGTTTTAAAATAGCCGGGGCCGGGGCATTCAAAAAAGGCCTGGCGGGGGGACAGCCTATCATGCTGGAACCTATCATGAATCTCAAGGTGACTGTCCCCAACGACCTTACCGGGGATATCATCGGCGACCTCAATACCAAGCGCGCCCGTGTGCTGGGCATGAACCCGGAGGGCGACACCAATGTCATTGAGGCGCAGGTGCCCCTGGCGGAAGTCCAGCGCTACAGTATCGACCTTAAATCGATGACGCAGGGCCGTGCTACCTATACCATGGAGTTCGACCATTATGAGGAGGTCCCCGCAACCATTACCCAGAAGCTTGTAGCCCAGAAACAGGCGGAAAAGGAAGAAAAGAGCTAGCCTTATATTTAGCTTAATAAAACAATGACGCCCCGGTTTTCCAGGGCGTCATTAATTTTTGGTAAGTGAGAATAATTTAAGAAGCCATCAGTTCCTTAAGCTTCTCGGTAAACGCCGGCAGCACCTTTTTCCAGTCCCCCACCACCCCGTACCTCGCGTAGCGGAAGATATTGGCTTCCTTGTCCTTGTTAATCGCCACAATCGTCTTGGCGCCGGAACAGCCGCTCATGTGCTGGCTGGAGCCTGATATCGCCACAGCAATATAGACATCCGGCGCGATGATTTTACCCGTCAGTCCAACCTGTGCCGTTTCAGGTATCCAGTTGTTATCGCAGGGGGGCCTGCTGGCGCCTAAGGCGCCTTTCATCAGTGTTGCCAGCTCTTCAAGCTGCTTGAATCCTTCCACGCTGCCGATGCCCCTGCCTCCGGAAACGACTATCGACGCGTCTTCTATTTTAATGCCGGCTACTTCCTCCGCTACTCTCTGCACTATCTTAGTTTTTAAAGCAGCAGCATCGATTTCCGCCGGTATATTCACCACCTCCCCTTTGCGGGAGGCGTCCGGTTCAAGGGCTTCCATGGCCTTGGTGCGTATGGTTGCTATCTGGGGGTCGGTCTCGTTGACAAAGACCGCCTGGGCATTGCCCCCGTACACAGGCTTGGTCTGCAGCAATCTTTTTGTATCAGAATCGATATCGAGGTCAACACAGTCTAATATAGCTGCTGTTTCCAAACGGTAAGCCATCCTGGGGGCAATCTCGCGCCCGGCGTCGGTCTGCCCCATAATTACTATTTGAGGCTTAATCTTTTTAGCCGCATTCTCCAGAACGCTTACGTAAACATCAGGCTGATATTCCTTAACCTGCGCATCATCGACAACGTACACCTTATCTGCCCCATACTCAATAGCCTGTTGAGCGTAAGTCCCCACCCCGCTGCCCAGTATGACGGCCGCAAGTTCCTGCCCGAGACTGTCCGCCAGCTTCCTCCCGACACCCAGGCCTTCGGCGGCGATGGGCATGATTTTATCATCTTTTATTTCACAGTAAACAGCTACGCCTGTATTATCTGACATCATCAGTCACCTCAAATACTCTATATTGTCTTCGACTCTCTAAGTTTGTTTGCCAGGTTTACAGCCATTTCCTCCTCTGTATCTCCTTCGGCAAATTCGCATTTGCCTTCGTGGACCGGCTGGAAGAGCCTGTGTAGTTTCGTCTTGACACTGGCATGTGCATCAAGCCCTATATCGTTAGGCTTCCAGATAACCGGCTCAATTTTCTTAGCCGCCATAATCCCTTTAATCGTAGGATAGCGCGGCTCGCCGACTTCATTGCTTATAGTTATAACCGCTGGCAGGCTTGATTCGATAACGTCATATCCGGATAAATTAACTCTCTCTACTTTAAGTGTACTATCAGCGACTTCAATCTTGCGCGCCAGGTTGATACAGGACAGTCCGAGGATTTCAGCAATGGCAAGGCCTGTCTGCCCTGCGTTGGTATCGGATGCCTCCCGGCCGCACAAAATGAGGTCGTAATCCCCCTTCTTTTTAATCGCCAGGGCGAGTGCTTGGGCTGTCGACCACCCATCGCCTTTAGTAAATGCCTCGTCCTCAAGTAGAATAAGCTCGTCGGCGCCCATGGCTAGGGGTTTCTTAACGACCTCTCGCAGCAGGTTTACACCCATTACCATTATTGTAATCGTTCCACCATTAGCTTCCTTGAGGCGTAAAGCCGCCTCGACGGCGTACTCTCCGTAAGGGTCGATAACCGGCGGCGCGCCGTGCATATCCGCTTTATTATGCTCCGTATCTATCTTAAAGCTGGCTGGCGGAGCCTCCGGGTCGATGACCTGTTTTACGCACACGATTATATTCATTGGCATAGTCCTTTGCTTAAAATGCTCTGGGATTCAGACTTAATTTATCATTGAATTCAGTACTGTGTCAAACGTAGAACGACCATGCGTTCGATGCCGGCAAGGTCTTTTTCAATTTCAATATCTGCCAGAGGAAAATATTTATGTAAAATAACCTTTACCGCCTCTCCCTGGCCCTGCCCTATTTCCAGTAGCAGGCTCCCGTTGCTATTAAGCTTGCTCCCCACCCCACGGCATAACCCCCCTATCTTATCCAGCCCCTCTTCACCACCGTTCAGAGCGCTTGCAGGTTCATAGCTCAAAGGCCCTTTTGCAGGTATTTCCCTTTGCCTTACGTACGGCAGATTGGCTATTATCAAATCTACAGGCTCCTGGAGAGGCTCCAGCAGCTCGCCCTTTAAAAACTTAATTCTATCTTCTGCGCCGTGTTTTGCAGCGTTTTGCCCGGCTACCCTCAAAACTCCATCGGATATATCGGTAGCGTAAATATGTATGCCAGGCATAGTAACTGCCAGGCTTACGGCAATCGCCCCGCAGCCCGTCCCTATATCGGCTATCTTGTTGTACTTATATTCGCGGCACAGGCTGATAGCTCTATCCACCAGCAGTTCGGTCTCGGGGCGTGGTATCAAAACTTGGGGGTTGACGTTAAAATCAAGTCCGTAGAACTCGCGGTGTCCCGTGATATAAGCCGTTGGTTCGCCCTTTGACCTCCTTGCAACGAGTTTCATGAAATTTTGTCTCTGTTCAGGACTTATATCGGCATCGAGAGAAGCTAACAGGCGGGCGCGGTCTATTCCCAGTACATACCCCAAAAGGACTTCGCTTTCGATTGAAGCATCTTCGATATTATTTCCTGCGAGGAGCATCTTGGCTCGAAACAGCGCCTGTTTGATATTCAACCCTTCTGTTCCTCGAGCAGTCTTTCGTGTTCGGCTCTTGCCAGTGCGTCTACAAGCTCGTCGATTTCGCCTTCCATGAAGCGCGGCAGATTATGCAGGTTGATATTGACGCGGTGGTCGGATATTCGGTCCTGCGGATAGTTGTATGTCCTTATCTTTTCGGCGCGCTCCCCGGTGCCTACCTGCGAGCGGCGCTTGGAAGTGATTTCTTCCTCCTGCTTGCTCCTCTCAATGTCCAGCAGGCGCGTTCTTAAAACCGACAGAGCCTTGACTTTATTCTGCAGCTGGGAGCGCTCGTCCTGGCAAACGACGACCATACCAGTGGGCATGTGCGTGACGCGTATCGCCGTGGCAACCTTATTGACGTTCTGGCCCCCCGCCCCGCCGCTGTGAAAAACGTCTATTTTCAGGTCGTCGGGGTTGATGTCTATATCCACCTCTTCCGCCTTGGGCAGGACGGCCACCGTAGCCGTAGAGGTATGAATTCTGCCGGATGCTTCGGTAACCGGCACGCGCTGCACCCGGTGCACGCCGCTTTCGTATTTCAACCGACTGTACGCGTTTTTGCCTCTCACTTCGAAGATGATTTCCTTAAAGCCCCCTATCCCGCTTTCGCTGGTGCTCATGATATCGGTTTTCCAGCCCTGGCCTTGGGCGTAGCGACTGTACATGCGGTAAAGGTCGGCGGCAAACAGTGCCGCCTCGTTGCCTCCCGTGCCTGCCCTGATTTCCATGATGATATCCTTCTCGTCGTTGGGGTCTTTGGGCAGTAAAGCCAAACGCAGTTCTTCGGTCAGTTTGTCCAGCTCTTCCTGTAAAGCGGCGTCCTCCTGCTTGATAAGAGAACTCATTTCCTCGTCGTTTCCGCCGGTGCTCATCGACTTTACGTCGTCAAGCTCTTTAACGACCTTTTTATATCGGCGGTATTTAAGGACGACATCCTCAAGCTTGGCCCGTTCTTGAGATAGCGCCTGTACCTGGTTGATATCGGTGGCTACTTCGGGCTGTGACAGCTTCCTGTCGATTTCCCGGTAGCGCTTTTCTATTTTATCGAGTTGGTCTATCATTTTTGGTATTATCCTCTATAAAATTATAGCACAGCATTAGAGACCTCTCAAAGCTAACCGAATTGACATTTTACGATTAAACAGACTATAATCAATGGTGTTCGTCTCGCTTTCAAACAGCAGCTCGATGATTGAATCAATAAGTAATTATTCCTTTGCTTTAACTCACCGCAGGTGCGCCTTTTTCTCTCCGGATATCATATTTCAAATTAGATTTAAAGGAGCCGGACGATGACCATCACAGAGATACTCGCCAGGAATGCCAGGCTGACTCCCGACTCTATCGCTCTTGTAGAAATCACACCCAGTACGGGCTTTAGAAAGGAACTCACCTGGAAACAGTTCGATGAAAGGGCTAACCGCGTCGCTAACGCGCTTATCGACCGCGGTATTAAAAAGGGCGATGTGGTTGTTCACCTGATGATGAATTCGCTCAACTGGCTGGAAGCCTATTTCGGCATCCTTAAAGCCGGTGCTATTGCCGCGCCGCTGAACTTCCGGTTCATCGCCCGGCAGATTAAATACTGTATTGATATCGCAGAACCGAAAATTATGGTTCTCGACGAGAGTTTCTCGGAGAGAGTTGCTGAAATCCGTGGAGACCTTAAGACTATCAAGCAATATTTATACGTCGGTGATAATCTTCCGCAGGGCATGGAGCCTTTCGAGGACGCGCTGGCTAAGGCTTCTCCGCTTGCTCCCGGTATTCAATTGACCGGCGAGGATGAAGCTGGTTTATACTTCACCTCCGGCACCACCGGCGACCCCAAGGCCACCCTTTTATGCCACAGCAGCCTTGAGCACACGGCCGTGAACGAAAACTTCTCCCACCGGGAAAACCGCAAAGACTGCTTCCTGCTCATCCAGCCCCTCTACCATACCGGCGGCAAGATGCACTGGTTCGGCAGTCTCATGGGGGGTGGCAGGGCCGTCATGACAACCGGCGGCGAGAGAGTAACCGCCAAGCTGATTCTTGAATTATACAGTAAAGAAAAAGTCACTATCAGTATGCTGCTGGTTCCGTGGTTGCAGGATATCGTTACCGCCCTTGATAGAGGCGACCTCAAGCTGTCCGACTACGATGTAAGTGCGCTGCGGCTGGTCCACTCCGGCGCCCAGCCTATCCCGCCGGTGCTGGTCAGGCGTTTCCTCAAGTTCTTCCCTGATATCCAGTACGAGGAAAACTACGGTCTTACCGAATCCTCGGGACCCTGCATGCACCTGGGACTGGAAAACCTGCATAAACTCGGCTCCTTCGGCTATCCTAGGCTTAACCTTGATGCCCGCGTGGTTGACGAAAAAGGCAATGATGTTCCTCCAGGCACGGTAGGCGAAATGATAATCAGCGGCGCCAATGTAATGAAGTGCTATTATAAAAACCCGGAAAAGACAGCCGAAACGCTGAAAGACGGCTGGCTCTACACAGGCGACCTCGTCAAGCAGGACGAGGAGGGGTTCATATCTTATATCGACCGCAAGAAAGACCTTATCATCAGCGGCGGCGAGAACATCTATCCCGTCGACCTCGAATCGGTGCTCATCGGCCAGCCGGAAGTCAAGGACGTGGCGATTATCGGTGTAGCTGACGAAAGGTACGGTGAGGTTGTTGCCGCCATCGTCCAGCCTAAAGAGGGTATTGAGCTGACCGAGCAGCAAGTTAGGGCTTATTTTGAGCCGAAGCTTCCCAAGTACGCCTGGCCCAGGCTCATCCTCTTCGGCGATGTGCCGCGCAATCCCACCGGCAAAATAGAAAAGCCCAAGATAAGAGACCGCTATAAAGACGTGAGATGGAACCCCAAAAAATAAAATCGTGTACTAATAGGAGAAAAAATGGACTTTAAAGACTGTATCAAATTCGCTAACGACAACAAGACCTGCTATCTGGCTACCGCCGAGGGTGACCAGCCGAGGGTCAGGGCTATGGGCATGTGGTACGCTGACGAGACCGGCTTTTATCTGCAGATGCAGTCGGTCAAGGCCGTGAGTAAGCAGCTTGATGCAAATCCAAAGGTAGAAATCTACTTCCAGGCTAAGGATTTCAGCAAGGTAATGCGCGTTTCCGGCAAGACCAGACCCGTCACCGATGCAAAAATAAGGGCCAGGTGCCTCGAGGAAAGACCTTTCGTCAAGAACTTCGGCATTACCACGCCGGATAATCCCCTGCTGGCCATCTATCAGGTTTACACCGGCGAAGCCTATTTCTGGACGATGGCCGACACCATGAAAGAGGCCGACCTGCCGAGGATAAAGTTCGGTTAGTAACGACTGGCATCTAAAAAAGGAATAGACAACAAGATAAAATCATATTATAATCATGGATAACCATGTTCTTGGCAATAGTAGCATGAAATTGAGCAGGGGGTTGGTATCTCCTGCTCTTTTGTATTATAAAGTATCCAAACTAGCCGGGTAGATTTGGGGGGAAACACCCGGAAATATATGCATCTGTACCTGCTTACAGAGAAAGGGGGAAAATGTCTTTACCAGGTATTTTTTGGATAGTCCCGGTGGCGTGTGTAATCACGGTCATATTCGCGATTTTCCTCATCAGGAACGTCATGAAGCGGCCCACTGGTACTCCCAAGATGAAGGAAATCGGAGATATTATTTTCCAGGGGGCCTGGGCATTCCTGAAACGCCAGTACACTACCATAGCCATTTATTCGCTTGGAATCGCAATTATCATCGGTGTTCTGGTAGGCGCTCTGGGACATACCGGCGTAGACCAGTTCGGCTACAGTGACCTGAATGTAGGCCTGCGTACGGCGATAGCCTTTCTGGTAGGCGCGTTCTGTTCCGGCCTGGCGGGTTTCATCGGCATGTACATCGCTGTGAAATCGAATGTCCGCTGTGCCGCCGCCGCCCAGAAAAGTCTTAAAGAAGCCGTTAATGTTGCCCTGCGCGGTGGCGCGGTTTCAGGCTTTTTAATCACTGCGCTAAGCCTCATCGGTGTAACCGTTATCTTTTTCGCTTACGGCGGCCAGGATAACCCCCATATTGCCCCGCACCTTATCGTAGGTTTTGGCTTCGGCGCCAGCTTCGTCGCCCTGTTTGCCCAGCTGGGCGGCGGTATCTATACTAAAGCCGCCGATGTCGGCGCCGACCTCGTAGGTAAGGTCGAGTCCGGCATCCCGGAGGACGACCCGCGTAACCCCGCCGTTATTGCCGACCTCGTAGGTGATAATGTCGGCGACTGCGCCGGACGTGGCGCTGACCTTTTCGAGTCAACCGCCGCGGAGAACATCGGCGCGATGATTCTCGGCATCTTTGCGTATCTGGCTACGGGAAACGTCGCCTGGGTCTTGTTCCCGCTTTGCGTCCGCGGCTTCGGTATGATTGCCAGTATTGTCGGACTGCTCGTTGTCAGGGCTAAAGAGAATGAGAACGCCATGGATGCCCTCAACCGCGGTTACTTTGTCGCCATTGCGCTTTCGGCAGTCGGTCTGGCAGTAACGGTCTATTACATGCTGGATAACTGGTGGCTTTTCGGGGCCGGCATGGTCGGCATCGCTGCCAGCGTCGTGATTGTTTTTGTTACCCAGTACTATACGGAGTCGCGCTATCGACCCGTCAAGGAGATTGCCGAGGCGTCCAAGACAGGCCCTGCGACGAATATAATCATGGGCATGTCCGTGGGCATGTCAACGACCTTTGCCACGGCGCTTATAATCGGTGTGGCGCTGCTGGTGGCTTACTGGATGGGCGACCAGAGCGGCGTGCTTGGCGCCGGCGCTTTCGGCACTGCCGTGGCTACGATGGGCATGCTGATGACCTGCCCCTACGTGCTGTCCATGGACACCTTCGGCCCGATTACGGATAACGCTAACGGCATCAACGAGATGGCGGGAGCCGGACCTGAAGTGCGTAAAATCACCGACCGTCTGGATGCCGTGGGCAATACCACCAAGGCGCTGACCAAGGGCTACGCCATGGTTTCCGCCGGTCTGGCGGCTTTCCTGCTCTTCCAGGCTTACCTCGACAGGGTTTCGCTTATCAAGTTCGGCACTGAAGGCCAGTATAACTTGGTAAACATAGCTCAAATCGAGGTATTCGTCGGCGCTTTGCTGGCGGTGATGATTGTCTATCTTTTCAGCTCCTGGGCTATCAAAGCAGTCGGCAAGACTGCCTCGAAAATCATCGAGGAGGTCCGCCGGCAGTTCCGGGAAGACCCGGAAATTCTGAATCCTAAAGACCCGGATAATCCCCACAAGCCCGATTACGGAAGGGCTGTGGATATCACCACCCGCGCCGGTCTCCGGGAAATGATTGCACCCGGACTGTTGGTGGTATTAAGTCCAATTGTCATTGGGGTTGTATTCAAATATCTTCCGCTGGACTATGATGCCGCGATGGTAGTCGCCGCGGTGCTGATGGTTGGCACTATCGGCGGTATCATGATGGCGTCGTTCATGAACAATGGCGGCGGCGCCTGGGATAACGCCAAGAAGATGATTGAGGACGGCCAGCTTAAGGACGATAAGGGTAATGTAATCGGTAAGAAGACCGATACTCATGCCGCGGCTGTCGTCGGCGATACCGTCGGCGACCCGCTTAAAGACACCGCCGGGCCCTCCCTCCACGTGCTGGTCAAGCTCCTCGCCACCATCACCCTCGTCATGTGCCCGTTGTTTATCTAAATTAAAAGAAAGGGGCGGGAATAAAACCCCGCCCCTTTTCCTTATTGTTTGCTCTTATCAAATTGTTTTAATTATTATGGTAAAATAGGTCATAAATGAAACACATTCAAAGTAATTTACCAGCCGAAGCTCATACTCCAATGTATAATTGGCACAAGTATTGGGCACGAAAAACATGGAACGTTGTTGGGCAGTTTATAGAAACATATTGTCCTAAAGATGGCATCATACTAGACCCATTTAGTGGAAGCGGTGTAACGGCAATAGAGGCTTTGCGTAGAGGTCGCAGGGTTATTACCATTGACTTATCACTTACTGCAAATAATATCCTGTTGGCTACTATAACCCCGATTAGTCTATTAAAATTACTCAAAGCTTATGAAAGAGTTGAAAAAAGAGTTAAAAAAGAAATCCTTGAACTATATCAGACTGAATGTAGGGAATGTCATAAAAAAATAGAATTCGAATGCATGGTATGGGATGGTAAAAACCCCCATGATATACGGTATAAATGTCCACATTGTGGAGATAGACAAGAAAAAGGTTGTAATTTACTTTCGTCTGATAAAAGCTGGTTGGCGAAAATAGAAAAAACTGAAATTACTTTGCCTTATCCAAAACAAGCACTATATTACAATGACGGTAAACCATTTATGAAAAAGGAAAAGTATGAATCTTTAGACCAACTGTTTACCCATCGTAATTTGTTGGCATTAGCTATGTTGCGAGATGCCATAGAAAAAGAGCCTGATTCAGACTTGAGATTCATGCTTAAGATGGCTTTTACTTCTATGGTTCATCTCTGCACACATATGAGTCCTATCTCAGAAGGAGGGCATTTTACACCCTTTAGTTCCGCGTGGACTCAACACAGTTATTGGTATCCTTCAGGACTTCACATGGAGCAAAATGTTTGGAACAAATTTTACAGTTCTATAATTGGTCATCAAGGTCTATTAAAAGCCAAAAAACAATCTAACAATGAACTAAAAGATGTACGTATTGCTAAAAATATAAATCAATTATTGAACGGTACAGCTAATATCTTAATTATAACAGCTAATTCATTGGATTTTATGAAAGAAATACCTAAAAAAATGATTGACTATATTTTTACTGACCCTCCATATGATAGTTCAATACAATATGGGGAATTATTGTTTTTATGGACAGCATGGTTTGGGAATTCCAAAGGGTATATTGAGAGTTTGGGAAATGAGGTCATACATAATGAGCGACAGGGTAAGGATTTTGATGTTTATTATCGTATGCTGTCTACCGCCTTTAAGGAAATGTATGATGTCCTTCGTGATGACCACTACCTGACTGTAACCTTCCATAACCCTGCTACTAGAGTGAGAAATTCCACTATCAGGGCTGGTAATTTTGCTGGTTTTGATTTTGAGAAGATACATTGGCAGGAACTTGCAAGGCCATCTGCTAAGTCGCTACTTCAGCCATTCGGTTCAGCGAATGGAGACTTCTATTTACGTTTTCATAAGCCTCTAGTCGGTAAAGAGGCTGTCAGTCCTAAAGAAATTGATGAAACCAGATTCGAGAACATTGTTGTTGAGACAACGAAGCAATTGCTTGCTGAAAGAGGAGAAGAAACCCCTTATACTATAATTATCAATTATATTGATCCTGTGCTAGCAAAACATGGTTATTTCTTAGCCCTTCATACAGGTCTAGATGTAAAGACAGTGTTGAAAAATCATATCGGTAAAGAATTTACCTTAGTCCCTGGAGCTATAGGCGATGTAGAAGGTGAGCTTTGGTGGTTTAAAGACACATCAATTATTCCACATTTTGAAATCCCATTATCAGAACGCGTAGAGCAAACAGTCTTGCGTAAATTAATGAGTGAGTATAAGGTGACTTTCACCCAGCTTTGGGAAGCAGTAAGTATTGAATTCCCGAACTCTTTAACTTCTGATAGTCTTAGCCTTATGGATATACTAAAAGAATATGCCAAGAAGGAATCTGGAGGGTATTGGAAACTTAAACCACTCGTTACCCATCGTGCCACTCAACACGCACAAATTATCAGCTGGTTAGCTGATATCGGCAAAAGTTTAGGTTTTAATATATGGGTCGGACTTAAAGAGCAATCATCAGTCTTAAAAGGTGCAGCAGGCGTAACTACCCCCCTTGCAGATTTCTGTAAACCTAAAAAGTTGATGATTTCAGGATTAAGTAAAGACCAATTAGATGATACGATAAATATTGACCTTTTATGGTATAAGGACGGGAATATTGATACAGTATTTGAAGTAGAAAATACTACTGCAATGACAGAAGCTCTTAGACGCGTATCATCTATACCTTATCATACAAATAAATATATGGTTTTACCGGATGAACGTGCCAATCAACTGTCTAAGAAACTAAAATCACCAATGTTTGGTCAATGGTTTGAACATGATAAATGGCAAATACTTTATTATGATTCCTTACAAAACAACATAAACACTTTGAAAAACCAAAAAAAACAACTTAGTGATATAGCAGGTATATTATCAACTAAGAAAAAGAAATCGCCAGAACAATTGGATTTATTATAATCCCACCCCCCTCCCCCAAACAAAGCACTCCCTTTCCAGTTTCCCACTTTGAAAAAGGGGGATTAAGGGGGATTTTCTTTCCTGCATTATACACCACCCCTCCCCCAAACAAAAAACTCCCAATCTTTGAAATTTGGCCTTTGAAATTTGATTTTTGTTTGTATCTTGTTTCTTGTAACTTGGTTATTACCCCCCAAACCCACGACAAAATCCCCTTTACCCGCCAGAACACCCGTGCTAATATCAAGTATGGAACGTAAACCAAAACGTCGAAGGGGCGGTCAGCCCGGCAACCAGAACGCCCGCAAGCACGGCTTGTATTCTTCCCGCCTGTCTGTTGACCAGCTTTACGAGCTCGCCAATATTCTCAACCGGGGCGGTGAGGCACCCGCGCTTATTGCCCTGCGCATCAAGCTTGCCTCCGCTCTCAAGTCTGCCCCGGATAGCCGCCGCGTTCTCATGGAAGCCTCTAAAATACTCTCTAAATGGTATCTTTCTAATTCCAGTTTAAGCAAAAAAGACCATGCCCTTTTCAAATCCTTTATCCGGGCTGCGTTCAAAAAGATACAGCAAAATCAATCGTTTTTCACGGAACGAATCGTATCTGGACCATCAAAAACACCTGAAAATTTAACGGAACGAATCGTAGCTAAAAATCCTGAAAAGACACCCTCTTTAGCTTTGAAATAAAAAATTTTATAAAGTGCCTTTTTACAAAACGAATCGTAGCTGAAAAACCGGCGTCATCTCAAAAACGTGTTCGCCCTTATCTCCGTGGCAATCGTCGAGTCCGGTCCGTGTCCCGGGTGCACGACCGTCTCCGGCGGCAGGGTCAGCAGCTTCGTCTTGATTCCATTTATAAGCGCGTCGTAGTCGCCGTCAATCAGGTCGTACCGCCCGATGCCGTAGTTGAAGAGCGTGTCCCCCGTAAACACGTGCCCCTCCCCTGCTATACTTATGCCGCATGGCGTGTGCCCCGGCGTTTCCAGCACCTTGAAATGCAGCCCGCCGATATCGATATTGTCCCCTTCTTTAAGAATACGCTTTGGCTTCGGTGCTCCCTGGAAAGGCTCTTCGTACATGTAGCTCGGCGACTGCGGAAGGTATTTAGCGCACTCCTCGTGCGCTGCCAGTTCGGCCTTCGTGGCCTGCATCACCTGTCCTGCGGCGCCCACGTGGTCTGGATGGCGATGGGTCAGGACGATAGTCTTGACCTGCAGTCCCAGCTCATCGACTTTAGCCAGTATCTCTCTACCGTTAGCGCCGGGGTCGATAATCATGCCCTCTTTAGTGGCTTCATCCCCGACGATGTAGCAGTTGCTGGCGTACGGCCCGACGGTCAGTTTACGTATAATCAAGGCACCCTCCGATACTAAACAGTATACCCGAACTACTTGCTTCATTTCTAGCTATAAGTTAAACTGGACTGGAATACCCTATTCAACCGCTGGGAGGCTGATTTGGCTGATATCCGCCCGTTCCAGGGCTTACATTACAACCCTTCACTCATCAAAGACCTGGCTAAGGTCCTTTGCCCTCCCTACGACATTATTACACCCCAGCTTCAGCAGGAGTTATACCAGCACAGCGACTATAATTTCGTGCGTATCGAGTACGGCAGGGAGCTGCCGCAGGACAAGGACACCTTCAATAAATACACACGCGCCGCGGCTAGCTTTAAGGACTGGCTGGACAGGCGCATCCTGGTCATCGATGAAAGCCCCTCGCTCTACATCGACGAGCATTCCTTCACACACCAGGGTAAGAAACTCCAGCGAACCACCATCAACTGCCTCGTCAGACTGGAGGACTGGAGCAGGATGGTTGTCCGCCCCCATGAAGGGACGCTTACCAGTGCCAAAAGCGACCGCCTGAACATGCTGTGGGCGCTACAGGCTAATACCAGCCCCGTAATGTCGCTTTACGAGGATAACGGCAAGGAGATTGCCTCGATACCGAAGAAGCAGGCACATCATAAGCCAATCTTCCAGATTTCTAACGTTGACGGAGAGAGCCACTGTATGTGGGCCATCACCGATGAACAAGCTATCGGGCGGATTAAAGGCTGTCTGGCTGACCAACCTCTTTACATCGCCGACGGCCATCACCGCTATGAGAGCGCGCTGGTCTATCAGCGTGAAAGGCACAGCGCCTCCACGGCAAACGCCGGAGAAGCCCCTTATGATTTCGTCTTGATGACGCTGATTGACATCGCCGACCCCGGCCTCGTAATTCTGCCAGCGCACCGCCTGCTCCGCGGCATGGAGCAATCGGCGCTGGACGACCTGCTGGCAAGACTGGATACTTTCTTTAATGTTAAAGATTATGCCATTAAAAAAGACATTAAATCACAGATAAACACGCTGCTGACCGATGATGGAGATGAAACAAAGCTGCTTTTATGCGGCCTCAAGCCTGGCCATTTACAGGTAATTTCAGTCCGCGATTTTAGAGAAATCCGTCCCATGTTCCCGGCTTTCCACTCGGAATTCTACCAAAAACTGGATGTCAGTATCGTCGACCACGTGATACTGGAGGAACTCCTCGGCTTAAGCCATGAAAAAGCGGGGACTTTCCTGGACTACAGCTACGATGCCGAAACGGCGATAAAAAGGGTGCTGAACCAAGAATACCAGCTGGGCATCATCGTCAATCCCATCAAGCCCGCAGTGATTAAAACCATCGCCGACAGCGGCGACCGCATGCCCCGAAAATCAACCTACTTTTACCCCAAGGTGCCGGCCGGCCTTCTATCCTATCGTTTCGATTAACGGGCACCATCTCTACGACTGTATCCATGTTATTTTACGTTTGACGCCTATCTGGGCATATGATAACATTTAAGTGATTAGCCGACCTGTTCCCGCAGGGTATTATACTCAAATAATGCCTAAGGAATCAGTGACGGCGTGAGGAGTAGAGGCGTGCTGGTCGAGGAAGAGCTAGCCCGATTTTCTTCCGATAAAGAGTCCGTTCTTACTATCGGTGTTTTTGACGGAGTGCATCTCGGTCATAAATTGCTGCTGGCCGAGCTGCTGAAACAGTCGAAAACACGGAAAATGGTATCCGGTGTGGTCACCTTCCGGCATAATCCGGAGAGGCTGCTGTCACACCGCAACAAGCTTCCCTTTCTAACGGACATAGAGGAGAGGCTCAAGCTGCTCAAGCAGGAAGGTGTGACGATGGTGGTTCCCCTATCGTTTACCCCGGAACTGGCGCAGCTAAGCGCCCGCGAGTTCATTGTGCTCCTGCAAAAATACCTGAAAATGCGTGGGCTGGTGATAGGCGAGGACTTTGCACTCGGCAAGGAACGAGAAGGCGATACGGAAAATCTTAGAAAACTAAGTACAAGCATGAACTTTGATGTTATTATAGTGCCTCCGCTAAAAATAAACGGAGAGACGGTCAGCAGCACCACGATTCGTAAGGCGCTGGCGGCAGGTGATATGGTGAAAGTCAGCGAGCTTATGGGAAGGCCATTTGACATTACAGGCAAGGTTGTCACCGGGTACGGACGCGGCGTAAGCCTAGGTTTTCCTACCGCCAACCTGGAAGTAGCGTCAGAGCATGTGCTGCCCCCCGACGGCGTTTATGCCGGCCGGGCTTATCTTAATGGAAACGTTTACCAGTCCATGATAAATATCGGTAAAAATCCTACTTTCGGCGTCAATAAACGAACGATAGAAGCACATCTCATCGATTATCACGGCGATTTATACGGCACCGACCTGCAGCTGGATGTTATTTCCCGTATCCGTGAAGAAAAGAAGTTTGATAATATCGATGAGTTGCAAAAACAGGTCTCCGAAGATATTATCAGGGGAAAAGCCATCCTCGATTCAACGGGAGTAGAAAAGAATGGCTAGAGTAAAAGCTTCAGGAGTATCCGCAGTGGACCCAATAGATAAACAGGTTGCCACTTACATGCGCGGTTCCGAGTTCGGTGACCTTCAGATAAAAGAACAGATGGCCAAAGAGCTGCGGCAGCGGCTGATTGAAGCTCAAAAGGAAGGACGGCCGCTGCGTGTCTATTGCGGCTTCGATGTAACTGCCCCCGACCTCCACCTGGGGCATACCATCCCCATGAATAAATTACGCCAGTTCCAGGACTTCGGGCATGATGTGACTTTTGTTATCGGCACTTTTACCACGCTCATCGGCGACCCCAGTGACCGCGACGAAGCGCGGGTGGTAGCGTTAAAGGAAAGGGTTATGAAAAACGCCAGGACCTACGCCGAGCAGGCTTTTAAAATACTGGATAAAAAGAAGACTTCTATTAAATATAATTACGATTGGCTAAGCAAGCTGACCTTTACCGACGTTATCAGTATGGCCTCCTGCTTTACCGTGCAGCAGTTCATTGCCCGCGACAGGATACGAAATCGTCTGGACAAAGGCGATCCAATCTGGCTGCGTGAGCTGCTCTACGCGCTGGCGCAGGGCTATGATGCCGTTCATCTAAAGACAGATGTCCAGCTGGGAGCCACGGAGCAGCTTTTTAACCTGATGGCGGGCCGCAGGCTGCAGGAAGCATTCGGGCAAAAGCCGCAGGTGTGCTTGACCTACCCGGTACTGGTGGGCACAGACGGCAATGACAGAATGAGCAAGAGTCGCGGTAACTATATCGGCATCGCCGAGCCGCCGGAGGAAATCTACGGAAAAACGATGTCCATCCCCGATAGCATTCTCATGCAGTACTTCGAGATGTTGACCGATGTCCCGGACGAAGAGCTGGTGAAATTTAAACAGCAGATAGAAAGAGGCGTTAACCCCATGTCCCTTAAAAAGCGCCTGGCAAGAGAATTTGTTACCCGGTTTTACAGCGCTAAAGATGCCCGTACGGCGGAGGAACATTTTGAGAAAACCGTTCAAAAAAAAGAAATACCAGATGAGGTAGAAGAGTACCGCATCGAGCCTGGAATTACCATCAGCCAGCTTCTCGTGGATTCTGGTTTAACAGCTAGCCGCAGTGAAGCGGTACGCCTGATTAAACAGGGTGCCGTAACCTCGGACGGTAAAAAAATAGATGACTTTAATGAATCCGTGAACAAGGGTGTAATAATAAAAGTCGGTAAAAGACGTTATTTAAAAACTATTTAATATAAAATAATACTCAAGGAGAAAAAATGACACAGTTACGCGTTCCCGGCCCTACTCCGTGCCCGCCAGAGGTCCTTAAGGCCATGGCGTGGCAGATGGTCAACCACCGCGGCCCTGAATTCCACGCGATGCTTGCCGAAGTGACCGAGAACCTGAAAAAAATATTCCAGACCAAGAACGATGTACTGATTTTAACCGGGTCCGGCACTGGCGGCCTGGAAGCTGCTATCGTCAATGCGCTATCGCCCGGTGATAAGGTCTTATCTGTCTCTATCGGTGTTTTTGGCGACCGCTTTGCCAATATAGCCGCCACCTTCGGAGCGGACGTTCTCTCTTACAAAGTGGAGTGGGGCAAAGCTGCCGACCCCGGTGTTATAGAGAAAGCGATTAGAGACAATCCCGACATTAAAGCCGTGATGGTCACACATAACGAGACTTCCACCGGCGTAACCAACGACCTTAAAGCCATAAGCAAGGTCGTTAAGGGTTCCGGCAAGCTGCTTATTGTGGATGCCATAAGCAGCCTTGGTTCTATTAACCTTCCCGTTGATGAGCTGAGGTGCGATGTTGTGATTACCGCCTCGCAAAAGGGCTGGATGGTCCCGCCCGGCCTGGCGATGGTCAGCGTCAGCCCGGAGGCATGGAAAGCCCGCGAGTCGGCGGAAATGCCCAATTTCTACTGGGATTTTGTAAGGGCAAAGAATATGTATGATGAAAAGAAGGAAAACCCCTGGACGCCGGCGTTATCCGTGGTTTACGGACTTACCGTCGCCCTTAAGATGATGCTGAAAGAGGGAATCCATAATGTTTTTGCCCGGCACGAACGCATCGGGAATATGACACGCGAGGGCATAAAAAACCTGGGGCTCCCGCTATTTGCCGACCCGGCCTATGCTTCTAACACAGTTACCGCCGTGAGTGTTCCGGCTGGTATGGACGTTAATAAATTCCGCCAGGTCCTGCGGGAGCAATACAAGGTTGTTCTGGCGGGAGGACAGCAGACCCTAAAAGGCAAGATATTCCGCATTGGTCATCTCGGCCTTGTAGATGAAAAGGACATAAAAGAGATACTGACAGCAATACAAAAAACGCTGCCAATAGCCGGATTCAAAAAATAATTCTTAAAAGGATAGTCCTATGGCGGATAAAAAGCGAAAGAAGGTACTGGTAACCGACCCTATTTCAAAAGAGGGGATCGAGGTCCTGCTGAAAAAAGCACAGGTTGATATTAAGGCCGGACTGAAACCTGAGGAAATCACTGCGATTATCGGCGAGTACGACGCGCTGATTGTACGCAGTCAGACCAAAGTCACCGCCGCTATCATCGAGGCAGGCAAGAACCTCCAGGTTATCGCCCGGGCCGGCGTGGGCATCGATAACGTAGATGTAGAAGCGGCGACACGCTGCGGCATCGTGGTTATCAACGCGCCCACCGGAAATACAGTGTCCGCCGCGGAACATGCGATAGCTTTAATACTGGCGCTGGCGCGCAACATTCCACAGGCCAACACATCACTGAAAAGCTGCGCCTGGAAGCGCAGCGAATTCATGGGAACGGAATTAAGAGGCAAGACCCTGGGCATCATCGGGCTGGGCAACGTGGGGTCAGAGGTGGCCAAGCGGGCGCAGGCATTTGAGATGAGGCTTATCGGAACCGATCCCCTCGTATCCGTCGAATACGCCAAGAAGATCGGTGTAAAACTTGTGGATATGAAAAAACTACTCAAGGAGTCGGACTTCATCACCCTACACATCCCCCTGACACCCCAGACCAAGGGGTATATCGGCGCTAAGGAACTGGCTATGGTCAAGCCCAACCTCCGCATTGTTAACTGCGCACGGGGCGGTCTTATCGATGACAACGCGCTGGTCAAAGCGATACAGGATAAAAAGGTCGCCGGAGCAGCTGTCGATGTTTTCGAGAAAGAGCCTTGCACCGATAGTGTCCTTTTCAGCGAGGACAGAATAATCGTGACACCCCATCTCGGCGCCTCCACTACGGAAGCCCAGGTGCTGGCCGCCAGGGACGTCGCTGAGCAGATAGTCGATATTTTCCAGGGCCTGCCCGCAAGAGCAGCTATCAACGTCCCCTATATAACGTCGGAAACGCTGACGGTACTGGAACCGTACCTGAAATTGGCCAATTCTCTATGCAAATTAGTTTATAAACTCGCCGGGGGGCAGTCAAAGACAATCCGCATCAAGTACAACGGTGATATCGCTAACTACGATACCAACCCGATTAAGGCGGCTGTTATCGGGGGAATACTTGAGGGATTCAGTGAAGAAAGGGTAAATATAGTGAACTACAACGTCATTGCCGCCAAGCGCGGCCTGACGATTGTCGAGGAAAAGGAAGCCACTTGCGCAAACTACGCCAGCCTCCTCACCGTGGAAATAACCACTACAGAGGGAGTCTGGGCGGTAGCTGGTACGATTATGCATAATGAAGCGCACATCGTGCGTATCAAAGACTACTGGTTGGATATCGTGCCGACACCCGACTCATACTTCCTGTTCAGCGACCACCGGGATAGGCCCGGATTCATCGGGGCGGTGGGTAAGATTACCGGCGATGCCAACGTAAACATCAGCTCGATGCATCTCGGTCGCCTCAAGCCTAGAGGTCAGGCGCTGCTGGTGCTTAACCTGGACGAGCCACTGCCGGAAAAAGCCCAGCGGCAGATTCTGGCTATCCCTGACGTCTATTCCGTAAAGCTGGTGGCGCTGTAATCAGTCATAGCTTCTTGAGGACACAATTTTACCTGTTGACAACGCCGTTTTCGATATCACGAAATCACCGTATATCAATTGACTTGACATATTCACGGTGTTATCATACTTGCAGAGACTACCGAGATGTCCACACTGACTGAACTCTATCAGCAAATAGCCCTCTGCCATAAATGCGATATTTCCAGATTACGCACTAAAGTCGTTCCCGGCGAAGGGGCAGATGACTCTGATATTCTGTTCATCGGCGAGGCGCCCGGCTGGCACGAGGACCAGCAGGGACGTCCGTTCGTGGGGCAGGCAGGCCAGTACCTGGATAGACTGCTCCTCTCCATTAACCTGAACCGCCAGCAGGTATATATCGCCAATGTCATCAAGTGCCGTCCCCCCGATAACCGCGACCCCCTGCCCACGGAAATCCAGAACTGCCGAGAATGGCTCGACAAGCAGATTGAAATTATCAAGCCAAAAATGATTGTTACACTGGGGCGCTATTCTATGGCTAGGTATTTCCCGGGTAAGAGTATCAGTAAAATACACGGGACGGCGGTAAAGCGGGACGGCATTATTTATCTTGCCATGTATCATCCGGCAGCGGCTTTACACCAGCAAAGCCTGCGTAATGAGATAGAAGCCGATATGCAGAAAATCCCCAAGCTTATGGCAGAGATTAACCAAGTAAAGGAAGAAGAACCACCGCCACAACAACTTAATATGTTCGAGGTTTAAACTATATGCCTAAATCAAAACTAAAAATTATTCCCCTCGGGGGACTGGGAGAAATCGGCAAAAACATGATGGTGCTTGAATATGAAAACGACATCATCGTCATCGACGCCGGCCTGATGTTCCCAGAAGAAGAAATGCTCGGCATCGACCTGGTAATTCCAGACTTCACCTACGTTAGCGAGAGAAAAGGAAAAGTCAGGGGAATCATCATCACCCACGGCCATGAAGACCACATCGGCGCCCTGCCCTATATACTGCCGCAGCTTGACAATGTGCCGGTCTATTCCACAAAACTCACCAACGGTCTTATCCGCGTCAAGCTAAAGGAAAGGAAGACCCGCCAGGGAGTTAATCTTAAAATACTAAATCACGGACAGCAGATTACGCTGGGTAAATTCCGCATTGAGCTATTCCCCGTGTGCCACAGCATCCCCGATGCTTCCGGTATTATCATCCACACGCCCGAAGGGGTGGTGATTCACAGCGGCGACTTTAAAATCGACCACACACCCGTCAGCGGCAGACCTACCGACCTCTCGCGCTTGGCCCAGCTGGGGGCAAAAGGAGTATTGCTCCTCCTCTCCGATTCCACCTATGCCGAATTGCCCGGTTATACCCCTTCCGAGCAGTCGGTCGGGGAATCACTGGAGCATTTCATTGCAAACGCCCCGGGCAGGGTTATTGTAACCACCTTCTCTTCGCTTATTTCACGTATTCAACAGGTTATAGATGCCGCCGCCAAGCACCAGCGGCGTGTTTTCGTAGTCGGGCGGAGCATGACCGAGACGGTGCGTATTTCCTTGGAATTGGGTTATTTAAACGCTCCCAATGGCATCCTGGGTAGAATTGAAGAAATCAAAGGTTTACCTGCCAATAAAATCGTGCTGGTTACAACCGGCAGCCAAGGAGAACCGACTTCAGCTTTGGTACGAATGGCCAACCGTGACCATAAACACGTTCACATTCAGCGTGGTGATACCATAATCCTTTCAGCGACACCTGTCCCCGGTAATGAGTCGCTGGTAAACAGGACTGTTGACAATCTGTTCAGGCAAGGCGCCAGTGTTATCTACAGCAAACTTGGGCAGGTTCATGTCCACGGTCACGGCAGTCAGGAAGAACTCAAGCTTATTTTGAGTCTGGTAAAACCAAAATTTTTCGCTCCTGTCCACGGCGAGTACCGTCACCTTAGCCTGCACGCCCGATTGGCAGAATCGGTGGGTATTCCACCGGAGAATATCTTCGTTCTGGAAGACGGCGATATCCTCGAGGTTAATGCCAATGCCGCGAAAAAAAACGGTAAGGTGACGTCGGGGCACGTGTATGTGGACGGTTTAAGCGTCGGTGATATCGGAGGGGTCGTACTCCGCACCAGAAAGATGCTTTCCCGCGACGGCATCGTCGTCGTAATAATCGCCGTAAACCGGCAGAGCGGCAAACTGGTGGGTAGACCCGATATCGTTACGCGTGGCTTTATTGATACCAGAGAGTCCGCTAAAATGATAGAAGAGAGCCGCGAACTCCTGATGAAAACGTTCGACCACAGCGGCAGTCGTGTCACCGAGTGGAGTTTCATAAACACCAAGGTTAGAGATGCTTTAGATAAGTTCTATTACGAACGCACCAAGCGCCGCCCCATGATTCTCCCGTTCATGGTAAAGGTCTAACGGCAGGAGACTTATGCGCAGAAAAAACCCGATGGATAAATTAAAGTCCCGCACCAGGAATAATCCTTCGAGACGAGGGACGTCCGGTGGAAGCACTTACCGGTTTTTCACTTCCAGACCGTTCTGGTACCTGGTTGTCCTCTTTGTCATCGTGGCGCTGGTGGCCGTCTTCCATAGTGAGGTAAACGACTTTTTCCTAGATGTTTTCGAGGCTATCGGGTGGGGACTGGTGTTTTTTGCCGTTTTGATTATTTCCCTGGTCGCGCTTGGCTGGCGCCGCAGACTCTACGTTATTTTAAAATACTGGAACCGCTGGATAGGCAGTATTTTCTTTGTCCTAGCCGCGTGGGGCGTACTGGGCTTGATACAGTACCAGAACCTGCTTACACCTAACGGCCTGGGGGGCAGTTTCGGTAAAACGATTGTGGGTAATCTCGGTACAGACTCATTGAGTACCTTTCTGGGGATACTATGTGTTTTAGGTTACGCTCTTGCCGGCACTGTTTTCATGCTGCCCCGCGAGAGTTTAAATGTTCTAAAGAAATGCCTCAACTGGTTCTATCAGTTCATCATGGCAAAACCAACGCCTAAAGCTCCTGTTCAGGACAGGCAGCAGCCGCGCGTAATTCACCCGCGGCCCTCCTACGAAAGCAAGCCGGCCCTGCCTTCTGATATGGAGCAACCGCTAGTCCCGCCGGAGATATCAAAATCGACCAAAAGACTGATAGAAGCTGCTGAAAAAGCCGCCGAATTAAAGAAGGCTGCCAAATCTGCTGATATTGTGCCGACCGACCAGGGGCTACGCCAGGTAGCCACCGATGTCTGGAAGAAATACGGTCAGTCCGGCGATCTCGTGGAAATCGACGGGTGGCAGCTGCCGCCTATCGATATCCTGGACACATCACCCGAAGTACAGTTCAGCGAAGCAGATAATCTGCAAAGGGCCAGTCTTATAGAAGATACTCTTGCCAGCTACGGCGTGAACTCCAAGGTGGTTCAGATTAATGCCGGGCCTACGGTCACCCAGTTCGGCGTGGAGCCCGGCTGGGACATTAAGTATAAAGAAATTAAAGAAAGAGACCGCGACGGCAATATACAGGTACGGAGAGAGGAAATATCCAGGACCAGGGTAAAGGTGGAGAGGATTAATTCTTTGGCCAACGACCTAGCACTGGCACTGGCTGCCCCTACAATCAGGATAGAAGCGCCTGTGCCGGGTAAATCATATATCGGCGTGGAAGTACCGAACATGACCTCGGATATGGTCAGCCTGCGCGGAGTTGTCGAGACCAGCGCTTTCCAGAAGCTGTTAAGCAAGACCAGTATGGCTCTAGCACTGGGTAAGGGGGCCGGAGGCGAATCTATCGCCGCCGATTTGACCAAGATGCCCCACCTGCTTATAGCCGGGGCGACGGGCAGCGGCAAGACGGTCTGTTTAAACACCATCATCTGCTGTCTTATGATGAACAATACCCCCAACGATATCCGCTTTATCCTCATCGACCCCAAGAGGGTGGAGTTGACACAGTACAACAGCATTCCCCATATGGCTACACCCGTCATCGTTGATATAGATAAGGCCTTAAATGCTTTACGCTGGCTCTGCCAGGAAATGGAACAGCGGTACAGGAAGTTGGCAACTGCCGGCGCTCGTCATATCGAAGGCTATAATAAAGACAAAGAAGGCACCGATAAAATGCCATATCTCGTCCTGGTTATCGATGAACTGGCCGACCTGATGATGGCCGGATACGACGAAGTTGAAACAAACCTATGCCGCCTGGCCCAGCTTGCCCGAGCCACCGGCATCCACCTGGTCGTGGCCACACAGCGTCCTTCAGTAGATGTAGTTACCGGCCTTATAAAAGCCAATTTCCCTACCCGTATCAGCTTCGCCGTTACCTCGCAGGTGGACTCGCGTACCATTCTCGATGGCGCCGGCGCGGAGAAGCTCCTAGGACGCGGCGATATGCTTTACATGCCCACCGAGGCCGCCAAGCCCAAGCGCTTACAGGGATGCTTCCTTTCCGACCCCGAGATAGAGCGCCTAGTCTATTTCTGGGGCGGTCAGAGGAAGGAAGAACCGGATAGGCTCAAGATGGAGACACTGGTAGCTGCTGCGCCTTCAGGGACTATCGGCGGGCATCCCCGCGACCCCCTACTGGAACAGGCCAAAGAGCTTGCCAGGCAGCATGAAGAAGTATCCACTTCTTTCCTGCAGCGCCGACTTCATATCGGCTACCCGCGCGCCGCCCGTCTTAAAGAACAGCTTGACGCCGTTTTAGCGCAGGAAAAAGACGAGTACGTCGGTGACTCCTTTATCGAAAGCCTGGATGAAGAAGAGGACAGAGAAGAAGAAACCAGCTAGCTGCCGCTTCTTTCTAGCTGTTCCACTTCATACCCCACATCGTCCAACAGGTTAAGCAAGCCGTTTTCACCAACCAGGTGTCCGGCGCCCACAACGATAAAATAAACCTCGTCATCGGCCAGGTAATCGGTGATTTTTTCCAGCATATTGAAGTTACGCTGGTCATACATCATTTCATAATAAGGCCCCATATCAGGCTCTTCAACAAGAGCCTCAAACACAATTGTCTCCATCGCGGCAGCGTCTCCGTCCACCCAGGCAGTAAACAGGTCGTGCAGATATTTTTCTATTTCTGGATTATCTATATCGTATTCCATGGCCGTGATGATATTTTCATCCGGAATGGAACTCAATAAATAAAGCTGGAACTCCGATGTCTCCAACTCCAGGATATATTTATTACTTTCTTCAGCTTTATCCATAAAATACAAATCTAAGCCGTATTCAAAACTATAGCCCAGACCTTCCAGCATATATTGGCTCATAAAATTGTATATCACGAAAGGTTTATATTCATCCAGCATGGCCATCGCTATACCCCATTGTTTAAATTGTTCATCCAGTTTGTTGTAAAGTTCTTCCGGTACGTGATTCTTGAATCCGTCCCCCTCAGGATACGTCCCATAATCCAGTAGCAATTGAGCGGCATGAAACTGGGTGAGATTATTTGTGTTCACTTCTACTACAAGATAATCAGCAGAGTTAAAGGCACTTTCAATGGTATCGTCCAGAGGATAAAGGTCCATGCTGGCAACATGTACCGAGCCTAACAGGTATATGTGAGTGGTCTCTGATGATATCTTCCAGATAAATAGTTTACCGCTTGTATTTGTTGTATCTTGTGAGGGACAGGCGGTCATTATAGGAAGAATAAATGTGATTATAACAACCAGAATACCAATCGCTACCCGCTGAAGATATTTCATTCCTTTTCCTCCTTAATCAAGGTCCGTCTATATCAATCTATTATACACTCTTTTTATATTGCCCCGAATCCCCAGAATATTCCTGCCGTAATCAAAGCCGCCAGCAGACTACCAACAATTACCTGTGTTATTGAGTGCTGTTTCAACTCTATTCTCGCCCATGCAACCAGCGGCAGAAAAATTACAGCCCACACCGCCTCCGTTCCATATACTATAATCATTATAGTTAAAGAAGCCGAAACGAAAGCCGTATGCAGGCTTACCTTCCAGTAATAGTTGATCGCTGTAAATAGTACCATCGATATAAGGCCTGCTGTGAAGGTAATAGCCAGTATTTCCGGGGCACTTAAATGCCACAATAGCCCGCATCCGATAGCACCCAGGCCGCTGGCAAAGAGATAGGCAATATTACGCTCCTCGCGCGTAGTGCTGAAAAAACCGTCCATCCTTTTACTATACACAAGAAAAATCACTACTATGAAAGTCGGCAGGACGCTAAGCGCCAGGGATATGGCAGCCCATTTTATCGCTTCCGACGCGGCGAAAGTTTCCCTGAAAGCAAGCAATATGATAACGACAGCGCTTACTACGAAAGGGTTAAGCGTATTGGAAATCAGTCTGGCCAATCTTTTTCTCATATCAGCCTAATGATATACTTATAGTAGCCTAAATATCTCTCCCGACGCAAAAAGTTATTAAAAATGGCTATGATAAATAATAATGACGTATTCATCGACAGGCTGACGCTGGGGCATTATGAGACCAATGCCTATATCGCCGTATGCTTGAAAACGAAGGAAAGCCTGGTGGTGGACGCCCCGGCAAGAGCTGCCGATATTATTGCGAGTTTAAAGGGGACAAAACCCAGGTATATACTACTTACCCACGACCACTTCGACCATACAGGCGTCATTGTTTCATTACGCTCGCGTTTGAAAGTGCCTCTGGCTGCTCATCTACTGGATTCCTTGCAGTTGAAGACTCCACCGGAAATTCTATTGAAAGACGGCGACAGCTTGAAACTGGGCAATCTGGAAATCCAGGTGATACATACGCCCGGACATACACCAGGGAGCCTGTGCTTTAGAATCGGGCAATACGTATTCGTGGGCGACACCATTTTCCCGGGCGGGCCGGGACACACGGAAACACCGGAGGATTTTCAGAGGATATTGAAGTCAATCACTGAAAAAATATTCTGTCTTCCCAATGACACTGTTCTTTTCCCCGGCCATGGCGACAGCACCACGGTTAAAAGAGCCAGAGAGGAATATGCTGCCTTTGCCTCAAGGCCCCGCTGCACTGATATCTGCGGGGATGTTACCTGGTTGATGTGAAGGACTGATCTTAAGCCTAGAGTCTTATTTCAACAATAAGATTATTCTTGAGACCCGAAAATATTTAGACCGCAAACTAGACTGCCACTTTGGTACGAGTATCCAGCGCCAGCCGCATTTCAACGGCGATTCTACCTGCGATGTTAGGCCAGTCCCATTTACTTACCGACTCTCTGATAGACATGATAGACTTCGTATCCTTGCGCGGTAAAGAGAGTTGCGATGTAATCGCCCGTGAGATTTCTTCGGGTGAATTATCCTTTAGGATATAGCCGGTTTCACCATGTTTGATGATGTTTCTCAAATCGCCTACGTCTGTGGCTACTACCGGTGTGCCGCAGGCAAGCGATTCCAGGGGCACCAGCCCGAAACTTTCATAATAAGAAGGCACGACACAAATATCGGCGGCGCTGTAGAAATACGGCAGCTTCTCCTGCTTGACCAGCCCCCTGAAATCCACATGGTCCCTGATATTCAACTCATCGGCCAGGTTTTTCAGTTTTTCAAGTTCCGGCTGGCTGTTTTCATCTCCACCCACTACCACCAGCCTGATTTTTTCCGAATTCTTTAATAATGATATTGAACGTATCAGTTTATCAATACCTTTTAGCGGGTCAATCCTGCCGACAAATAACACGATTTTTTCGTCCGTAAACCCCAGTTTTTGTCTGGCAGTTATTTTATCCACCGGCTTGAAGAGCCCCATATTGACGCCGCAGGGCACCACGCCGATCTTATCCGGCAAGGCACCGTAATAGGCTATTAGCTGCTGCTTCTCTTTCTCCGTCGCTACGATAATACGCTGGCATTCACTTACCGTCTCCCTTTCCGATAAGATACGCAGAGCTGGTTCACTCTCACCGATACCGATAGCATTTTTCACCGCACCGAGGGTATGGTACATATTGACATACGGTATTTGCCGCGTCTGCTGGAGGTATTTACCCACCAGCGCTGATATCCAGTAATGACTGAACACGATATCGTATTCCAGGCCGTTATTCTTCCAGAAACTCTCAAGATTGAGTGTAAATTCCGGGAGGGAAAAATATACGTCCATTTTGTGAATCGTGGCTTCTTTGCCAGCATTTAGATGAATCAGTCTTGCCCCTTCATACAGGTCTTCCATACGCAGGTCAGCCGGGTCATGCACGCGCGTGTAAATATCGATGGTATGGCCTTCTTTACATAGCTCGCGGGCAAGCTCTCGGATATAAACACTCATACCCCCCGTGTCCTTAGCCCCCAGGTCGCCTACAGGGCAGGAATGCGCACTGATTATGGCTATCTTTAGTTTATTATCAATCATTGCTTTTCCCAGCTAATTATACTATATGAATATCTGGCAGCGGTAGAGCGGCACCTCTTGCCCTCCAAGATGTCCCTTGTAAGTCTCGGCACCCTTAAGAAAGTCGAACCTCTTTTTCCCTCTGGCAATACTGTCTTCGATGGCAAATACCTTGCTTAAAAGCCCCACGCTCAAGGAAACATACTGCGGGTCGTAGCCGCTGTTATACAAATAGATACAGTCGTTATAATCGAAGCACATTATTTCAGCTACAGGTTTGCTATCAAGCTCAAGAACACCGAGTTTCAACAAGCCGATTTTTCTCATGTTATCCGCCAGCAAGCGGAAGTATGACTTCATTCGATCGGTCAGGAAAGCGGCTTTGTCCTCCCGGCTCTCCGTAAACATCCTGAAAAAGGTATCAAGGGCGGCTGGTAACTCGCTACACTCCTCGATAAAACGGTATTCTATTTTGCCTTCTTCATTAAGCCTTCTTAATTTACGCCTGACCTCGTGGCGCTGCTTGGTGGAGAGCACTTGAATATACTCATCGTAGGATGAGGGTAAATCCATTTCAAAAGATACCGCTTCCTGCTCGCTGGTGACTTTACACTTACGGCCTTCCACCAGGGGAATAAGGCTATTCATCACGGTTGAGTCCGGCCTCACGTGTTTTAAATCCAGAGTTTTAATACCGTTTTTCTTTAAATCATCGAGCAATGTATTGAAGAACTCCTGCTCACTGCCAGGAACGACAATAAAATCAACATAATCGCAGACATCAGTACTGCCGATGAGATAAGCGGTATTGTCCTTAGTCATCAGCGGCGCGATGCCGATTATTTTGTCACCATCTTTGACTATGCGTATATAAGGCTTGAGCCCTTCCCCGAAAATCTGCCACCACGTCTGCATCCACTCCGGCAACATAAAAACAGACGGCCATTTTAACGATTGCTCGAAATCAGACTGGTAAGCTTGCAGGTCGCTAAGGCTACTTTCAGATACAATAAGACTCATAATATCTTTATATAAGTATATCACCGGGGATTTGTGTACACTGTAACTATTGTCACATTTAGCTGTATTATATCAGTACGCCGTCGGTTAAGTTAGCTGTATACTGGTATATTTCAATGCTGGGTTCACCTTTACAGATATCCAGCACGGTTGCTTTATATTCCGGCGACTTTAGATAGGCGTCAAAGTCTTCCTGTTTTTCCCATACCAGCATGGCTCCCTGGGCGGCGGTTTTAGGGTCCATAATAAAATGTTTTTCCTTTAGTCCGGGGGTTTTACGGCAGCCTTCCACTACTTTCCAGATGTGCTTTCTGGCTACCGCAATATCGGATAATTGTTTCTTGACTTCATCCTTAACCTGGAATTTTACAATCACGGCAATCATTTTATATTAATTCCTTCCTTTAGGGATTCTCTATCTTACGAGCTAATTCATCAATATTGGTTTTTTCCCGTATTAAAAATTGTTCCCTGCCTTCCGTGTAAGAAGGAAGGACCCATTTCATCTCATGTAAATTTTTCGTTATAACCGGTATCCAGTTATAGGGTATGGATATCAATACCCACCCTTCCTCAAAAACCTCTTTTGATTTCATACCAAAAGCCAGTCCGGTAACAGTGAAGTTTACCTTACCGCTTCGATAGGGATAATTATAAATCCAGTGGCACCCCAATACACCGGTTGTTTTAGATTCTCTTAATACACCGGTAGAATAGCACATCGCCCTTAGAATAATTTCTGCCTGACTGGGACTTGCCAGAATAATCAGGAGGTCCGGCTCGAATTTAAGTTTGTCCAGTGTTGAATATGCCACATAGTTAACGATGCCCCTCGGCAGGAGATTAAGGTATTGATAGAGGTGACTGTTCGCCCGAGGCTCCTGGAATATCTCTAGCCTAATACCTACCTCTCCAGCTTCAGCGAATGCGGGTAAATCCTCCATTCCCATCAGGGCTTTACCAAAACAATTCTCATTCTCCTTTGCAAAGTAAAACGGAGCCCCCCTTTCCTGTGCCTCTTTGAGCATTTCACAAAAAGACAGGCTTTTATCCAGCTGTTCAATCCCTTCCGGTCTGGTAGACAAGAACTTAACGCATACTGGAGGCTTTTTAAAGTTAAACTTACGGTATATGGATAGGTCTTGCTTTAATGGATTCATTTTACATTCTCCTTACGACTAAACAGCCGTCAAGCTATTTATTGTTTTGGGAGGATATGATTCAGGCTGGGGAATTTGTCCTCGGCGTTAGGAAAATTCAGAGCCTTGGTGAACGTATTGTTGAATTCCGGTTCGAGCGTTAATTCAATATATTCAACGCGCCTCGCCCAAAGGTCCGCTTCATCACGTTTATCCACATTAAGCAGAGCGATGCGCGCGCCGTCCCCGGCAGCATTGCCCACCGCATAGACACGCTTGGGGTCGCAGTCCGGGAAAAGCCCGATAACCGCCGCCGATGTCTTATCGATATAACTCCCGAAGGCCCCCGCCAGTATTACGCGGTCGATTTTACTTACGCCCATACGCTTCATCATTATTTTCGCCCCGGAGTACATGGCGCTCTTGGCCAGTTGAACTGCCCGGATATCCTTCTGGCAGACAACGATATCCTGGTTTATCGCCGTCTCCTTAGCCCAGGCAAGGACAAATTCCGCCTCCCCATCTCCATTAAGTCGCAGGCGCGGCGACTTCATTTTCATGTTGAAACGACCGCTTTTGTCGATAATCCCCGCTAAGAATACCTGCGCGGCGACATCGAATATGCCGGAGCCACAGATGCCCCTAGCACCTATCTTTTTATCCTCGGTGTTCCACTTATCGTTTCCGATGACCTTGAACTGTACTTCTTTAGTCTTGGGGTCGATTTTCAGCTTCTCAATAGCGCCCGCCGCCGCCCGCATGCCGTGCCTTATTTCCGCGCCCTCAAAGGCAGGCCCGGTGGCGCACGATGAAGACATGAGTTTCTTACGATTTCCTAATATCAGTTCGCCGTTAGTGCCAATATCTATAATCAGCAGCATTTCGTCCTGGTTATAAGGCTCCTCGGCGATGAGTACGCCAACGTTATCCGCCCCAACAAATCCTGCTTCTATAGGCAAGACATGCACGTAAGCTCCGGACGCAATTTTAATACCCATGTCACGCGCTTTCACATCTACCGAGTGATGTATCGCCGGGGTAAACGGCGCCTTGCCAAGATGTTGGGGGTTGATGTTAAGGAACAAGTGATGCATGCAGGTATTGCCCACTACCGTCATATCTATAATATCAGAGCTTTTAATACCTGCTTTTTTAGCTATTTCACCTATAATCTTGTTCAATCCCTTAGTAATAGCGTCATTCAGCTTTTTAAGTCCGCCCTTTTCTTTAGCAGCATAACCGATGCGCGACATTACGTCCTCACCGTAGGCAACCTGGGGGTTCATCATGGCTTCGGTAGCTAGTATCTTGCCAGTGGTCAGTTCGCAGAGATATCCGGCCACAGTAGTAGTGCCAATATCCACGGCCAGTCCGTAGCCCTTCTTAACATCCCCCACTTCAATATCGATTATCTCACTGTTCTTCCAGACCGATGTGGTCACCTTCCAGTTTGCTTTACGCACCGTTTTCTGCATTTCCAGAAGTACAGGATAATCAATAGCAGGGTTTGATAATTTGTATTGTTTCTTTAACGCCGCCTGCATTCGTTCGTAATCACCTATACCGTCATCGAGGCTGGCAGGCTTCAGTTCCAGATAGTATTTCTTTACCGCCGGATTCAGTTTAATTTTCCTGGCGGTGGCTTCCTTACGCACTACCTGCTGCCCCTTGCGGCTTTCCTCAGGGACAAAAGCAACCACATCGCCATGCACTTGAGTCTGGCATGCAAGACGGTAGTTCTGTTTTAGCTGTTGTTTATTAAGGAATTTGGCGTTGACTTCATCTCTGGTGGAGGTAGATTTTACCGAAGATGATATGCCATATTTGGCAAAATAGCCTTCTTCAATTCTGATTTTGCACTTGCCGCAGGCTCCCTTGCCGCCACAGACACTTTCAATTTCAGCCCCCAGCTGCCGCGCTGCATTGAGAATAGTCGTGCCGTCCGCCACTTTCCCCCGTCGTCCGGAAGGCTGAAAGACTACGGTGTATTTCTGGTTCTTCATTTGCTCACAATCTTACCATATACGTTAGTTATTTCAAAGCTGAATGGTCTTGTCCGAAAAAATGGGGCAAGTGTCCATACAAGTACTTTTAGCTTTAGATTAGAATGAGGCCAGCCTCCCCAGTTGGTAATCAACACCGCCGAAGCTGAACTCGTAGGCGCGGGTGCGCTTAGTATAGTAATGCAGTATGTGGTCTTCTGTGAAACCAATAGCACCATGTACCTGATGAGCAGAAGCCATGACCTGTTGGCAGGCGTTGCTGACAAAAGCCTTGGCTATTGACGCTTCCATGGCGGCATCAAGACCCTGGTTGATTTTCCAGGCCGCCTGGTAGGTGGCAAATTTCGAGCCCTCGATATCAACCAGCATATCAGCGCAGCGGTGCTGCAGGCTCTGGAATGCCCCGATGGGATGCCCGAAAGCCGTCCTATCCTTGGCGTAGTCCAGCGTCAGCTTCAAGGCCTGTTCCGCCATGCCGACCATCTCGGCACAACGGGCGACATTGGCTCGCTGGAGGGCTCTTTCAACATAAGGCCAGCCCCCGTTTTCTTCTCCCAGGATGTCTTTTGCAGATGTTTTCACATTCTCGAAAGTGACCTCACATTGCTTGTCACCGGCGACTGTAGGCAGCGGTTTTATATATATACCCGGTGTATTTGCTTCAACTATAAATAACGTGATTCCTTCCTGTTTAGTTTTGGCATCGTTCACCCGAGCGGCGCAAATGATATAGTCCGCCGACTGCGCATCCGGTACGAATAACTTCCTGCCGTTCAAGACGTAGAAGCCGCCCTGCGAGACAGCGTTTGACTCTATCTCATCTATATCATATTTTACTCTTGATTCGGCGATTGCCAGCGTTGCTTTAATTTTACCCTCGGCAATGTCAGTTAGATATTTCCTTTTTTGCTCCTCGTTACCGGTCCCAGCTATTATAGATGCTCCCAAAACCAACGTCGCAAAATAGGGCCCCAGAAAACATACACGCCCCATTTCCTCCAGCACCACAATCAAATCCAGAAAGTCACCGATACCGCCGTATTGTTCAGGGATGGAGAGCCCGGTCAGGTTCATCTCCGCCATCTTTTTCCAGAGTTCTGGAGTATAGCCCTTCTCGTCTTTGACCATGGCTTTGAGGACTTTATCAGTATATTCGCCGATTAAAAAGTCCCTGGCCAGCGTCTGCATCATTTCCTGTTGTTCATTAAGACCGAAATCCAAGTTATTCCTCCAGAATATCTCTAGCGTAAGCGCGGCAGTCCCAGTCCGCGCTGGGCGATGACATCGCGGTCGATTTCCGATGTCCCCTGTTCTAGGCTATAGGCAAAAGAGCGCAGGTAACAAGAGGGTATTCTGCCAAACATCGGCGCCAGTGCCGATTCTTCCGTAAGTTGGCTGTAAGGTCCCGCCACCTCCATGCCAAAATCCGATATTCTCTGGTGCAACTCGAAGCTGAACATCTTGCTCATGGCCGACTCGTGATTGGGCACCATGCCCTGGCTCTGTATCCAGGTGCAACGGTAATGCAACAGGCGGGCTACCTCACATTCCGCTTTGAACCGTGCAAACTGGTTTTCCATGAACGGATTGAGCAGGTTGTTTTCTCGCGCGTATTCCTCCAGATCTTTTAAATACGTCGCTGCTATAGCATAGACTGTATCGGTGGTGCGCTCGTAGTCGAGGAGAGACATCACCACGTAAAAGCCTTTATTCAACCCACCGACGATGTTCTCTTTGGGAATGCGAATATCTTCAAAAAAGACTTCGTTAAACTCATGGTGCCCGGCCATGTTTATAACAGGATTTACAGTTATACCGGGGGTTTTCATGTCCACCAGGAAAAAGGTTAGACCGCGGTAATTTGGACTTGCCTCTCGGTCGGTGCGTACAATCAAGGCATTCCAGTCGGCGAAGTGCCCGTTGGTGGTCCATATTTTCTGTCCATTCACGACGAAGCAGTCCGCTTCTTCTTTAGCAAAGACCTCAATCGCCGCGAGGTCGGAGCCGTGGTTAGGCTCGCTAAGCGTCTCACACCAGATGGTCTTGCCGGAGGCAATGCCCGGCAGGTGTTGTTTCTTTTGTTCTTCACTGCCTTTAAGCAGAAGGGCCGGCGCCACGATGCCGCAGCCAATTGAATCGTAGCCCGGCGAATGATATCTGGAAAGTTCTTCTCTTAAAATAAGCCGATAGAAAGGAGAGACTCCATGCCCGCCGTATTCTTCGGGCCAGTGCATGGAAAGCCACCCCTTTTCACCCAACTTCTCCGCCATAGCACGATGTACCTGAATCCAGTCGGACTGGGCGGACATATCGAAGAAAGTGAGGCGTTTATCCCGGTATTCCCAGGGGACTTCTTTTTCCAAGAATGCAGCCACCTGGGCCCGGA
>JAFGHK010000057.1 GCA_016930185.1 Dehalococcoidales bacterium | reverse complement strand
TTCGGGCAGCGCAGAACATCTAATTTACAGGCCTCGCAATAAGGGAAAGCCGCCTCGGCGATTTCTTCATCGCAGTACGGACAAAAACGTTTTTCCCCGGTTGTTTTATCTTTACACGCCATGATTATTTACCTCCCGCTTTTGCTTTTTGCTTATTCCGGTAGTCCTTGATGGCCTCATGCAGGGCCTGGGCGCCCAGGTTGGAGCAGTGCAGTTTGTTCTTGGGCAGTCCCTCCAGCTTACCCGCCACATCGGCCGGGGTGAGTTTCATCGCTTCGTCGAGCGTCATCCCCTTGGCCATCTCGCTAACCATGCTGGAGACGGCGATAGCCGCCCCGCACCCGAAGGTCTTGAACTTAACATCATCCAGTTTATTGTCCTTGACCTTGATATAGAAGGTCATCATATCCCCGCAAACTGGATTGCCTTCTTCCCCCACCCCGTCGGCGTTCTTGATTTCACCCACGTTACGCGGGTTCATGAAGTGGTCCATCACTTTTTCGTTATATGCCGGCATCTCACTTGCCTCCTTTGCCAGTTTTTATAAACTTATCATACAGCGGCGACATCTGCCGCAGTCGGTCAACGATGGGCGGCATGGTCTCCAGAACGTAGTCGATATCTTTCTTGGTCGTTTCCAGCCCCAGCGTAAAAAGCACCGAGCCCTGGGCAATCTCGTGGGAAAGCCCGATGGCGATAAGCACATGGGAAGCCTTGAGCGCCCGCGAGGTACAGGCCGAGCCGCTGGAAACGGCGATACCCTTGCTGTTGAGCAGCATCAGCATGGCCTCCCCCTCGATGAACTCCACGCAGAAGCTGGCATGACCGGGCAGCCTGTTTGTCAGGTGGCCGGTGACCACCACGTGGTCGATTTTCGCGGGCATCCCTTTGATAAGGCCGTCGCGCAGGGGCGTTAGCTTCTTAATGCGCGACTGCATTTGCGCCGTGGCGATTTCCGCCGCCTTGCCCAGCCCGATGATGCCCGGGACGTTCTCGGTGCCGCCCCGCCGCCCACCTTCCTGTATGCCGCCGTCGAGGAGTGGTATTATCCTGACGCCCTTCCTTACCCATAAAGCGCCGGCGCCCTTGGGACCATAGAACTGGCTGCCGGCCAGGCTCAAGGCGTCCACCCCCAAATCCCCTACGTTAACGGGTATCGTGCCGGCCGCGGCGACGGCGTCCGTATGGAAGGGGATTTTCAGTTCCTTGGTGATTTTAGCTATTTCTTTAATCGGCTCGATGGTGCCGATTTCCCCGTTGGCGTGCATGATGGAGACCAGCACTGTATCTTTTTTAATGGCTTTCTTAACGTCGGCGGGATTAACGACACCATACTTGTCCACGGGCACCTCGGTGACCTTAAAGCCCCACTTTTCCAGCGTCCTCGCCGAGTGCAGGACGGAAAAATGCTCGATAGCGGAAACGACCACATGTTTGCCTTTAGTTTGCTGTGCTAAAGCCAGTCCTTTAACGGCGAGGTTATTGCTCTCCGTCCCGCCGCTGGTGAAGATAATCTCCTCCGCCTGCGCCCCGATAAGCCCCGCCACTTTCTCCCGCGCCTCGTCGACAGCCATCCGCGCCGTATCTCCCCAATCGTGCAGCGACTGTGGGTTGCCGTAGATTTCCCCTAAGAAAGGCAGCATCGCCTCTTTAACCTCGGGGAGAATGGGGGTGCTGGCGGCGTTGTCCAGATAGACTTTAGTCATGTTTCCTCCTCATTTACAGACAGAGGTATCTCAATGCGCCTCTTAGATTACTCCATTTCAGGATAATATTCAACAGGTAAGTATTAAAGGACTTTTATCTCATTACTCCCTCTGTCATTCTGAAGGAGTCCTGCCAGCACCGGATGGGGTCGACAACGGGACGCTTAAGCTCTTTTCCTTTGCTTTTCCACAAGGTCCTGGAGGGTTGTTTAATCAAGGCAGCCAGTATAAAACTCTTGCCTGTGGCATGATAAATTGTTAGAATGTGTTTACCTTATCGCTGGGAGGCAACCGAGGATGTGGCTGCAGGACAAATTCTTTATCTGGTGGCTGCACGGCCCGCGCTACGGCTGGTCGAAGTTCCGACGCAGGTTATTCGAGGGCGGGTTCCGTGACAAGCCCCTGCCGGAGGCCAAATCCCTGGCAGATATACAGAAATACCTTGGAGAAATCAAGTGGAAGCGCGACCTGCTGCCGGAATTGTTCGACTGCGTAAGCTGTCCGCAGCGGGTCTGGGAGAGGAAGAAAGACGACTGCGATGGGTTTTCCGTCCTGGCCGCCGAGCTTCTTAAGAGCTGGCACCCGGATACCCGCCCCGTCATGGTTACGGCCATGGTGGCGCCTATGAAAAATTGCCATTCGGTCTGCGTTTTCAGGCAGGGTGTGGACTTGAGGTATTTTAATAACAGCAGGTTAAGCCCCGGTCTCTTCGTGAACTACCGGGAGATAGTGGACCACTTTACCCCACCCAGTCGCCTGGTCTGCTGGGACGTGGTCAGGCCGGACACGCTGGAACAGCTGGAATTCCACGTGGTCTGATTATTCTCCGCTTTCAAATATCAGTATTTCGCGTAATTCGGCACCACGTTCTTGTATTTCTTCACCAGCTGCGCCCAGTTCCCGGGCAAATCCACCTTCATCGTCATCGGGTCGGGGCCTCCCTGCAGGAACCCCATCCACGAGCCGAAGCCGCCTAAAACAAAGACCTGGACGGGGTCGGGCGAGCGCGGATTGGGACGGAAAATCTGCGGACTTACGCCAGGTCCGGTCACGTCTCCCCGGTCGAACGGCTTATCGGTTTTGAGACCGAGCCTGGAAAAATAATCATCGGGCACAATCGTGTTTTTCACGATATATTCTTTAAGGGCTTTCTTACTCCAGCCTCCGTCGGCTATTGACTTCGCATTATTTGGCGTGAGTAGCGCCGCAAAAGTCCCCTGCCGGGCAGGTACGATGCTGCCGACGATAGTGGCCAGTATCCCCTTGTCATCGGTCCCGAAAGGCATCATCTGCTGGAATGACTGCGCAAACATCAGGGTAAGGGTGCTGTCGTCCTTTTTAAACCCCCGGCTTACGTGGAAGGGCTCCCAGGGGCTGTTCTCCTCGTTCTCCGCCACTACCCAGGTATATTTGCTGGGATTACCCAGAACGCCCATGTCTTCTACCTGCTTGCGGATGCCGCGGATGTTCTTGGTAATCAGTCCCATCGCCCGCCCGAAGGACGCATTGGCAATATCGCCCGGGCTGGCAGCGCCGTAGGTCGAGCGGATGTTGATATCTTTAGCAATCGGGCCATTGACTAGCCAGAAGGGCGAAAACGAGCCGGTGCTGGCTGCCATCATGCCGCAGACCGGATTCGACGCCAGCGCATGCACGCCGGCAATCAGCAGGGACATATAAGTCGGCAGACAGCCGGCCATGACAGCATTTACAGCTATTTTCTCTATCGTCGCTTTGCCCAGGCGCGGCTCCAGCTTCTCCACGAGGTGGTCGGCGGGTAAATCGGTGCCGGTCATCATCTCCTTTACGGCCGCCTCGGTGGGGGGGATAATCGGCAGGCCGTCCGTCCAGCCGCGCTGGTAAAAGAACCGGTTGACCTCCTCCAGGGTGCCCTTGAAAATGATGCGGGGCGGGTTCTCCGGTTCCCGACTTTTCGGCGATTTTTCCGCTACGGTCAGGGGCCTGGTCAATGCATCAACGACATTATCGAAAACCGCTTTGACAGCCGCCTGGATGTCCTTCACGACAGTGCACTCGGAAACAACTGTCTCCGGCACAACTCTGATTACCGGCATACCCTTGCTTGAGGCCGCCGACATAGCGTCGTTGAAAAAATGCTCGAAGACAAAAGTGGCGACAGGCTTGCCTTTACCTTCAATATAAATAGCGTCGTACGCAAGGTACTTAGTGCATGCCCCTCAATCGCCCACGGAGGCGATTACCGCGTCCACCCCCTCGAGCCATTTGTTGAACTCCCTCACCCTGTTTTTCTCCAGCGAGGACACAGAAAACGAGTGGGCGAAGAACCGGCTTACCCTGGCGGTGGGGAATTTCTTTTTAAGCAGCTTCTCCGCCGCATCCAAAATAAGCGGGGCGGCGCGCTTGTTATTGCACAACAGGCCTATTTTCCTGCCGTCCAGTTTATCCAGCCTCGGCGCCAAGCCTTTTAGCGGAATAGGGTCAGCCTCCGCCCAGGGACTTAAGACTTCATATGATGCCGCAGTTTTACCCGGATTCATGATGATTGCCTCCTTAAAAAGAATTCAATGCAAAAAAACGGCTATCCGCCGGTTATCGGCACCAGCAATGCAATGCGGTCGCCCTTATTTAACTTGAAGTCCTGCCCGTCGAAGTAAAACTTGCCGTTGATGTTGAACTTGTACTTCTCGACGAGGCGGTCTTCGCCTTTACGCAGCACCGGACCTTCTAAAGAAGGTACCTTTTCCCGCATGGCGGCAATTACTTCCGCCATCGCGGCGCCGTCGCGCAGCTCTACTTCCACCTCGCGCTGCTCTGTTATCTCGCGGCGGAGTCCGTACATTGGAATTACCACTTTAAACATAGCTTAATTTTCCCGGTGGTTCAATAATTTTACCATCGCTCGAAATTTCAGGTCAATGGTACTTAAGAAAAACGAAAAAGAGGAAATAAGTGGTATAACGTCCTGGTTAATGCCTTGAAAACGACGGGTGAATATTATAACTCTATGCCCGGCGCGCTCAAGGTCTGGTACATCTTGTGATAAAGACCCTTCTTGGTGAGTAACCCCTTGTGCGTGCCTTCCTCCACGATTTTGCCGTGCTCCAGCACGATTATGCGGTCGGCTTTGACCACCGTCGACAGCCGGTGCGCGATAGTCAGGCAGGTACGCCCTTTGGTCAGCTTACGCAGCGCCCGCTGCATGATTTGCTCCGTATTGGTATCGACGTTCGAGGTAGCTTCATCGAGTATCAGTATCTGCGGGTCGGCCAGGACGGCGCGCGCCAGGCAGATAAGCTGCCGCTGGCCGGCGCTTAAGTTCAGGCCTCGCTGCCCCACCTGCGTTTCGTATTCCTTTTCCAGTCGGCTGATAAAGTGGTGCGCCCCCACCGTTTTGGCTACTTCTACGATCTGTTCCTTGGTGGCATCAAGTCGGCCGTATTTTATATTTTCCTCGATGGTGCCGGAGAAGAGAATGGGGTCCTGCGGCACGATCCCGATTTGCTTTCTCAACGACTGCTGTGTCACCGAGCGTACGTCGTGGCCGTCAACCGTCACCGACCCTTCAGCTACCTCGTAAAAGCGCGCCGTGAGACTTACCAGGCTGCTCTTGCCCGACCCAGTTTGCCCCACGATGGCTACCGTCTCGCCGGGGTTAATGGTCAGGTTAATATCATGCAGGACGTTTTTACCATCCTCGTAGGCAAAGCTCATATCCTTGAAGATAATCTCACCTTTCACCGGCGGTAGATCGATGGCGTCCGGCCTATCCTGGATATCCGGGTCCACCTCCATCAGCTCGAAGATACGCGCCCCGGAAGCCATGGCCCGCTGGAGCTCCGTGTACTGCATGGAAAGCTCCAGCACCGGCTCGAAAAAGCGCTGGACGTAAAGCAGGAAGGCTATCAGGACGCCGACACTCATTGTGCCGTCCAGCACCTGGTACCCACCGAAGATGATAACGATGGCAAAGGAAACGCCGGTAAAAAAGTTGACCATGGGCATTATCAGCGCCTCGAGTTTCACCGCGGTTACATTGGCATCTAGGTGAGCGCGGTTTACCTCGTCGAACTGTTCCATGTTCTCTTCCTCGCGGGAAAGACTCTGGATAACCCTCACGCCGGACATATCTTCCTGCAGTTGCGAATTCACTATGGCTATCGCCCTCCGCACCTGAATAAACGCCCGCCTAGCGAACTTCTGCCATATCATCGTCGCTATTATCATCGCGGGTATTACCGTAAGTGTAAACAAAGCCAGGCTTGGATTCATGGTAATCATTATAATGGCGATACCTACCAGGGTCAGTACGCTGGTCAGCAGTGTTAAAATGCCCTGTGTAACCAGTTCCTGAATCTGGTAGACATCGTTCTGCACGCGGGACATCAGTCTGCCGACCCGGTGGGTATCGAAGAAACTCAAGGAAAGCCGCTGAAGGTGGTCGAACATTTCCGTTCTCATGCGGTAGATAATCGCCTGGCCAGCAATAGCCAGGTAAACGCTTTCCAGGTACTGCCCGCCCCAGGTAAATAACGCCGCCAGCACATAAAATATTACGACAATCCCCGCACGCCCCAGTTCACCGGCGACAATACTATCCGTAGCCAAGCTGACCAGGTACGGGGCTGCCAGCGTAGCCAGCGTCCGGACAAGCATACCAGACGCACCGATGGCTATCCAGCCCTTGACCGGCGCCAGGTATTTGGGCAGCTTCCCGATTACTCGGCTGTCATAAACCTTGCCCAGCACTTCGTCGGAATCGAAGCCTCTGCCGTGTCCGCCGTGAAAGCCCCCTCCGTGAAACACTAATGCTCCTCCGCCTGCTCTTCAGCTTCTTTATTCAACATGAGCTGTGTCTCGTACATCTCTTTATAGAGGCCGCCCTTTGCCATCAGCTCTTTGTGCCTGCCTTTTTCCGCCAACCGCCCGTCCTGGAGCACCAGAATTAAGTCGGCGTTCTGGATGATGGGCAGCCGGTGCGTGATAATAAAGGTCGTCCGGCCCTTTATAAGCTTGTCCAGCGCCTGGCGTATCAGCCGCTCGGTGGCCGCGTCCACGCTGGCGGTAGAGTCGTCCAGTATCAAAACACTGGGGTCGACCAGCAGTGTTCGGGCGATGGAGAGTCGCTGCTTTTCACCGCCGGAAAGGGTATCGCCGCGCTCGCCGACCCAGGTATCATAGCCCTCCGGCAGCGATATTATGAAATCGTGAAGATTGGCCGTCCTGGCCACATCGGTTATCTGCTCCATGCTGGCATCGACAGCGCCGTAAGCGATATTTTCTTTAATGGTGGCGGAAAACAAGAAGACATCCTGCTGCGCGGCAACCACGTTCTTACGCAGGGACGCAAGGGTCACGTCGCGGATATCGACGCCGTCCACCAGGATTTTACCCCTGGTCACGTCATAGAACCGGGCAAGCAGGTTGGCGATGGTGCTTTTACCACTGCCGGAGCCTCCCAGCAGGGCCACCAGCTGGCCGGGTTTCACCTCGAAGCTGATGTCCTCTAGCGCCGGGCTTATCTCGTTGTAGCCGAAACTTACCTTATCAAATTCTACCTTCCCCGCTACCTTGCCCAGCTGGACGGCGTCAGGCTTTTCAGCGACCTCGGACTTTGTATCCAGTATTTCCAGAATACGCTGTCCGGCGGAAGCCGTTCTGGAATAAAGATTTATCATAAAGCCGAGTCGCCTTATCGGCATCACCAGCATGCCCACGTAAAGTATGAACTGGGTAACCTGGCCAATCGTCATACTACCCTCGGCGACCTGTCCGCCGCCGTACCACAAAATGATGGCCACCGGTATCATAAAAAGCAGCACCATGGTCGGCATGTTGATGGCCATTACCTTGGCGGCATGTACCTGCTCGTCGGAGAGAACGGTTGCCTGCTCGGCGAATACCCTGTTGTTTTCCCGTTCGTGTGAGAATGCCTTCACCACGCTGATGCCGGCCAGGCCTTCCTCCAGCGTGGTCCCCATGACGCCCATAATCGCCTGGACTCTCAACCATATCGGCCGGATAACCCTGCCGAAGTTAAACCCCAGCCAGGCTACCGGGATTACAAAAGCGAGGGTGATAAGGGCCAGCGGCCAGTCCATCAATATCAGCATCACATATACCGCCACTATCATCATCAACACCTGAAACATGCCGAGAAAGCCCATCGCGAAGAACATACGCACAGCTTCTACATCCACGGTAGCCCGCGACATCAGCTGTCCCGTCTGGCTGCGGTCGTGAAAGGCGAAGCTCAAGCGCTGGATGCGCTCGTAAAGGGCATTCCTGATGATATAGGTGGTTTTCTGCGCCACGACCTCGTTAAGGAAGCGCTGCCCATACCCGGCCATTCCCCTGAAGATGGCGGAGGCAACAACAACCCCCGCGGCTATCCAGACGAAACTTCTTTCGCCGTTGCTTAAGACGGTATCTACGCCTTCACCCAGCATGCGGGGGATGGCGATGCCGAACACTGTGGCGATAACCAGACAAAGGAAAGCCCACACCAGCAGGTGCCAGTATCCCCGCACATAGGTCAGCAGTCTTAAAATTACTTTCATGAAAAGTCGTCCAAGAGATGAAATTTATTCCGATATAACGTGATATATTATACTATTTTTCCGCCTGCTGCGTAAAGAACTCGTTATTATAATAATAACATATCCCTGGACTAATAAATTAGGTATTTATACCTGTAAAAGAGTCAAATAAATAGGTGTTAACACCTAGCCATCACTAGTGTAATTAGGCACACAGACGGAATTCAAACGCCGTGTTTAGATGTAATGTATAGATGTAATATGCAATTTGAATACAGGGACGGTTCCTTTAAGATTAGCCCTGCTGCACTTTTTCCTGCGGGGCTTACGGTGGGAGGCAGGCAGTGACGATGGAGTGGGGATTTGTAACGGCGCTGGTACTGGTCGTGCTGGTTATTATCCTTCCGGCAGCGCTGGTCTGGTATCTCAACGCCGGAAACATCACAGCAGCCATTAAAAACAACCGGGCGAAACGGGCCCGCAGGAAAGCGGGACTTAAATCGACTTCCGATGGAGATATAAAAGGATAAATGGTAACGGAAACAAAAACCAGAACATTCGTGGACGAAATTTGCAGCATCCCCGGCGGCGAAGGCATCAAGATATGCATCCAGTGCGGCACCTGCACCGCCTCCTGCCCCAACGCAGACAAGATGGACCACACCCCATCGGAACTAATCGCCATGGCGCGCGCCGGCATGAAGAAGGAAGTTTTATCCAGTAATGCCATGTGGTACTGCCTCTCCTGTTATATATGCACGGTGCGCTGCCCGCGGGGCATTCAGCAGACAAGTCTGATGCACGCCCTCGAATCTCTGTCAATCCAGGAGGGACTTGTCCACACCAAAACAGTCACCCCCACGATGTACCGCCTTTTCAACCACTATTGCCACCTGGGCGTCCTCCCCGAGCTCTGGTTCATGACGCGTTTCTACCTTTCAACAAATCCGCTGCGCGCCTGGCGGATGATTCCAACGGCCTGGGGGCTGTTGAAACACGGTCGGTTGTCCATAAGGTCGAGAAAACTTACCCCGTCAGGAAGTAACCAGCTTAAAGCTATCCTCAAGAAGGCTGAATCGCTGGGAGGCCTGCAATGAAATATTATACCTATTTCCCCGGCTGCTCCTGTTCCTCCGAGGGCGGTGCCAGGGCTTATGACTGGTCAACCCGGGCAATCAGCAAGGTGCTTGATTTCGAGCTAAAGGAACTGCACGACTGGAACTGCTGCGGTTCGACACCCTCCGGCTCGGTTGATGAGCTAGGAGCTTTTTGTCTGGCGGCGCGCGACCTTGCGCTGGCGGAAAAAGCCGGACTGGACATGGTCACGCCGTGCAGCGCCTGCTACGTTATTTTTAACCGCACCAACGCCTATCTCAAGCAGTATCCAAAGCTGAAAGAAAAGGTGGACGAATCTCTGGCTGCCGGCGACCTCAAGTACAACGGCACGGTCAGGGTACGGCACACCCTCGATATTATCGTCAACGATATCGGCTATGAAACCATTAAAGAAAAGGTGACGAAGCCCCTGGAAGGGCTTAAGATAGCCCCCTACTACGGCTGCCAGATGGTGCGCCCCGGCTTCGGCTTCGACCACCCCGAAACGCCGCAGTCGCTGGAAAAGCTGATAGCCAGTATTGGTGGGGAGGCCACGCGCTTCCCCTTAAAGACCCACTGCTGCGGAGGCTCCCTTATTATTTCCGAGGAGGATATCGCCCTCGACCTTACTCACAAGCTCCTCGAATCGGCTGCGAGCAACGGCGCCGACTGCATTGTTACTGTCTGCCCCCTGTGCCAGACCAATCTTGACGCTTACCAGAGCCGCGTTAATAGAAAATTCAAGACCGATTACCGCCTGCCTGTTTTCTTTTTCACCCAGCTTATGGGTCTCGCCTTCGGACTTCCTGAAAAGGAGCTTGGTATCAAGAAGGGTATCGTTTCCGCTAAAAAAGTCCTGGCAAAATACGCTTGAGGAGCAACTATGGAATGTAAAATCGGTGTTTATATCTGCCACTGTGGCGCCAATATCGCCGGCGCGGTGGACGTAGCTAAAATCACCGAATACGCCGGCGGACTCCCTTATGTGGCGGTGGCGCGCGATTATAAATTCATGTGTTCCGACCCTGGTCAGGCCATCATCAAGAACGACATTAAAGAAAAAGGCCTTAACCGCGTGGTGGTAGCTTCCTGCTCACCGCGTCTCCACGAGCCGACCTTCCGGCAGGCTCTGGCCGCGGCAGGACTGAACCCCTATCTTTTTGAAATGGCCAATATCCGAGAGCAGTGCGCCTGGGTGCATACGGACAAAGAGATGGCCACGGAAAAAGCCAAAGCGCTGGTCGCCGCGGCAGTCAGGCGGGTCGTCCTCCACGAGCCGCTGGAGACCAAGGAGGTACCGGTCAATCCCGCCACGCTCATCGTGGGGGCGGGTATCGCCGGCATACAGGCCGCCCTGGAAATTGCCGACGCGGGCCGCCAGGTATATCTTGTGGAGCGCGAGCCGTCTATCGGCGGCAACATGGCCCGCCTCGATAAGACCTTCCCCACCCTCGACTGTTCGGCTTGAATACTGACCCCCAAGATGGCCTCGGTGAGGTCACACAAAAAAATCGAGCTGATGACTTACAGCGAGGTCATCGACGTCTCCGGTTACGTGGGCAACTTTAAGGTCGCCGTAAAGCAAAAGCCGCGCTACGTGGACGCCGATAAATGCACCGGCTGCGGCACCTGCCAGGAAAAATGCCCCATGAAAGCCGATAATGCCTTCGACGCCGGGCTTGGCAAGAGAAAGGCAATTTACACACCCTTCCCACAGGCTGTGCCCAACGTGCCCGTCATCGACCCGGCCGTTTGCGCCTTTTTCCTCAAGGGCAAGTGCCGCGCCTGCGAGAAGTTCTGCGAAGCTAAAGCAATCGACTTTAACCAGAAAGAGAAGATAATGGAGCTGGACGTCGGCAACATTATCATCACCACCGGCTTCGACTCCTTCGACCCTTCGGTGATGGTGCAGTTCGGCTACGGCCAGTATGATAACGTCATTACCGGCATCCAGTTCGAGCGTATGAACAACTCTTCCGGCCCCACCGACGGCAAAATCGTACTTAAGGACGGCTCGGCACCGCAGAGCTTGGCCATCCTGCACTGCATCGGCAGCCGCGATAAAAACTACCACAAGTATTGTTCGCGAGTCTGCTGTATGTACTCGCTCAAATTCGCCCACCTGCTACTGGAGAAGGTGCCGGATGCTACCGTATATCAACTATATATCGATATGCGCTGCGCCGGCTCCGGCTACGAGGAGTTTTACGAGCGAATTCAGGAAGATGGGGTCAACTTCATCCGCGGCAAGGCCGGCGAGATAACCGATATGGCGGAAACCCCCGAGGAACAGGGCAAGCTGGTGGTAATCGTCGAAGATACGCTGGTGCGGCGTAAGCGGCGACTCCCCGTTGACATGGTCGTCTTGAGCACCGCCCTGGAGCCCCGCGCCGATGCGGAAAGCGTGGCCAGGCTTTTCTCCTTGAGTCGCAAGGCCGACGGCTTCTTCCTGGAGAAGCACCCCAAGCTCGACCCCGTTGCCACTACCATCGACGGAATTTTCATCGCCGGGTGCTGCCAGAGTCCCAAGGACATCCCGGACACGGTAGCCCAGGCCTCCGCCGCCGCAGCCAGAGTGCTCTCCATGATCAGCAAAGGCAGTGTGCAAATAGAATCGGCCACGGCTGTGGTCGATGAAGAACGCTGCTCCGGATGTAAAATATGCAACGACCTGTGTTCTTATAACGCTATTACTTTCGACGAGGAAAAGCAGGTGTCCCATATCAACGAAGCACTCTGTAAGGGCTGCGGCACCTGCGTGGCTGCCTGTCCCAGCGGCGCTATCATCGGCAGGCACTTTACCACGGAACAGATTATGTCCGAAATCGAGGGGGTGTTAGTATGAGCTTTGAGCCGAAAATCGTCGGCATCCTGTGCAACTGGTGCTCATATGCCGGCGCCGACCTCGCCGGTACGTCGCGCAAGAAATACGCTCCTAATGTACGTGTGGTACGCGTGATGTGCTCCGGTAGGGTCGAACCAGCCTTCATCCTCAAGGCCTTCCAGAAAGGGGCCGACGGCGTGCTCGTCTGCGGCTGACATCCCGGCGAATGTCATTACCTGGAAGGTAATATAAAGACCGCCCGCCGCATACCTCTGCTCAAGAAAATGCTGGCACAGTTCGGCATTGAGGAAGCCAGGGTGCGTCTCGACTGGGTATCCGCATCGGAGGGCGACCGATTCGCCAATATCGTTAATGAAATGACGGAACAGGTCAGGCAGCTGGGACCCCTGCACCCCAAAGTTGATGGTCATGCGCGAACTGCAGGCAGCCGCCTAGAGCTTTAGCTCCTTAGCCACGTCCCCCAGCCCCAGCTCCTCCATTCTCTTCCTGCTCGGCTTACCGGTTTTTTCGTCCCAGCCCATCGCCTTCAGGTAGTCTTTGACCAGCGTGGCTTCATCGACGGTAACGCCGGCGGTGGGTCCCGCCTGCTGCGGCGGTTTACCAAGCAGTCGTCCGGCCAGTTTGAATTGTGATATCTTAATACCCTCGCGCAGGTTGAATGCCTGCCGCATGTTTTCGATTCTTTCCCCGGTTTCCACCAGGTCGTCCGTGGTGACATCCCAACCGGTAACCGGTCGTATGAAATCAGCAATAACATCGGCGGTGGGAAACGCCGAATTCACGAAAAGGCAGTAGCCGGAACACATCAGGGCATGCTGAAAATTGCTGCCCCTCGCGTGCGCCTCTCCCCTCCCCGAATACAGCGACTGGTTGAACTCGGGAAGCAGACCCGGATTATGGTGCTCTTCGGAGCCCTGGGTGTGGCGTGCCGGGGTGGCGTTGGTAAGATATGTCGCTGTCAATGCCGGGGTGGCAATCGGGTTATGTGCCGGCACTTCCTGCCCGCCGACATGCATGGCGCATTCTTCTGCGCCTTTGCCTATTTTCTGCGCGGCTATCTTTACGCCGTCAGCCAGTATATCGCCGATGCCTTCCCGTCTGCCGATCTGCTCCGTTAGGGCGACCACCGCTTTGTGGTTTCCCCAGGTCAGTTCTATACCTCCGGTGTCTTTCCTGGTGATAATTCCTTTCTCATAGCACTCCATGGCGAAGGCGATGACAGCTCCGGCTGAAATGGTATCAATGCCGAGGCGATTACATACGTCATTGGCCTTGATAATCGACTCGATATTATTATTCAGGCAGTTGCTGCCCAGCATGACAATGGTCTCATACTCGGGACGATAGGAGCCTGCCTCCCATTTATATTCGCCGTTGCCGGCCTTCATGATGGCTTCGCAGCCCACCGGGCACTGGTAGCAGGCGATACGCTTTTGCGACCTCTCCGCTACCGCCTCCGCCCCGATTGGCGAAGCATCGGGGAAGTCTTTTACCGCCACCCCGTCCCAGTTCTTCACCGGCGAGTCGCCGGACTCAATGCTGGGCACTGTTGTGAACGTGGTGCCGTACTTCCGCAAAATATCCACATGCCCACCCATTGTCGCCAGGTATCTCGCCCTCGTCTCCTTAAGTCCCTTTTCATCGGCGACCGGCACCTTCATATTGCCCTTGACCGCCACGGCCTTAAGACGCTTCGACCCCATTACGGTGCCCAGTCCGGAACGCGCCGCCACACTTCCTTTCAGATGCACTATGGCTGCGATGCGTGACATTTTTTCTCCCCCGGGCCCGATGCAGGCAATCACCGTGTCCTTGCCGTGCTCCGCCTTTATCATGTCTTCCGTAGCATAGGTGTCCTCGCCCCACAAGCGGGAGGCGTCCTTAAGCTCGGCTCTGCCGTTATCGATAAAAAGGTAAACGGGTTTCTCTGCAATCCCTTTAAAAAATACGGCGTCGTAGCCGGAGAACTTGAGAAACGCCCCGAACCACCCGCCGGAATTAGCATCCCCCCACCCGCCGGTCAGCGGCGATTTCCCCACCACGGTATAGCGCGTGCCGGAAAGAGCCGGAGTACCGGTAAGCGGGCCGGTCGTAAAGCCAAGGATATTTTCCGGTCCCAGCGGGTCGGCTCCCGCCTTCATCCTGTCGAACAAAACTCTAGCGCCGATACCGTACCCCCCGATGTACCGGCGCGCCAGTTTCTCATCCAGTTTTTCGTCTTTAAGCTTGCCTCCGGATAAATCCACCCAGAGCATTTTACCCATGTAGCCTCTGGCCATGCTTGCCTCCGTATGAAAACTACTTATTTTTAGAAAAATTTTCCAAAGAGTTAACTATCCAGTTATTATACTATATTATCGGATTATCGGATAAGGTCTTGTAAACGCGGAAGCAAAAATAAGCCAGATCTTGATGTCCCTTATCAATAAAAAGGCTGCCATGAGAACACGGCAGCCCGCGCGGAAAAACCTTTCGCCTTCACTACCACAACGCCGGTTCCAGTTCGTCTTCGTAAACTACTATTTCTTTTCTTTCCTTGCCCACACGCACGTGATAAATAAAGAACACCTGCTCGCTCCGTGGGTTGATATAGTAATAATCGGCTATCTCACCCACCTTGCCGGCATACTCACTCACGCTGTATTCGCGTCTAGTTACGCCCTGCTCATCGACCGTCTTGATGATAACCTTCTGCCCTTTTATGTACCTGGGCCTGACCTCGTTTTGTGTCATTGCTATTTGCGCATAATAATAAAAAAAATCGGTTTTGTCAATACTCTTATTAAAATTTTTACTTCAAATCATGAAATTCCTTGACACTCCCTTGCTAAGAGCCTACAATATTCCTAATATTAGTAAATTTGAAAAATGGCAGAACCGCCTTAATTAAGGAGGTGAAAATAAGTACAATTAATGGAGCCGGGATTTTCCAGAATACCTCATAAAAAAGGAGGTTTAAATTGGATTTGAAATTCTCTTCGAAACCTTATTATCCAACTCTGATATCAAGCATTATCCTCTTTATATTTGTCTTTTTGCCCTGGAAAACGGCAACCGCTTTAGGCGTTACCATATCCACTAATGGGACTGGGGACTGGGGCATTCTAACGCTGATTATGAGTATTATCGGCGCAGGGTTTTCTTTTGTAGCCGTCCCGAGAATCAGGTCTTTAGGAACTGTTATTGTCGGGTTACTGGCAATTATCGGTGTCGCTGTTTACTGGTCACGCCTCCAGGGATTAGGAGCAGGCTACGGGATTATCATCGCTCTGATAGCCTCGCTGGCGCTGATAGCTGCCGGCTATCTGGAATACCGAAAGCTTATTCAGGCAGAAAAACCTGAACCGCCCCCAAAATCAGCACCGCCTCCAACTCAACCACCACAGACATAAGAGCATAGGAAGACAAGTTATATATTTTACTTTTAGCATCGGAATATAAGCTGAAATTTAACATTTTGTACATTCAATAAAAAGGGGGGTACAAATTGGAAATCAAATTCACTTCTAAACCCTACATGCCCACTTTAATTACCAGTCTGTTATTGCTTTTCACCGCCATCTTTTTACCCTGGGGAGTAGCCGGGGTCGCCTCTGTTAACGGGGTCGCAGACTGGGGCGCTATGGCAACTATCGCTGCTATTCTTGGCGTATGTCTCTCTTTTCTTACCTCTGCAAAAATAAGGGCGATTGGTTTAATGGTAGTCGGCGTTCTGGCGCTTATAGGAGCGATTATTTTTATTACTCGTCTTAACAATACCGGACTTTCTATAAGCTATGGTATCATCTTCGAGCTTATCATATCATTAGTCGCGGTTTATATTGGCTTCCAGGATTTCAGTAAGAGTAATCCTGCTTCGTGACCTCTGTAGAAATAAAAAACTCTAAAATAAAAATTTAACCCGCACAGCAGTCGATACAAAAGGCTGTCCTGCCGTGCGGGTTTTTTAGTATATCTGGCATCTTTGCACTTCACTGTCCGGCACTAATACCCCACCCCGCCTTGACACTCCGCCCCCCGCCCCCTAAAATTACTCTGTACAGGCCGGCTTTCCAGCCGAAGCCTTGGCGTAGGCCGGGGTGGCGGAATTGGCAGACGCAGCGGACTTAAAATCCGCCGGAGCAATCCTTGTGGGTTCGAGTCCCACTCCCGGCACCATCTATTAAACAAACCTGATAACGAGATAAGAAATGAAGGTAATCGGGCTTATAGGCGGGATGAGTTGGGAGTCATCGGCGGAGTACTACAGGCTTATTAATGAATACACCAAAGAAAAACTCTCCGGATGGCACTCTTCCAGATGCATGTTATACAGCCTTGATTTTGCCGAGATAGAAAAGTGGCAGGATGAGAATGATTGGGTAAAACTTACCGCTATCTTGATTGATGCCGCCAGGAAGCTTGAAGCTGGCGGCGCGGAGTGCATTCTGATCTGTACCAATACCATGCATAAAACCGCCGATGAAATCCAGAAGGCGATTTCAATTCCCCTAATTCATATCGTTGATGTCACGGGAGAAGAAATCAGGGCAAAAGGACTGCGGACCGTGGGGTTGCTGGGAACAAAGTACACCATGGAAGACGGCTTTTACACAGGGCGGCTTTCTGAAAAATACGGGCTGGAGGTACTTATTCCGGATAAACTGGATAAAGAAGTGGTTCATAATGTAATATATAATGAGCTTTGTTTGGGAAAGACACGCCAGGCTTCAAAAGAAAAATTTAGAACTATCATATCCAAACTGGAAAAGAGAGGCGCGAGGGGGATTATACTCGGATGCACGGAAATACCCCTGCTCATAAAACAGGAGGATTTAAAAATACCAGTATTTGATACAACCCGAATACACGCCAAAGCGGGAGTAGATTTCGCCCTACAATAATTCGCCGGAGTAATCCTTGTGGGCCCGAGTCCCTCTCCCGGCACTGGAGTATTTTATATGCCCTGGCTGATTGTTATTTTAAGCTATCTTCTCGGCTCGATTCCAACATCCTATATCGTCGCACGCTTGACCGCCGGACGCGATATACGCCGCATAGGAGACCAGAACGCTGGTGCCGCTAACGCCTACCGCGAGTTAGGTCCCAGGGCAGGCATTTTCGTCGGCGTCGCTGATGCTATCAAGGGTTCGGTGGTAATTATCATCGCCCAGGCCGCTGGCATGTCGCAACCGGTTGTCCTGGTGTCCGGCGTAGTGGCTGTTGTAGGACACAATTGGCCGGTCTTCCTGGGTTTCCGCGGCGGCCGCGGTGTCAGCACCACTCTAGGTATCCTGTATGTCCTGGTGACTATCCCGATGTTGATACTCACCCTCCCCACTCTGCTGATTCTTGTTCTCAAGCGTAACGTCACCCCCGCCATGGCTTTCCTCTTTATCACCCTCCCCTTCGTCGATTTATTCTTGAAGATACCACCCCTGCTCATAGTTTACGGCATCGCCCTGCCCGCGCTGGTCGGCATTACTACCTATTTCCGCACCCGTCCCAAGGCGCTTAAGCAGGTTTAATGCTATCTTTTATATATCAAGGAGCACCATTGACCGTTAAAAATACTCAAGGACTTGTACAGGTTTTCACCGGCGAAGGTAAAGGCAAGACCACCGCCGCTCTGGGCACGGTTCTCCGCGCCGCCGGCCACGGATTTAAAATATCCATAATCGTCTTTATCAAAGGACATTCCTCGCAGGGCGAATACAAGACACTCGCCGGCATCCCCGGCGTTAAGGTCACCAGCTTCGGCCTACGCCAGTTTATCCATAAAAACAATGTCATCAACCCAGAGGAAAAAGCCCAGGCCCAAGCCGCCCTAGCCGCCGCCCGAGAAGATATTACCAACGGCAAGTACGACCTCGTTGTGCTGGACGAAATCAACATGGCTGTTTATTTCAAACTTCTCAAAGTAGATGAAGTTTTACAGCTAGTTAAAGACAAGCCACCCCGCGTTGAGCTTATCCTTACCGGGCGCAGAGCCGACGAAAAAGTAATTGCCGCCGCCGACCTCGTAACCGAGATGGTCAAAATCAAGCACCCCTACGATAAAGGCATCAAGGCCAGGAAAGGCATAGAGTTCTAACCCGATGAAAAAGCTCCTGCTGGCCACCAACAACAAGGGCAAGCTGCGCGAATTTCATTACCTGCTCCAGGGCATCCCCTTTGAAATGGTTACCCCCGCCGACTGCGGCATTAACGAGGAGGTGGAAGAGGTCGGCGACAGCTTTGAGGAAAATGCCATCTTAAAAGCTACTTCTATGGCGTCCATAAGCTGTATTCTGACACTGGCCGACGACTCCGGACTGGAGGTCGATGCCCTTGGAGGCGAGCCCGGCCCTCGTTCACACCGGTTCGCCGGGGAAAATGCCACCGATGAAGACAGGATTGCCCTGCTGCTGGAAAAGCTCAAGAATGTGCCGGAATTACATCGCCTGGCGCAGTTCCGCTGCGTCATCGCTATCGCCGAGCCCGGCGGACGGGTAGAACTGTGTCCCGGCGCCTGCCCCGGTATCATCGTCAGTAAGCCCCGCGGTTCCCGCGGCTTTGGCTACGACCCCGTTTTTCTCGTTCCTGAGCTTGGCAAGACTATGGCCGAACTTACCCTCGGGGAGAAAAACCGCATCAGCCACCGCGCCCAGGCCGCCGCCAGAGCTAAAGAGTTATTGATGAACTGGGAACCGTTTAATAGCACACCGGATATTACTAGTCACGACTGATACAAAAAAGGGAGGCGACCCATGCAAACAGTTAAAACGGATAAAGGCTATGTTTCTGGAACTGTAATCGGTGAACCCGGTAAAGAAGTATTTATCTTCAGGGGAATTCCCTACGCTGCGCCACCGGTAGGAAACCTGCGCTGGAAGCCGCCGCAACCTGCCGCGCCCTGGGAAGGAATTCGAGAATGTACGCAGTATAGTGCCATTTCACCACAGACTTTGATGCCTGGCATGTCTGCACCGCTTCCTTTAAATGAAGACTGCCTATATTTAAATGTTGTGACCACTGCCCGGAAAGCTAATGAAAAACTACCCGTCATGGTCTGGATGCATGGCGGCGGATACTCCATGGGATGCGGTAATGATAAAATATGGAACCAGCATCGGTTGCCGCAATATGGCGTCGTGGTTGTCACTTTAACTCACCGGCTCGGCCCAATTGGACTGGTAGCCCACCCCAGTCTTTCTGAAGAATCGCCCAACGGTGTCTCCGGGAATTACCTGTTCCTTGACCTCATCGCTTCGTTACAATGGATACAGAAAAACATTGCAGCTTTCGGTGGTGACCCCAATAATGTCACTATCTTTGGCGAGTCAGGCGGTGGGGCTAAAGTTTCTATCATGATGGCTTCACCACT
>JAFGHK010000056.1 GCA_016930185.1 Dehalococcoidales bacterium | reverse complement strand
CTTCGCGGGCATGGCTGACCACCGCCCTCACGTCCGCTTCCTCGATGGCGCTCCCTTCGGTAAAGAGCACCAGCTTATCGATTTCATTGGCCAGCGTCCACAGATCGTTGCCGACAAGGCCGACGATAAGGCTGACGGCTTTTTCCGAGATACCGCTGCCTTGCCCGGCCTGCGTTACCCGCTGTTTTACCCAGCTCCTTAATCCATCCTGCTTAAGCATCGGGAATCTACGTACCTTAACCAATGAGGCCAGGCTCAGCAGCAGCGGATTGCTCGATTTGACATCGCCGCCGATGATTACCAGCTCGGTAAAGGGGGGCATTTCTTTCACACTCTCGACTAAAGGCTGAAAGTCTTGCGAGGAATCGGATGGGCGTGACGACTTTTTCTTTTTGCCCCTGCCCTTAGGCGCGAAACGCTCCAGCAGGCCCTCGACGACGACAAGTCGCTTATCGGCGAGAAAGGGGACGGTCTCACAGGCGGAACGCAACTGCTCCGGCGTGACCCTCGCACCCTCCAGAACGGTAGTATTGGACATAAGGGAGGCGGGGTCGCCGATAGACTTTTTGATTTCTTCCAGCGCCTGGCGGAGTGAAAAATCATTTTGGCCGATGAGAATGTGCAGCAAGTTACCCTTCCCTGTTGAATATTACAGCTAAACTCTGGATATGTAATTATAGCATATAGAACCGGCGGCGATGTACCCGGATTTGACAAAAAGTCGCTCATAGGGAATAATCGCAGAGAGTAAAGATAATAATCCATACATCCTCGGTAATATGAGAGGTGAAATGCAATGCCGGACCAAACCGAAGAAGGCAATAAATACGACGAACTTAAGAAAATGGCCGATATCGCCACTGACATGCAAATTTCCGGAAAGATGAGAGTCCAGGCTATCAACCTGCTGGGCGACATGGCAACCCACGAGTCGCTGCTCGTCCTGCTGAACCTGGCGGCCAATGATAAGTTGCACATCGACGAGAGAGACCTCGCCATCAAAAGGGCACGGGAAATTATTAAAAAGGGCCGCTGATATACGGTCATCCGGGGCGGCCAGTCTTAAGTCAAATGAGCATCAATATCGGCATCATCGGCTTGTCCCAGAGCGGCAAGACCACCGTTTTCAACGCCCTGACCAGCGGTAAAGTCCATACTGCCTCCCACGCCGGCGGTCTCGCCCCCCACATGGGCATAGCCCACGTCCCCGAGGCACGCCTTAAAAAACTGGCGGACCTGTTTCATACTCCAAAAGTCGTGTTTCCAGAGGCCAGATACATAGACGTTGGCGCATCCGTAAAGTCGCTGGTCGAGGACAAAGGAATCGGCGGAGAGCTCCTCAACCAGCTTAGCACCGTCGATACATTGATAATCGTCATCCGCGCCTTTAAAGACGACAGCATACCCCATCCGCAGGTCAGCCTGGACATCAAGCGGGACATCAGCACGCTCAACATGGAGCTGGTCTTCTCCGACCTCGCCATCATGGAAAGAAGGCTGGAGAAACTGGAGACCTCTCTGAAAGCGGCCAAGTCCGGAGAACACCAGCATCTGCTGCAAGAAAAGGAAATCCTGCTGGGTTTTAAGAACGAACTGCAAAACGATAAGCCGCTGCGCACGCTGAATATCGAGTCCGCCGCCGCCAGAATGATAGCCAACTTCCAGTTTCTCACGGCAAAACCAGCGCTCATCGTGGTGAACATCGACGAAGAGCAGATTCCACAGACAGCTTTGCTGGAAGCGGAGCTAAAAGAGCAGTTCGCCGACGCCAGATGCGGGGTCGTAGCATTATGCGCCAAGCTGGAGATGGAGCTGGCACAGCTCGAGGAAGACGCCGCCGCGGAGTTCCGCCAGGAGTACGGACTAAAAGAGTCCGGCCTGGAGCGCGTTATCAAGACATCCTACGAGCTTTCCGACCTGATTACCTTTTTTACTTTCACCGAGACCGAGGCCAGGGCCTGGGCGATTACGCGGGGCGCCACCGCCCTGAAAGCCGCCGGGAAAATACACACGGACATGGAAAAGGGGTTTATAAGGGCGGAATGTATAAGCCTCGATGAACTGGTGGAGTGCGGCAGTACCGCCGAAGCGCGCAAGAGGGGCCTGCTGCGGGTGGAGGGAAAGGACTATGTAATCCAGGACGGGGACGTGGTCACGATTTTATTTAACGTATAGATTCACTTCTTCTTACGCACCATCAGTTTGAGTCCGTCTTCCCCCGTTACAATAATTTTTTCGCCGTCGGCGATATCACCCTCCTCCGATGTGGCCCCCCATAGTTCGCCGCGTATTTTCACCATGCCTTCAGGAGCCAGGGCACCGGAGGCTTTACCCGCAGTACCCACCATCGAGGGCAGGCCGGCCGTGGCCTGCTTTTTCAAGGCCCAAGTGGTGAAAATGAAAAGCCAGGTGCCGAAAACGGCCCAGGCGACCATAATAGTGATTAATACCCAGACAGGCAGTATGATACCAAACTCCGGCAGCAGCCAGCGCCAGATTGCCCAGAGACCGACTTCCTCCAGAGAGGTGCTGATAACGGCTAATATCAGCCGTGTCCAAGTTAGATTTTTATTCATATTTACATATCACGTAATTTGTAGACATATAACTTAAATATAATATTATCATTTTTAGGTATAAAATAGACAGTATTATAATGATGATATTTTTTTGAAAAAAATATACCCTAATACTTGACATACCAAGAATTAATGTGATATCATTTATATTTGGTAATAATGCCCCAAGTGTTTTTTATTTTAGATTCCCAAACGTAGTTATATCAAGCGTTCCCGTATATGCGTGTGTGTGTTTGCCTCGGTTAATATTGTTACTGTAAGCCTTGAATTGTTGTATTTGTCTAAGGAGTAGAGATGGTTTTAACATCGCCAGTCCCCTTTTCCGCGTCCCAAAGAATCGTTCCACGCAAGTCTTACGCCAAGCTGCCTACCGTTCTCGAAGTACCCAACCTTATCAAGGTACAGCTGGACTCTTTCCAGCGTTTCCAGGAAGACGGGATAAAGCAGCTACTTGAAGAGATATCACCCATCAAGGACCTGACCGGCAACCGTCTGGAGTTGAGTTTTATCGCCTATGAATTCCGCGAGCCCCGGCCGGGGCACTCGGAGCAGGAATGCCACGAGCGCGACCAGACCTATTCAGCCCCGCTGTACGTAAAGGTACGCCTGCTGGTCAAAGACACCGGAGAAATTAAGGAGCAGGACCTGTTCTTCGGGGACATACCGCTGATGACCTCCAAGGGCACGTTCATCACCAGCGGCGCCGAGCGGGTGGTGGTAAGTCAGCTCCTGCGTTCGCCGGGCGTCTATTTCACCAGCGAGAGTGACCCGGTATCCGGTCGTAAGTTGTGCCAGGCTAAACTGATTCCCACGCGCGGCGCCTGGCTGGAATTCGAGACCAGCAACCGTAATGTGATATCCACCAAAATCGACGGGAAACGTAAGATACCTATCACTACCCTGCTGCGCGCCATCGGCTACGGCTCCGACGAGGAAATCTTCAAGCTGTTTGAAAAGGATGAAAAACGCTCCGAGCAAAAATATATCAGCGCCACCATGGATCGCGAGCCCAATATCAAGGAGGAAAAAGACGCTTTACTGGACATCTACAAGAAACTGCACCCCGGTGAGCTTCCCTCTCTGGACAACGCTAAAAAACTAATCAAGAACCTGTTTTTCGACCCCGCCCGTTACGACCTGGGCAGCGTGGGGCGCTATAAACTCAACAAGCGGCTGGGGGTAAAAATCGACCTTAAAGAACGTACGCTAACCAAAGAGGACATCATCGAGATAATACGCCACATTATTGCCGTCAACAACGGCAAAGACCGCAGCGATGATATCGACCACCTGGGTAACCGTCGGGTGCGTACGGTAGGCGAGCTGGTGCAGACCCAGTTCCGCATCGGCTTCCTGCGCCTGGAACAGGTAGTCAGGGAGCGCATGAGCATTATCGGGATGGAGGCAGTTACCCCGAGTGCACTGGTTAACATCAGGCCAATTGTCGCCGCAGTGAGAGAATTTTTCGGCGGCTCGCAGCTATCGCAGTTCATGGACCAGACCAATCCGCTGGCGGAGCTGACCCACAAGCGGAGACTTTCGGCCATGGGACCGGGCGGACTTTCACGCGACCGCGCCGGCTTCGAGGTGCGCGACGTCCATTTTTCCCACTACGGGCGCATCTGCCCCATCGAGACGCCGGAAGGCCCGAACATCGGTCTTATCGGCTCGCTGGCGACCTACAGCATCATCAATGAGTACGGGTTCATCGAAACCCCCTACCGGAAGGTGCTCCATGAGTTAAGCAGTAAGGACAAGCAACTGGCGGAACGCACCGCCGCCGAAGATATTACCGACGAAAAGGGCAATGTGCTGGTCAAGACCGATGACGTTATTACTCCGGAAATAGCAGAAAAACTAGCTAAAGTAAAGTCGAAGAAAATCAAGGTGGTCCCGTTTGTTTCCGAAGAAATAATTTATCTCCCCGCCGACGAGGAAGATAAATACATCATCGCCCAGGCCAACGCGCCGCTGGACGATAACAATCAGTTTATAGAGAAAAGAATTGAGACCAGGCTGGCGGACGGCTACCTGTTAGAAACGCCGGAGAAAATAGAACTGATGGACGTCACGCCCAAGCAGGTGGTCAGCGTCGCCACCGCTTTAACGCCGTTTTTAGAGCATAATGATGCCAACCGCGCCCTGATGGGCGCCAACATGCAGCGCCAGGCAGTGCCGTTGCTACGTCCACAAGCTCCGCTGGTGGCCACCGGCATGGAGACGGAAGCCGCCAAGCACAGTCGGCAGGTGGTCTTTGCCGAGAAACCCGGCACCGTCACGGAGATGTCCGGCAATATCGATGAAAAAGGCAATACCAAATACCGCATTACGATTGAGCATGAAGACGGCACGACGAAGAATTACGACTTAATGAAGTTCGTACGCACCAACCAGGGGACCTGCATCAACCAGCGCCCACTGATAAACAAGGGAGACCGCGTGGAAGCGGGACAGGTACTGGCGGACAGCTCGGCGACGGAAAACGGCGAGCTGGCGCTGGGCCAGAATGTCACCGTCGCTTTCATGAGCTGGGAAGGCTATAACTTCGAGGACGCCATTATCTTAAGCAGTCGCATGGTAGAAGAAGACCTGTTTACCTCCATACACATCAACAAGCCCGAGGTGGAAGCCCGCGATACCAAGCTGGGGCCCGAGGAAATCACCCGCGATATTCCCAACGTGGGCGAGGAAAGCCTGCGCGAACTCGACGAGGAAGGAATCATCCGCATCGGCGCCGAGGTCATGCCGGACGATACCCTGGTGGGGAAAATCACCCCCAAGGGCGAGACGGAGCTATCCGCCGAGGAAAAGCTGCTGCGTGCCATCTTCGGGGAGAAGGCGAGAGAAGTCAAAGACACCTCGCTGCGCGTTCCTCACGGGGAGTGGGGCAAGGTAATCAACGTTAAGATTTACACGCGTAAAGACAGTAAAGACGGCGGCGATGACCTGCCTGCCGGCGTCAACCAGTGGGTGCAGGTATGGATAGCGCAAAAGCGCCGCGTATCGGTCGGCGATAAGCTGGCCGGACGGCACGGCAACAAAGGCGTTATCGCTATCATCGCGCCTAAAGAGGACATGCCCTTTCTGCCGGACGGCACGCCGGTAGATATCATCCTCGACCCCATCGGCGTACCTTCGCGTATGAACATCGGGCAGGTGCTGGAAACACACCTCGGCTGGGCAGCGCAGATACTGGGATTCCGGGCATTGACCCCAGTTTTCGACGGGGCCAATGACCTAGCGATTGAAGACGCTTTATGCCGCGCCTGGATTGTCCAGCAAGCGGGCGCCATCGACCCCAGCCCCAACCAGCACGAGACTCCTTACGATAAAGAGGCTGCCGCGGCCTGGATTAACGAACGGGGCTATGACGGCAAAGCCGTCTTCGATGAAAAGCTCCACGGCAAGGCCAAGGACATCGGACTGCGCCTGTGGCTGGAGGAACTGAACATATCCGCCAGAAATTTAAAACCCGAGGAACTGGAAAGGGTCGTGGAAAAGGTCAATGCCGAAGGCAGATTCGCACCCCCCACTTACGGCAAAGTAATATTAAACGACGGACGCACCGGCGAGCCTTTCGACCAGCCGGTAACCGTGGGCAACATATACATGATGAAGCTCATCCACCTGGTCGAAGATAAAGTGCACGCCCGCTCCACCGGGCCTTACTCCCTGATTACCCAGCAACCGCTGGGCGGCAAGGCGCAGTTCGGCGGGCAACGTTTCGGCGAGATGGAGGTCTGGGCGCTGGAAGCCTACGGCGCCGCCCACAATCTCCAGGAGATGCTGACAATAAAGTCGGACGACGTCACGGGCAGGGCCAAGGCCTACGAGTCCATTATCAAAGGCGACGATATTTTACAGCCGGGCGTGCCGGAATCGTTCAAGGTGCTGGTCAAAGAGCTGCAGAGCCTGGGTCTGGCGCTGGAAGTCATCAATGAAGAAGAGACCAAGCTGGCCACCGTGGATGAAAGCGACGAGGAGCCGTACAAACCAGAAACAGAGATAACGTCCGGCGAAGATGCGTTTAAACTGGCGACAGAGATGCAATCCAGTGAAGAATCACACAAATCAGAGACAGAGATACCTGCTGGCGAAGAAACACCTGAACCAGAGGCAGAAACACCATCTGGTGAGGAATCGTCCAAATCAGAGATAGAGACACCTGCTGGCGAAGAAACTCCTGAACCGAAGACAGAGATACCTGCTGGCGAAGAAACGTCTGAACCGGTGGCAGAGATACCTGCTGGCGAAGAAACACCTGAACCAGAGACAGAGGCACCTGCCGATGAAGAACCACCCAAATCAGAGACAGAAACGCCTAAAATGGAAAAAGAGACACCACCTGATGAAGAGCCGCCGCGGAAAGAGGTAGATGAAGATGTTCGAGATTAATGATTTTGATGCCGTACGTATCTCGCTGGCTTCGCCGGAGCAAATCCGGAGCTGGTCCTATGGCGAGGTCACCAAGCCGGAGACAATCAACTACCGCACTCTCAAGCCGGAGCGGGACGGCCTTTTCTGCGAAAGAATCTTCGGGCCGACGAAGGACTTCGAGTGCTACTGCGGCAAGTATAAGAGAATACGCTACAAGGGCGTTATCTGCGACAAGTGCGGCGTGGAGGTCGCACGCGCCAAGGTGCGGCGGGAACGCATGGGGCATATCGAGCTGGCCTGCCCGGTGACCCATATCTGGTTCGCCAAGGGCATACCGAGTCGTATCGGCCTACTGCTCGACCTTTCGCCGCGGAGCCTAGAACACGTTGTTTATTTCTCCCAGTATATCATCACAGAAATCGATGAAGAAGCCCGTGAAGAAGCCATAAAACAGCTTGAAGAGGATGCCGTCCGCACCATAGAAGAGCGGCAGCAGGCCGTGGACGCCCAGGTCGCGGAGATGGAGAAGAATAAGGCTACCGTCGAGGAAGTTAACAAAATCCGCAACGAATTCGTGGGAGAAAAGACGAAAATAGAAGAGGAACTTGCCGTCGAGACTGTAAAAATCAAGGAACTCGACATCAAAGGACTGCTGACCGAGAGCCAGTACCACGAGTACAAGCAGAAATACAGCAACGTCTTCGAAGCGGGCATGGGAGCCGAAGCCATTCTGCAGATTATGAAGACCATCAACCTCGATGAGATACGCAACCGGCTACTGATGGAAACGCAGTCCACGTCCGGGCAGCGGCGCAAGAAAGCCAGCAAGCAGTTGAGAGTCGTGGAGGCCTTCCGCAACAGCGGCAACAAGCCGGAGTGGATGATTCTGACCGTCCTGCCGGTGCTGCCGCCGGACTTGAGACCGATGGTACAGCTGGACGGCGGACGGTTCGCCACCAGCGACCTCAATGACCTCTACCGTCGGGTCATCAACCGCAATAACCGCCTGCGCCACCTGATAGACATCGGGGCGCCGGAAATTATTATACGCAATGAAAAACGCATGTTACAGGAAGCCGTCGATTCACTCATCGACAACGGGCGGCGGGGACGCGCCATATCCATCAGCGGCAACCATAAATTGAAGTCGCTCTCGGATATGCTGCGGGGCAAACAGGGACGCTTCCGTCAGAACCTGCTGGGCAAGCGGGTGGACTACAGCGGGCGTTCCGTAATTGTCTGCGGTCCGGAACTGCATCTGCACCAGTGCGGCCTGCCGCGGCGCATGGCGCTGGAATTATTCAAGCCTTTCGTCATGCGGCGACTGGTAGCGCAGGGACTGGCCCCCAATATCAAGAGCGCCAGGAGACTGGTGGAAAGGGCCAAGGCGGAGGTCTACGATATCCTTGAAGAGGTTATCAAGGAGCGGCCGGTGCTGCTCAACCGCGCCCCTACCCTGCACCGCTTGAGCATCCAGGCTTTCGAGCCGGTGCTCATCGACGGGAGTGCCATCCAGATACATCCGCTGGTATGTTCCGCCTTCAACGCCGATTTCGACGGCGACCAGATGGCGGTACACGTGCCGCTTTCCAAGGCCGCCGTGAAAGAAGCCAGGGACATGATGCTAAGCCACCACAATATCCTGCTTCCCAGCAGCGGCGAACCCACCGTGGCGCCGACGCTGGACATGGTGCTGGGCTGCTATTATCTCACCACAATCAGGCAGAAGTGCACCGACGGCGATAAGGTCTACGGCAGTTTCGAGGAAGCCAAGCTCGCCTACGAATTCGGCGCTGTTGACCTGCGGGAAGAAATCAACGTCCGGCAGAAAGACACCGGCGAGAGAATCAAGACCAGCGTGGGGCGCATCATCTTCAACGAGGTCCTCCCCGAGGAGCTGGGATATTATAATCAAATCATCGATAAATCGACACTGAAACAAATAGCCACCAAGTGCAGTAAAGTCCTCACCGATGAAGAGACTGGAGTAGTGCTTGACGCCATCAAGAAGCTGGGTTTCCAGTTCGCGTCCAAGTCCGGCATCACTATTGCCATGAACGACATCGAGGTGCCGGCCAACAAACCGCAAATGCTGGCAGAAGCCGAGGCTAAAGTCAGCACCATCGAGAGCCAGTACGAACGCGGCCTGATAACCGAGGACGAGAGATACAACGGCGTGGTGGACATCTGGAACGAGACCACCAACACCATCACTACCACCATCCAGAACAATCTCGACCGTTATGGCGGCGTTTACATGATGGCCACCTCCGGCGCCAAAGGCAACATCTCACAGATACGCCAGATGGCCGGCATGCGCGGACTGATGACCGACCCCGCCGGTAAAATTATCGAGTTCCCCATTAAGTCCAGCCTGCGTGAAGGCCACAGCATCCTGGAATACTTTATCTCCACTCACGGCGCCCGCAAGGGCCTGGCGGACACGGCATTGAGGACATCCGACAGCGGCTACCTGACCAGGCGACTTATCGATGTGGCGCAGGATGTTATTACATCGGATGATGACTGCGGCACTACCGAAGGCGTCACGATAACCGAGCCGAAGGAAGAAGCCCTGCTGCCGTCACTCACCGAGCGCATCATGGGGCGTATGGCAGCCAGCGATATCGCCGACCCGAAAACTGGTGAGATAATCGTGACCCGCAACGAGGAAATCGACGAAGTGAAGGTAGCTAAAATACTCGAAGCCGGCATAACGTCGGTACACGTAAGGTCGCCGCTGACGTGCGAATCGCGGCGGGGCACCTGTCGCTACTGCTACGGACGCGACCTGGCGCGGGGCAGTCTTGTCGACCAGGACGTAGCGGTCGGCATCATCGCCGCCGAGAGTATCGGCGAGCCGGGCACCCAGCTGACGCTGCGCACCTTCCATACCGGGGGCGTGGTAGGACTGGATATCACCAGCGGTCTGCCCAGAGTGGAGGAACTTTTCGAAGCCAGGACTCCGCGCGGCCAGGCGATTATTGCAGAGATAGACGGGACCGCCGAGGTAGTCCAGAGCGAGGAAGGCCGAAAGATAAAAGTAATCAGCACCGAGACCTACGATGACGAATATACCCTGCCGACCGGCTGGAAGGTAATGGTCAAAAAAGGCCAGTATGTTGATATCGGCACGGTGCTGGCAGCACCACCGGCAACTCCTAAATCTAAGACTAAGACTAAAGCTAAAAAAGATGAAACCGAAACGAAACCGGAGGTACAACCCCTGACGGCCCGCTTCGCCGGCGAGGTAAACGTTAAAAAGAAGCAGCTTGTGATAACCTACGCCGAGAAAGAAGAACGCGAGTACATCGTTTCCTCCACAGCCAGCATCTGGGTGCAGACCGACGATGAGGTGAAGGCCGGTCAGCAATTAACCGACGGCTCCATCAACCCCCACGACATTTTGCGCATACTGGGCAAGGAAGCCGTGCAGCAGTACCTGGTGGACGAGGTGCAGAAGGTCTATCGCTCCCAGGGCGTGAATATTAATGATAAGCACATCGAGGTTATCACCCGCCAGATGCTCACCAAGGTACGTATAGATTCGGCCGGCGATACCGACCTCGTGCCCGACGAGCTGGTGGATAAATATGTTTATGAAGACACCAATGCCAAGGTGCTCGCCGAGGGCGGCGAACCGGCCACGGCCCACACCGTCCTGCTGGGCATCACCAGGGCATCGCTAAGCACGGACAGCTGGCTGGCCGCGGCATCGTTCCAGGAGACCACCAGGATTCTCACCGAAGCGGCCGCTAACGGCAAGGTGGACAAGCTGGTGGGGCTTAAAGAAAACGTTATCATCGGCAAGCTGATACCGGCACGCTATCTTAAGGAAGAACAGCTGGCCGAGCTCAAGGCCGCCGAACAGGACGAAGCGATGCGGCTGCTGGAAAGTCTGGCCGGGCCTATAGAAGAAGGCATCGCAGCTATGGCAGGTGAAGCAGCCCCGGCAATCGGCGCAGAATCAGCGACCCCGGAGGGTACGGTGGGAGAAATTGAAGCAGAAGCACCCACCGATGAACACAAAGAACCCTCCGCCGAAGCGGAAGAATTACCGGACGAACCCGAAGAATCTCCCGGCGAGCCCGAAGATATTTCCGGCAAACTGGAAGAGTCTCCCGGTGAGTCCGAAGAAGCACCCGAGGAAACGGAAGACAAAGAATAATAATCCCTCCTTATTTTCCGTTAACATCATTCTGCCAAAGGCTAGAGGGGGTGAGGCGAAATAGCACGCGTAGTATCCGGAAAGCCCAGCGAAGAGGACGCGCCGCTAGATAGCGGTCTCCGCCCCCGCAGCCTGGCCGAGTTCATCGGGCAGGAAAAAACGAAGGAGAACCTGAAGATAGCCATCGCCGCGGCCAAGGGGCGGGGCGAGCCTATCGACCACGTGCTGTTTTACGGTCCGCCCGGACTGGGCAAGACCTGCCTCGCCCACATTATCGCCACGGAAATCGGAGTCAACATCAAGACGACGTCCGGTCCGGCCATCGAGCGCACCGGCGACCTGGCAGCCATCCTAACCAACCTGCGTAAACACGATATCCTCTTCATCGATGAAATCCACCGTTTAAACCGGAGTGTGGAAGAAATCCTTTACCCCGCGCTGGAGGACTACGCGCTGGACATCATCATCGGCAAGGGGCCCGGCGCTAAAAGCCTGCGGCTGAACCTGCCCAGATTTACCTTAATCGGCGCCACCACGCGCTACGCCATGCTCTCGCCTCCCCTGCGTGACAGGTTCGGCTCCGTGTTCCGCCTCGATTTCTACGACACGGCGTCGCTGGAGCAGATTATCAAGCGCTCCGCCCGTATACTGCAGGTGGAAGCTCAAGAGGACGGACTCAAGGAAATCGCCAAACGCGCCCGGGGCACGCCGAGAGTTGCCAACCGGCTGCTCAAGAGGGTGAGGGACTATGCGCAGGTGGTGGCCGACGGCATAATAACGCAACAGGTGACCAAAGAAGCGCTGGAAAAGCTGGGGGTGGACCTGATAGGGCTGGACGAGGTTGACCACAAGGTGCTGCATACCATTATCGAGAAGTTCAACGGGGGGCCGGTGGGGCTGGACACTATCTCGGCGTCCATCAGCGAGGAGGCGGACACCATCACCGACGTTTACGAACCTTTCCTGATGCAATTAGGCTTCCTGGAGCGCACGCCGCGGGGAAGGGTGGCCACCAAACTCGCCTACGAACACCTGAGGCTGGAATTCAACAAGTCCAGCCAGCAAAAGCTGATATAGTCCATGAGTAAACTCTTGATTCACGTCTGCTGCGCGCACTGCGCCGCTTATACCGTGGAACACTGGCGGCAGCAGGGATATGAGACAGCGGGCTTTTGGTACAACCCCAACATCCATCCCTACATGGAACACCAGTCGCGACTAGAGAGTATGAAGTCGCTGGCGGAGAGAACCGGCCTGCCCCTCATCGTCTCTCCCGATTACGACATCATCGAGTACTTCCGGCGGGTGGCAGGCCATGAAGCGGAGCGGTGCGGGGAGTGCTTCGACCTGCGGCTGGCAAAAACTGCGACAACGGCGCTGGAAAACGGCTACGATGCCTTTACCACTACCCTGCTCATCAGTCCGCATCAGAAGCACGACTTGATTAAAGTAGTGGGAGAAAGGGTGGCGGAGGCGAAGGGGATTGAATTTCTTTACGCCGACCTGCGGAAGCGGTATTCGGACAGCCGTCATATCACCAAGCCGATGGAACTTTACCGCCAGCAGTACTGCGGCTGCGTTTACAGCGAGTGGGAACGATACACTCAAGAAAGCAAGTAGTATCTAGTGAAATTCTAGGTAATGGGCTTCTTAGTTGGGGTTAATTCCTCAACTGATTCTTTTATAGAACAGTGCTCGCTCCTGGCGCGTAAGTCATAATAAAGCAGGGTATTACCTATAACACCAATCGGTGCCGCAATAACCGTAGCGATTAGTTGCGCGTACACACCGAGAAATTTAAAAGCATAGACTAAGCCGTATCCGATACCGCCGGATATGATACCGATCACTAATATGATACCGAAAGTTCGCCACCAATATCCTTCGACTAACCTTGAACTTCTGGTGAAAGCTTCCCCAGGTCCTCGTCCTTCTATCATAACAGCTTCAAATACGAAACGCCATTTCACCATCAGATAAATAAAAACCGGTAAAATGGCTATCGCGAACAAAACTAATCCCGGGATATACATCACACTTAATAAAAAAAAGAGTATGCCAAATGCCAGCCAAAACAGAGAAAACAGCCCCAATGCTCCATATAACCGACCCAGCCTATGCCACAAGATTCAAATAGAATTGCGAATGCTACTTTTCCCGCTCAAGTTATATGATGCTACGGTACTAATAAGAATCCCATCTACTAACACATACAAGACTGAATAAACTAAATAGGTTACTATCAATACTCCGAAGGCAGCCCATTCAGTATAAACATGAAATCTGGAATGCTGTAGCCATAAGGCGATGCCAATAAGAATTCCCTCGACAATTCCCACCGGAACAGCAAGTTTTAAGAAACCCTTACCATAAATGATGAAAAGGTTCTGAAGAATTCCACCGAAGGTTTTTGGCTGAATTTCCGGCTCGGGAGTTCCTTCTGTTATCCTATCTTCTTTTACGCCAATATTCATTTTTATAGTAATTATTTAAGCATTACATATGTAAGATACCAAAGAATATAATAAAAACGTTTTAACTGTCAAAAAGGTAAATAAGAAAGCCCGGATTTCTCCGGGCCTCCTTCAATTCTATCTTTTTCCTTTATTGAGCGATGTCGTAAGCTATCTGGACCGTGGCGGTAATTTCCAATTGCCCGACGCTGATGGGCGTCTCGACTGCAGGCGCCGGTATGGCAACAGCATCTTCCATGCCATAGACGCGGTAGTTAGAGCTGTAGGAATAGCTGCTCTCGGAGATATAGGTTACGTTACCCAGCGAGATGCCGGTCTCGGAAGCCAGCTGCTCCGCCTTAGCCTTGGCATAGCCTATCGCCAGCTCGCGGGCCTGCTCGTAGTAGGGCGACGGGTCTTCCACCGTGAAGCTGATGCTGTTGATACGAATCATATTTCCACCCGCGGTGACAACGGCATCGATGACCTCACCGGCTTTTTCTACTTCCCTGACCTTGACGCTGACGGTATTGGTAACGCGATAGCCGATTACTTCCTGCGTCTCTTTAGAGCTGTCCCATCGCGTCACTTCCGAGATATTGAAGTACACGGTCTGGATATCCTCTTCCGCGATGTCCTGGTCGGCCAGAGCCTGGAAAACGCTGTCCATCGCCGCGGATGCTTCCGCCTGTGCGGTGGCTACATCTTCTTCCTGCGCTTCAATGCCGAGAGTGAGCATGGCGATATCCGGGACGGCGGTCACTTTACCCTCGCCGCTGACCCAGATGCCCTGCTGCTGATTACTCATGTTGACATTGACACTGCCGTTTGGGGTCCCGATTTCCGAACCGCAGCCTGCCATCAACACCACCCCGATTAGCAAAACTGCTCCAATCGTTATTAACCAGATTTTTTTCATTTTTTACCTCCTGTTTTTGTCCTTCCACCTTTATATAACGTGTTAAATGCCGGAAGGTTAGCAGAGATTTAGATACTTCAATGCCACGCGGTTTACCCGAGACTGGCAATAGCCAGTTCGTAGCCCCGCTGCAGTACCTCGATGGCTTCCTGTATGGCAGGCTTGAGGGCTTCCGGCGCTTTTTCCAGTTGCTCCAGCAGAATCTGCAGGTTTTGCTCATACCTGCTGGTTAAAAGCTGCCGTAACTGCTCCACCTCTGAAAGCGCGCTGGTATCGTCTGAAGCCGCGCCGATTCTTTCCGGCACCGGGGGAACAGATGGAACGGTCGTGATAGTAGCCGGAGGTTCTTCGTCAGGTGCGGCAGTTACCGTTATCTTGGGGGGAGGGGTAGTGGTTGGAGCGGGTGTAGTAGTAGCCGCCGGAGTCTGGAGACCAAAAGTCAGCGATTCCATATCCAGCACGGCTTTTTGTTCGGACAGGTTGATGCCGCCGATATTGAGGTCGGCCATGGCCAGCAGCTGGCCGTTCATCTGCTCCGTAGCCTGCATTACCTGGTCGTACTTGCCCTCTTCCGCCATTTTAGAGATTTCCTCGACGCGGTAATCGACAAACCTGGAATAAAGCTCCGCTTTGCTCTCCGAAGAGAATGTAAACGCCATCTGCACGTTTTCCACAGCCAGCTTAAGCCCGTAAAGAGGGCTATCCGGCAGGCTGTTAGTAGCCGCGACCACCGTGCCGGCGCCGCTGGCGAAAATAACCAGGAAAACGGCCACCGGGATGACCCAGCGCAACTGCCAGCGGAAGGGGCTCCGGGGGGTTTTAGCAGGCATTTCGGCGATGGCTTTCTGGAACTCAAGGCCGGCCCGCTGGCGGAACCCGGGGTCGGGGCTTATGGATGCGGCCGTCCGGGCCTCAAGCGCCGTTTTCAGCAGAGGCTCAAGCTTGGCGGCGTGCTGCGGATAGCGCGCCAGGCACGACTCGATAGTCTCGCCGTCCATCAGCCGGTCGAGGCACTCGTTCAATATGTTTTCAAATTCCTTATCTTTACCCATTACCCTTGCTCCGTGGTCAGTTGCTTGCGCAGGGCGACGATAGCGCTGTGCTGGAGGGCCTTGACCGCCCCCTCGCTCCGCCCCATTACGCCCGCCACCTCGGCGATGGACAACTCGGCGGCAAAACGCAGGGAAATTACTTCCTGCTGCGCCTCGGTCAAATGCCTCGTCGCCATCACAAGCTCGTGAATCTCTATCTTCTTTTCAGTCAGTCGCTCGGGGTCGTCTCCCCTGGCTGGAATCGGGAGGGACTCGTCGAGCGGAACCGTGGCCTGTTTCGACTTCTTTCTATAATAGTCCACCACCTGGTTGTGGGCGATGCGGTACAGCCACGAGGAAAACGGCATGCCCTTGAACCTGTAGGAAGAGATGGACTTGAGGGCATTTAAAAAGACCTGCTGCGTCATATCCTCGGCCTCG
>JAFGHK010000055.1 GCA_016930185.1 Dehalococcoidales bacterium | reverse complement strand
CGACATGAAGGTGTAGTAGCGGTAGTAGCCCGCCTCGTCGTGGGCCATGTAGCCCAGCGAGTATATCTGCACCATCAGGCTGACCACCGAGACGGCAACTACCATCACGGCGGAAAGCTGGTCCATAATCATGCCTACATGGAAGTTGAAATTTCCCATATTTATCCAGCTGACATCGGAGACGGCAATAACATTGTTTTCCGCCGACGTTACGGATATAAGAGCCCAGACGGAGAACACCGCCGAGGTGGCTATGGCAGCGATGGTAATATAGCCATAGACCTTCGACTTTGGTTTAATAAAAGGCCTTAAGAGCAGTCCGTTGACGATAAAGGCCGCCAGCGGTAGTAAAAATATAAGCCAGATTAGCTGGTACGGTATCATAGCTTCCTTAAAATATCCTTAATCACGTGCTCTTTGTCCTGCGGCACCATGATGGAATAGTCCGCAACCTCCTGCCCCGTCGGCAGGCCCTTTTCGGGCATAATGCGGGTGGGAATGCCTTCCCCCTCGAAGCATTCCTTCCACATCTCCGCGATGGCCAGTGATTTTGCTTTTTTAACTTCTATCCACATAAAGTAACCCGTTTCTTAAAATTTACATTGCTAGTACGGCATCGCCGAGATAGAAGGGCCAGACCACGATGCCTAGAATCGCTCTCCACCAGTTAAGGTCGGCAAAAGCGATTGTGAAAAGCCAGCCGGCAAACCAGAAACCTCCCACGAAACCGCCCGTAACACTTGCGCCCTTCATTTTCTCTTCCCCCCCTTTATTTATGCTTACCACTTAAGTAGATTTATATCGTTGGTATCGATACCGGAGAAATGCCGGAAAATCGCCAGCACCACCGCCAGGCCGACGGCTATCTCGGCGGCGGCCACCACCATCACGAAGATGGCAAAGACCTGGCCGGTCAAAAGCTGCGGCACGATATAGCTTGAAAACGCGATTAAGCTGATGTTGACCGCGTTCAGCATCAGCTCGATGCACATCAGGATAATCACGGCGTTGCGGCGGGTCAGCGCGCCGTACAGGCCGATGCAGAAAAGCACCGCCGATAGCACCAGATAATGCGTGAGCCCTATGCTCATTTTTTCTTCTCCCTGATGATAACGATGGCGCCCAGTATCGCCGCCAGCAGCAGCACCGCCCCGATTTCCACCGGCAGTATAAAGCCGTTCTCGCTGAAGAGCTTGGTTGCCAGCGGCATGGTGGTCGGCGTCAGCGGGTCCTGCGTGGAAATACCCCAGGGCGTGCTGGTAACCACATAGACCAGGATTCCCAGCAGCACTACCGCCACGATGGCGGCGGGTAATCTCATTTTATTGACCGGGTTGCCCTTCTGTACCTCCCGCGTCATCATAACGCCCAGGATAATCAGCACGGATATCGCACCCACGTACACCAGTATCTGCACCGCCGCCAGGAAGTCGGCGCTCAAGGTGACGTAAATCCCCGCCACGGCGATAAAGCAGAGCACCAGCGCCAGTGCCGCGTGGAAGACGTTGCGCAGGTACAGCACGGCAAACGCCGCCCCTACCATTACCACCGCCATTATCCAGAAAGCGAATTCCAGTCCCATTATTCTTGCTTCCTCTTCTCCGTTACCTTTTCCACGAGCAGGGTCTGTTTGGGCAGTTTCTCCGCTATTTCAGGGTGGAAATAGCCGCTGACCGGTCTTTCCGGACTCTCCAGCAACTCGTCGTCGGCCTGTATGAGGTCGTTGCGGCGGTATTTCGCCCGCTCGTAAGAGTAGCCCATGAAAAGCGCGTCGTAAGGGCAGGCCTCCACGCACAGGCCGCACTGGATGCAGTAGCCGGTATCCACCTTATATTTTTCAACCTCGTACTTGTTTTCCTTCAAATTGGTGGAGGTGACTATTTCAATGGCGCCCTGCGGGCAGGCCTTGGCGCAGGTGGCGCAGCCGGTGCACTTCTCCCGACTCCACACAAGCTCGTTGCCCCGGGAGCGGCGGGAAATATTAAGCCGCTGTTCCGGGAACTGCGATACCGTCGGGTGGCGGAAAAGGTGACTTATCGTTACCGCCATGCCCTTGATAATGCCTATTCCGTAATTCTCAAACTTCAAGTCGACCCCATCCTATCTTAAATAATTTAGACCATAGTATTACTAATAAAGCCGCGATGACGATGTTAACGCCGACGAAAATCCACTGCGAGATATCCGGCCAGAAGATGACTTCAATGGCGGTGATGAAGAGGTTTACTAAGGCCAGCGGGAAGAGGAACTTCCAGGCCAGTGCCATAAGCTGGTCAATACGCACGCGCGGCAGCGTCGTCCTCGTCCAGACCATCACGAAGAAGACGACGAGGGTCTTGATAAGAAACCAGAGCCAGGGCGGCAGAAACGGGCCGCGCCAGCCGCTTAAGAAAAGCGTGGTGATGATCGCGGACATGGCAATCGCCTCGGCGTATTCCACCAGGTAAAACATCGCGAATTTCATGCCGGAATATTCCGTGTGGAACCCGGCTGTCAGTTCGGAGTCCGCTTCCATCAGGTCGAAGGGGCTGCGATTAATCTCGGCGGAGGCGGCGATAAAGAAAAGCAAAAAGCCCAGGGGCTGCACAAGTATATAGGGGATGTCCTGCGCCACGACAATCTGGTTCATGGAGAGCGAGCCGGAGAAGATTATCACGCCGACAATCGTCAGCGCCAGCGGGATTTCGTAGCTGACTATGGCGGCGACGTTGCGCATGGCGCCGAGCAGGGAGTACTTGTTGCTGGAGCCCCACCCCGCCATGAAAACGCCGACGGTGGCAACGGAGCTAACGGCGATTATATACAGGATGCCGATATTAAGGTCGGCCAGCAGCGCCCCGTTCTGGAAGGGAATGACGGCAAAAATCATCAGCACCGGACTGAACGCGATAATCGGCGCTAGCCAGTGAACAACCTTATCCGCGGTGGCGGGAACGATGTTTTCTTTCAGCAGCACCTTAATCGCGTCGGCTACCGGCTGTAAAAGCCCGAAGGGACCGGTGCGATTGGGCCCGAGGCGCGACTGCATTCTGCCCATGCCGCGGCGCTCGATATATATGACGCCCATTACCATGATGAGCACGAAAGCGATGATGATAATAGTAAAGAAAAGCCAGTGCCACCAGTAACCCCCGGGCCAGTCCGCGGGCGTTACCTGCATGGCCAGCGGTGCGTTTAGCACAAAATCAGGTATAACCACTATCTGTCGACCTCTCCCATGGTAATATCTATACTGCCGAAAATTATAATAAGGTCGGCCACCTTCCAGCCCCTGACCATTTCCCGCAGGGCAGTGAGGTTTATCAAGCTGGTGGGCCGCACGTGGCAGCGGTAGGGCGCGATTGAATTATCCGACACGATATAGAAACCCAGCTCGCCCTTGGGTGCTTCGATGTGGGCGTAAGCCTCGCCGGCGGGCGGGTGGACAAGGTGGGGCAATTCGGCTTTGGCCGGACCTTCCGGTACCTGCTTACTTGCCTGCTCGAGAATCCGCAGGCTCTGCCTCATTTCCTCGATGCGTACGCGGTAGCGGTCGTAGCAGTCGCCGTTTTCACCGGTCGGTATATCGAACTCGAAACGGTCGTAGATTAAATACGGGTCGTCCTTGCGTAAATCATGCTTGATACCGCTGGCGCGCGCCACCGGACCGCTGATGCCGCAGTTGATAGCTAACTCTCTGGATAGAACACCTACACCTTTAGCGCGGGCGATTAATATCTCGTTTTGCTTGAGGAAAAAGTCGAATTCCTCGATAAAACGTTGCCATTGAATTATCAGTTTTTTCAGCGCCGGCAGGAATTCCTCCGGCATGTCCTGGCTAACCCCGCCGATGCGCATGTAGTTGTGCATGAGTCGCTGCCCGCAGAGCAT
>JAFGHK010000054.1 GCA_016930185.1 Dehalococcoidales bacterium | reverse complement strand
GCTTTAATATCCTTGACTGCGAAAAGAGAGCGGCGGTGTTTAAGGCTTTTAGCCTGTTCGACGCCTGTGTCATAGCCTACCTCTCCGAGTTCTTTTTCAGCCAGCCGGATAGCCTCCACCATCTCCTTGAACTCTTGAGGCTCCAGGGAAAAAGCACTATCCGGACTGCGTACAGCCCGTGAAAGCGTCAGGTGCTTTTCGACCATGCAGGCACCCAGCGATAACGCTACGATTGGTGCTATTATACCGAGCGTATGGTCGGAAAGGCCGACCGGTATTGCGAATTTTTCCGTCAGGTCTGTAATAGTCCTTAAATTCATTTCTTCAGGAGGGGTAGGGTAGGCGCTGTTGCACTTAAGCAATACAATCTGTGAAACGCCGGCTTTTTTAGCCGCATTCACTGCTTCCTTTATCTCGTCGAGTGTCGCCATACCGGTGGATATAATCATGGGCTTGACTTTAGCAGCAATATATTCGATAAGGGGAATGTCCACGATTTCAAAGGAAGCTATCTTGTAGGCTGGCACGTTCATTGCTTCCAAAAAGTCTACGGCGGTTTTATCGAACGGTGAGGAAAAGAGCGCCAGCCCCAGTTCATTAGCGACCTTTTTAAGTTTCGGCTGCCATTCCCAGGGTGTGTAAGATTCACTGTATAGCTCGTACAAGGTACGCCCGTCCCAGAGAGTGCCGCCGCTAACTTTAAATTCCGGCCTGTCGCTCTTAATTGTAATTGTGTCCGGGGTATAGGTCTGGATTTTTACGGCATCTGCGCCGGCGTCTTTAGCGGCGTGAATGAGTTTAATCGAATCTTCGTATTTCTGATTATGATTAGCTGATAGTTCGGCTACTATATACACCGGGAAACCGTCTCCGACCTTACGCCCTTCAATTTCAATGTAACTCATTTTATGTCCTTAAAAGCTCTTAAGATATAAGTCGGAATCCCGCTTCCTGGTTTCCTTTCATAATAAATACAATTACTAATGGAGTTATACCTTGACTGCCCTGCCCGTAGCCGCGGATTTTTTCGCCGCCAGGGCTATCTCCAGGACACGTTTACCCGCGGTCATATCCGCCACCGGCGTCTCCTCGCCTTTTATACACCGGATAAAATGCTTGATTTCTTCAATATACATATCCCGGGTTTTATCCTTGACCTCGATATCCTGCCATTCGTCTGAAGACGCGGCAATAAACTTCACCTTTCCATCGACGCCGTCCCAGTCAACGGTTCCCGCCTCCCCCATTATCTCACACTTTTTCTGGAACGGCTTCTGTATAAAGTCTACGTGTATGCTGGCGATGATTCCATTCTTAAATTTTAAAAGTATTTCCGCGAAATCTTCGGCCTTCAGGTCCAGGCTTCCCATCTTCCCCGAGTAACAAAATACCTCCTCGACATCGTTAAAAAACCACATCATGCAGTCGATAAAATGGGTCGCCGTATCGAGTATTACGCCCCCGCCAATTTCCTGGGCGGCATACTCCTGCCGGTAGTCTTTCCCTTTGTGGAACGGCACGCGATACAGGAAGTTGGTGCCGCAATGCAACCTGGCACTGATGAGTTTGCCCGGGGCTCCTGTGTCCAGCAGGGCCTTAATGGACTGGAGTTCGGGATGAAACCTGTAGTTAAAGCCGGTCATCAGGATTAAATTGCGCTCTCTGGCTTCCTTAATCAGGTCGTCAATCCCTTCCAGGTTATGAGAAATGGGCTTTTCTATGAAAACATGACTTCCACGCTTGACAGCGGCTAACGCAGGCGTAATGTGATTGGTTGTCGTGGTGCATACCAGGGTGGCGTCGATAGCTTCATCGGCAAGCGCTTTCTCATAGTCCTTAAAAGCCTTTATTTTATATTTTTCTTTAATATACTCAAGCCTCCGGTCGTCTTGCTCGCAAGCTATCACCTCGGACAACGCCATGGATTTTATATTATTAATATGGCGTTCCCCGATTGAACCGCAGCCAATTACCAGTATTTTCAACAAAATTCCTCGGTTTTCATCCCTCGACTAATTCGTTTTTATTTTCGATTACTTTATTTATCGCTTTAACGATGTCATCCATATCACTGTTGGTTGCCGGTGGACGGCATACCGCGGTGAGCATGAGTTCTTTTTCGTGGAGTCTTTCTGTTACCGGACAGATACCCTTGTCGTAGCTGATTCCTTTGCCGTAATACTTATAAATGAACGGCTTGTTTTCATGGTAGATTGGGTTCAAATATAGAGGTCTAACGTAGCCGGCGCCAAAGGGTATGCCTTCCGCAGCCAGTGCTTTTACAAATGTATCCCTCGGTATTCCGATGCGTGCTTCACTATATTTTATAGCGAAGGCATGGCGGGCATGTTTAACATCAGGGTAGGCTACTGGCGGAATCAGTCCGTCGATATCGGCAAGCTTGCTGGCGAGGTATTCAGACAGCTCGATCCTTATCTGGTTAAGTTCATCCATCTTCCTGAATTGAACGATTCCCAGGGCTGCCTCCATCTCGGTCATCCTGTAATTCCAGCCCAGGATATCTGACCTGTAGGTCCGCTGGCTTTGCCCTTCGAATATTACCTCACCGTGATTCCTGACCATTCGGGCGATTTCTGCGATTTCTTTATCATTTGTTATTAGCATCCCCCCTTCACCGGTCATGATGTTTTTGGTTTCGGTGAAAGAGAATATGCCGCAGTTACCAATGTTGCCGACCAGCTTACCTTTGTAAATTGCACCCGGTGACTGGGCGCAGTCTTCGATTACTCTTAGTTTGTGTTGATTAGCTATTGACATAATCTGGTCCATATCGGCGGGGTGACCGAAGAGGTGGACCGGCATAATTGCTCTTGTCCTTGGAGTGATGGCCGACTCAATCTTCGCGGGGTCGAGGCAAAAGATATCGGGCTTGATATCGACGAAGACCGGTATGCAGTTATGCATCAGGACACTTGTAGCCGTTGAAGTAAAAGTATAGGGAGGCACTATCACCTCCTCTCCCGGTTTTAGACCACAGGCGACGATAGCAGCATGTAGAGCGGAGGTGGCCGAGTTAAAAGCGACGGCATACTTTATATCGTAATATTCGGTATAATCCTTCTCAAACTGCCTTATTTTCTTCCCGCCTAAGAAGAGCTCTCCCGATTGAGCGATAAAGGTGGATATTTTTCCGCTTTCCAGGACTTCCATAACCGCTCTTTTTTCCTCTTCCCCGATAATGGGATGAGGAGGAAAAGGTTGCTTTCTCACCTTCTCCCCACCAAATAAAGCTAGCTTCTTGGCCATTTTTTCTCCTTACTTAGATGTTATCCTTATCTTACTATCGTTAAGCGGAAGGGTAATTCTCTTGCCATCGGCCTTAGCTGATTCGTGACAGGCGCATATCAATTCAAGAGCAGCCCTGCCGTCCTGTCCGCTGCTGATTGATTTTTTCCCTTCCCTTAAACATTCCACCAGGTGACTCACAGCACTGGTCATGAACTCCCTGGGGACATCCTTTTTTATAGGAGGCTCGCTATGGAATAATTCTTTATATCCGGAGAACAGGTCGCTCTCTCTTACCTCGTAATATTCCAGGTCGAAGCCGCTGCGGGTTATTTTCAGCCTCCCTTTTGTGCCGAGGCAGTCCATCTCGAAAATATTGTACTCACTGACATCACAGGACTGCAGAGTACATAATACCCCGTTCTTAAATTTTACCATGCCGTCGATATTCGGGTCGTTAGGATTTGGAGACCGACTCTGGCTGTAAACCACCTGGACCCAGTCAACATCACCGAAGAAAAAACGCAGTAAATCAAGCATATGACTTCCTGTATTGGCTATGCCGGCCGTGTAATAGAAACTAACCTGTTGTATTCCCCCCAGGCCTCCGCTTTGAATGTAGTCCCTCGCCTCCCGGTGGACCCTGTCGAATCTTCTCTGGTGGTTTATCTGAAGTATGACCCCTTTTTTATCGCATAGGTTTACCATTTCATCTGCGTTTTTCAGGGAATCGGCAATTGGTTTCTCGCAAAGGATGGCCTTGATGCCGCTGTTAACGGCATCTTTTACGATATCCAGGTGGGTTGTGTTCCAGGTGCAAACGCTAAGAATATCCAGGCTTTGCTCCCGGAGCATTTTTTTATAGTCTTTATAGAGAGAAGTAATCCCCCATCTTTTACCACACTTATTTAGCTTTTCTTCGTTTAAATCTGAAACGGCAACCAGGTCGATATCATCAGAGTTGGAATATGCCCCGGCGTGAGAAGAAACGGTCTTCCTCTTGGGGTCGTCATCGAATTCGCTGCCTATTCGACCGCAGCCAACGATGCCGGCTCTGTATTTTACGTCCTGTTTTTGCTGGTTCATACTATCTCGCTTTCGATAAAAAAGGGAATCCGCCGTCTATATACCTTCTTCAGTACTTTCTTCTCGATGTATTTCAAAGATTTATCAACAGCATCCCCATCTTTTCTGGCAAACACTATGAAGTGTGTTCCCAGGCTTTCTATGACCTTTATTAAAGCCAGGGGCATATACGGTGATAATTTATAAAGAGACCTGGGTATTGAAGAAAGCAGTCCGGAGCGGGTGCCTTTGACTGATATATTCTTCCGCCAGAGTAGTCCCCCTGTTACTATACAACACTCCTTGAAGCCGATGCTCTTTAGAAATGTCTGTACGGTTTTAATACGCCACCTTGTTAAATGATAGGGCGGTTCGTCTTTATTTTCAATGATGAAATCATCAATAATGCGTCCCAGCCTGTAATAATATCTCCCTAAATTCGGTAAGCTCATCAGGAAATACCCGCCCGGTGATAAAATCGAATAAATCTGTTTGCCAAGTTCAAAAGGCTTTGCTACGTGTTCGAATACGTCAAGTGCTGATATAACCTTAAAGCTCTTCGGCCATTGTAGCGGCAGTGCCATTGCATCTTCGATTACGGCAAAAGTAGCGAAAGGCAGCCTGGTGTTTAAAAAATCGATATTATCTCTAGATGTATCCACGCCGTACGACCGAAACCCCAGATTGTGGGCGTGCGTTAAAAAGATTCCCAGGCCGGCGCCGATATCCAGTATCTCGCTTTTTTCGATAGTGTCCAGAAAGGATACCATGCAGGAATAGCTGTAATTTCTCCGTAATGATTGGCTCAACAGGCTTCCATAATCTATATTCGCTGTATCTATAGCGTTTTCATAATTCATGGGCTTCATCGGGCGCGAAAACTCGCCCCGGCAGTTCGGACAATAGCAGATATCATAGCTGGAAGTATCTTTAGAATTTACCTCTTCAACAACCTGTATCCCTGAAGTATTTTTACAGATTGGACACCATGTATCATATTTTGAAGGAATGCCCTGCTTCATCCCAGTACACCTCGTCGTAATATCGGGTCATTTTCGTATTCCATTTTATTTTAGGTGGGGTGACCTTTTCTCCCAGGGCAACTTTTGTAGCAAGATATAATATGTTTACGCCACCGGCAGCGGACAATGTCAGCGCCCCGTGAGGACGGGCATTAACCTCTAATATTTTCGGGGTACCCTCTTTATCCATCCTGAACTGTAATCCCACCGCTCCATTCAGTTCTATTCCACTGACTATCTTCCTGGAATATTCCATTATCTGCTCATGTCTTAATACCCTGCCCGTGAAGCTGGCGCCCAAAATGATTCTTTCCCTTATCCTGGGAACGATAACGATGGCCTTTCCCCTGTCAGCAACGACATCGACGCTATATTCGTCTCCGGGGAGATACTCCATTATCACCAGGTTCGGAAAATCCTTGGAATTGCCCAGCACTGAAGTTACTTCCTCAATGCTGGTAAAGGTGCTGTCCGGCTGATTGGCGAGCAGCAAGTCCAGTCTATCAACCCTGCTGGTTATGACTCTAAAGCCGCGGGAACCGCTGGATACAGCCGGTTTGAAACAGACGTCGCTCTCCGGATAGCCGAGACTGGATACCGCTTCCATGAATTCTTTATAGTTGCCGGGTCTGAAGAAAGTAGGCGCGGGAATGGACTCCCGGTTGCAGTATTCGTATAGCAGGCATTTGTCATTCGCCACCCTCAAGCTCTTCGGCGATGAGATAACCACCTTGGTGCCGATTTTCTCGAATCTGTCTTTTTCTATGGCAAATATATCTAGTTCTCGCGGGTCCGCCGGGATAACCGCCTGCACGCCTTCTTTTTTGCAGATTTTGAAAATCTCTTCTATGTACTTTTTGCTGCCTATCGGGGAAACCACGTAGCCCTTGTCTATAAAGGCGAAACCGGGCGCGGTGCTTTCCTGGGCGGTTCCTATAACCCTTATTTTCCTTTCCTTGACAGCCGCAAAGCATCTTACATGACTGGGATAACCCAGTCCGCCGGCTGAAGTATAGAGGACTGTTATATCATTTAGCATTTTTTCATTTTCTCTATAATTTTATTATCACGCCTTGTCCTGTTGGCAGGTGTATGGGCTTTTCCTTCTTGTCTTTAAAGAATTCGTCAACAGCCAGCTTTGCCCCCGGCCAGTCGATTGTATAGCCGTAGTCGTCGAAAACCATCATTCCGCCGGTGTTTAGCCTGGGGTATAAGAATTCACAGGAATACTTGATTGAATCGTAAAGGTCGCAATCGATATGGACAAAACAAAAGGTTTTTTCGGTGATACTTGTAAGGGTGTCCTGGAAAAGCCCCTCGTTGATATTGCAGTTATTAAATTTGCCTAATAACGCTTTCACGCTTTCAACTGAAGTGTCTTGATAGGCACTTTGCTTATCAAGAGCCGGGTCGTACTCGGTATTTCCATCGGGCAGACCTTTGAACGTATCGAAGAGAAAAATAGTTTTTTGGGGCGCTAGCTTGTTGATAACTTCGGCTATTAGATAGGCGCTGCCGCCCCTGTAAACACCGCATTCGGCGATATCCCCCGGGATAGAGCGAACCTGTTGCAGGGCTTGGTAAATGAGGTAAAGGCTTCTCTTGGTTACCCCGGCAAGGCTTTCGATTTTACCGTATATATCCTCAAACTCATCGGTATAGTCCCAGATATCTATAGAGTAAGGACCGTACGTGCTCTTCTTCAGGACGGCTAGCCTGAAAATGCCCGCCATCTTGTTCAGTACGTTAATCAAAATTCCCATCTCTTAATTATTGCTCTCGCTTTGTAGCAACGACTTTACATGTGCCATATTATCGGTTACCAGAACTCCCGGTTGATTTTTATCTGTTTCAGCTGCGTCAGGCTGGATATAAATCACTTTGCATCCCAGCGACTTTCCTACCTCTAGGTCGGGCTGTGAATCTCCTACCAGACAGCATTCGCCGGGTTCGAGCCCCATAGATTTCAAAGCCAACTCCGCCCCTTCGGTACTTGGCTTCGGGTAAGATACCATGTCTCGACCCACGATAACCGCAGGTGCTGGCAGACCGAATTTAGCAAAGGCTTTCTTGACACAGCTACTGTCATTATTGCTCAAAATCGCTACGGGGATATCGGCCTCGACCAGCCATTCGAGGACCTCTCTTGCCCCGGGGACCAGCCTCCCCTTGTCCACTCCGGCCGTCTCGGCCTCTTTGAGAATCCGATAAGACTCGTCCATGTATATTTGTGCGTCTTTTTTCGTTTCAGGATTTTTCAAGAGGGACTTGTACCCGTCGCGTATGCTTTGCGAATAAGAAGCTTCGCTGAAGCTTACTTTATACCGTTTGGCCAGGGCGGCCAGTTGCTTTCTCACCTCCCCCCAGTCCACCCTCAGATAGACCAGCGTTCCGTCAAAGTCGAAGAGCACTCCCTTAAACATTTTTTCCATAGGTATCAGGTTATGTTGGCGTCTTGTAACGCCTTGTCAAAGCCCTCGTTCCTGGTATGTTCCTGGTTGATTTTTAGTAGTTCGGGGTTTTTCTTCAACAGGTCGAGAATATCCTGCATTAAAAAGACTTTATCCGGCTTGTACAATCTTTCGTATATTTCCCTGACGAACTCAAAATCGTCGGGATAGTCCACCGTCCAGCGCAGGGCGGAAAGGTCTTTATCGTTAGCGATATTCCCCAGGTGGTACGTTTCCGGGTGCTCCCAGAAATTAGTCACAATCCATTCTCTTTTAAACTTATCGGTGACTTCCTGCCAGATTTTTTCCAGCGCTATGAAAGAAAATACCTCGGTGTCCAGGCCGTCTGGGTAGGTCGGCGGGTGGGTGTTGCTGACAAAATCATATTTACCCCGGCCGTCTAAAAATAATTTTGTAATCCTATCAACGATAGCCGGGTCAACCAGCGGGCAGTCTGCCGTAATACGCACGAGGACGTCCGCTTTGGCCTGCCGAGAGGCCTGGTACAGCCGGTCAACGATGTCATCTTCGCTGCCGGCGTAGCAGTCTATCTTGCTTTTTCTGGCAAAATCGACGATTTCTTTATCGGCCGGGTTGCTGGAGGTGGCTATCATCGTATGGTTGACCAGTTTGGCGTATTTAAGCCGGTTAACGATGTGCCAGATTATGGGCCTGCCCAGGATTTCCTTCATCACTTTGCCGGGCAGCCTTGTTGAAGCCATTCTTGCCTGGACTGCGGCAACAACCTTCATCTTTGAGTTTACCATTATTCCTTATAGTGCCTTTATCATCTTTTTGAGATCATCTGCGGTTACCCATCTGGTATTATTGTCGCTTGTGTATTTGAAATCATCCGGCAAAGGCTTACCGCCGGCGATTTTTTTCTTGGCCCAGAATTGATGCTCTGGCTCAACGAGATAGTAATCGGCATACTCCCGGGAGTGTTTCGCTTCCTCCTGGCTAATCAGGATCTCATGGAGTTTTTCTCCGGGCCGTATTCCGATGATTTCCCTTTTTGCTTTTGGCGCAATTGCTTCGGCGAGCTTGGCGATTTTCATGCTGGGGATTTTGGGGACGAAAATTTCACCGCCGCGCATCCGTTTGAGGCAATCGATGGCGAAACGCACCCCCTGCTCGAGAGTGAGCCAGAACCTGGTCATTCGCTCGTCGGTGATGGTAATTTTGTCCTTTTTCTTTTGCTCCAGGAACACGGGTACAACGCTGCCGCGGCTGCCGACGACGTTTCCATAGCGCACACAGCTGAAGTCTATTTTCCTCATGCCCACGTAAGCATTGCCGTGTATGAATAATTTTTCAGCTACCAGCTTGGTGCCCCCGTAGAGATTTACCGGCTGCACCGCTTTGTCCGTGCTGATGTTCATTATTTTTGCCACGTTGTTGTCTATGGCGGCATCGATGACATTGGCGGCGCCGTTGATGTTTGTTTTGACCGCCTCGATGGGATTGTATTCGCTGGTGGGCACCTGCTTCAGGGCGGCGGCGTGAACGACGATATCGACCCTGTTCATGGCGCGGGCGAGCCTGTCTTTATCCCTTACGTCGCCGATTAGGAAGCGTAGCCTTTCATCGTTATTGAACTTCTGCTGCATCTGCAGTTGCAGTAGCTCGCCGCGGGAATATATCCTCACCGCGGCGGGACTGTGCTCGCGAAGTATGATTTCCGCGAACTTCTGCCCGAATGAGCCGGTACCGCCTGTTACCAGTATGACTTTATCTTTAAATATCATGGCTTAACCTCGCTGCTCTGACCTTATTTTCATTCTCCGAGTCTTACTATATTATTACCGGAGATGCCTCTTGTAACACCCCGGCAGTCGAAAACCAGTTTGGATGCTTTTACTATCTTGTTTATATTATAACTCGTATGCGCAGTGCCGATTACCGTGCAGTCCGCCCGGGACATATTTTCCTCGTTAAGTTCAACCGATTTCAGCACGTTCTTGCCGAGCGTAATCGAGGGGATATAGGGGTCGTTGTACTTGATTATCGCACCTTTTGCGTCGAGGAGCTGTGTCAGCTTTAGCGCCGGCGACTCCCTGGTGTCGGCGACATCTTTCTTGTAGGCAACCCCCAGCACCAGCACCTTTGCCCCCTTAAGAGCCTTACCGCGACTGTCCAGGGCTTCCATGATACGTGACGTAACGTAATGGGGCATGCGGGTATTGATTTCTCCCGCCAGCTCAATGAACCTGGTACTGAAGTCGTACTCCTTGGCTTTGCTGGCTAGGTAACTGGGGTCGAGCGGTATGCAGTGGCCTCCCACCCCCGGCCCCGGGTAAAAGGGCATGTAGCCGAAAGGCTTGGTGCTGGCGGTATCGATTACCTCCCAGACGCTGATGCCCATTTTTTCGCAGAGCTGCGCTATCTCGTTGACCAGCGCGATGTTTACGTGGCGGAAGGTGTTTTCAAATATCTTGGTCATCTCGGCTACCGCCATGCTTGAAACGGGAATTACGGTGTCGGCGACCTGTGAATATAGCAGTACCGCCAGTTCCGTTGACGCTTTTTCTATTCCCCCCACTACTTTAGGGGTATTTTTGATGCCGTACTTCTTGTTGCCGGGGTCCACCCTTTCCGGGGAGTAGGCCAGGTAAAAGTCCCGCCCCGCTTTCAGGCCGGATTTCTCCAGCGCCGGCAGGACAACTTCCTTAGTCGTGCCCGGGTAGGTGGTGCTTTCCAGGATAACCAGTTGCCCCTTTTGCAGGCATTTAGCTATATCTTTGGAGGCGTGGATAACATGCGACAGGTCGGGCTCGCGGGATTTGGATAGAGGCGTGGGCACGCAGATACAGATGACGTCCGGCTCGTTCAATCGTTCCATGTCGGCAGTTGCCTGCAAACGCTTGGGTGAGACCGCCACCAGTTCTTTACTGCTGATATCGTCGATGTAAGACTGTCCTTTATTGACCAGGTTTGCCTTTTTCGACTGCGTATCGAAGCCGAGGACCTTGTAGCCGGACTTCGCAAAGGCGATTGCCAGCGGCAGGCCTACGTATCCCAGCCCGATGATGCCGATGACGGCTGTCTTGTCCGCGAGTTTTTGCGCCAGTTCAGGTTTATTTTTCATGGCGTCATGTACCTTATCGTCTCTTTGAGGCCTTCTTCTAGGCTGTAACTGGGACTATAGCCGAAGGTCCTGGCTTTTGAAGCATCGCCGAGGCTGTGTACGATATCCCCCGGCCGGGGCGGGCCGTAAACGGGGGGCGTGTTGTTGCCCGTCAGTCTGCTGATTAGCTCTACCAGCTCATTGACGGTGGTGCTTTTACCGGCTCCGATGTTATAGATGCCGGAGGCATCGCTTTCCGCAGCCAGAATGAAGGCGGTCACGGCGTCGCTTACGTAAACGTAGTCCCGCGTCGCCTTACCGTCGCCATAGACTTCAATGGTTTTACCCTGCAGCTTCAGTTTAATGAACTTGGGGATGGCGGCGGAGTATTCGGAATCGGGGTTCTGCCGCGGCCCGAAGATGTTGAAATACCTCAAGCTGACTGTTGGTAAGTGGTACACCTTCTGGAATATCTGGCAGTATTCCTCGCCGGCCATCTTGGTCACGGCGTAAGGGGACAGGGGGTTTACTGGCATGTCCTCTTTTTTCGGCAGCCCGGGTGCGTCTCCGTAAATGGCGCAGGAAGAGGTGTTGACCACCTTTTTGACCTTATTGTCCCTGGCGGCAATGAGCACGTTCAGGGTGCCGGTAACGTTTACCTCGTGGCTTTCCTGCGGGTTCTCGACGCTCCTGGGGACGCTGGCGATAGCGGCCAGGTGGAAAACGTAGTCGGTGTCCTTACATGCCTTTTGCAGCAGGGGCAGGTCGGTGATGCTGCCCTTGATGAATTCCACGTCTTTCTTGCCGATTAAATCGGCTATGTTTTCCCCCTTGCCGGTGGAAAGGTTATCCAGGATTACCAGTTGATAGCCTCGTTTGGATAGCTCTTCTGAAAGATGAGAACCGATGAAACCAGCCCCGCCGGTGACTAAAGCCTTCTTCATTATGAAAATTATAGTTTACATCTGGGGCTTTTACAAGTAAGGAGGAGTGAAATGAAAGCAGCGGTACGCAGGACTGCTGAATTGACATTTTTCTTTGAAAAAGGTTACACTCCATTCATACCCAAATTTAGTCAGCCCCATACAGTTCTAGGGAGTACACTTGACCTTAAACAAGTTTTTCAAAAGCTGTGACGAGGCAGTAGCCGATATTTCCGACGGCGCTACTATTATGGTCGGCGGCTTCGGGTCTTACGGCGGCCTGCCTATAAACCTTATCGTCGCTCTTTCACGGCAGGGGGCTAAAGACCTGACCGTTATTGCCAACATGGGCGGCGTGGGCTTTGAGCTTAGCAAGCGCATCAAGCCGGGCGGCTATCAGGACCTGGGCATCCTCTTTGAGAAAGGTCAGGTGAAGAAATTCATCGGGTCGGTGCCGGCCCTGGGCGGCATGCCCCCCGACTCCCCCCTTGAAAAAATGTATAACGAGGGCAAGGTGGAAATCGAGGTCGTGCCGCAGGGCACTCTTGCCGAGAGAATCAGGTGCGGCGCGGGAGGGCTTGGGGGATTCTATACGCCGGTGGGCGTGGGCACGGTCGTGGCAGAAGGCAAGGAGAAGAAAGTCATCGACGGCAAGGAATTTATTCTTGAATCGCCTCTTACGGCCGATTTCGCGCTTATCAAGGCGCATAAGGCGGATAACTTGGGGAACCTCATCTATCGCAGGACTGCCCGGTGCTTTAATCCGGTCATGGCCACTGCTGCCGCAACAACGATTGCGGAGGTTGATGAACTGGTTGAGGTCGGTCAGCTCGACCCCGAGGTGGTCGTCACGCCTCATGTATACGTGCATCGCATCGTGGAGGTAAAACGATGAAAGCCCGGCTCGATGAGCAGACCATCGCCCTGCGTGCGGCGCGTGAGTTCGCCGACGGCTCGGTGGTCAACCTGGGCTACGGCATGCCCGGACTTTGTGCCGACTTTATTCCCGAGGGCAGGACGGCCTTCTTTCAGAGCGAGAACGGTATGCTGGGCTACGGGAATCTGGCCTCCGACGCCGACAAGGACTACGAAATGATTAACGCCTCCGACCAGCCGGTTACCCCCTTGCCCGGCATGTGCTTTTTCGATAGCGCCGCGGCGTTCGACATGATACGGGGCG
>JAFGHK010000053.1 GCA_016930185.1 Dehalococcoidales bacterium | reverse complement strand
GACCTGCGGGAACGGCAGGCGGCTGCCCTGGAACTGGCCGGGCGTATGGACCTCATGCTGGTGGTGGGCGGACGCTCCAGCGCCAATACCAACCGGCTCGCCGAGCTTTGCGGACAGGTCACCGAGACCCACCTCATCGAGACCGCCGCAGAAATCGACCCCGCCTGGCTAGAGGGAAAACAAAACATCGGCGTCACCTCCGGCGCATCCACCGCAGAGGAAACCGTCGGCGAGGTGATGAAAAAATTACAGGAAATGGCTGATTAACACACGCTAAAAAGGGGATTCAGTATATGCCGACCTCCATTTCAGCTAAGGAATACAAGCACGAAAACGAACTGCTGAAGCAGGAAATCGAGCGTAAAACTGGCAAGTCCACGGAACAGCTTTACGAGGAAAGAGAAAAAAGGGTAAGAGATGCTATCGAGCTGAAAACACCGGACAGAATCCCGCTTACCACCGAGATAAAAATCAGCAGCTATACGGGCGTCCCCAACTCGGCGGCATATTACGACCCCATCGCCTTTAAAAGGGCGATACGCAAGATTACCCTGGACTTTGAGCCCGATATGTGCAACGCCGGCCTGCCGACCTCCGGCGATGCCCTGACAACGCTCGACGTGAAGAACCGCATGTGGCCCGGAGGCCCTCTCCCCACCGATTACGACTACCAGTTCGTCGAGTGCGAATTTATGAAAGAAGACGAATACGACCTTTTCCTGACCAATCCCTCGGACTTCATGATACGCCGCTTCTTCCCGCGGATGTACGGCGCTCTGGCACCGCTGGAAAAACTCCCACCCCTCGACGGCCTGTTCCTTGGTTTCGAAATGATGACCCCCATGTTTACAACCCCGGAATTCGTTAAGCTGGCCAAGAATTTATATAAAGCCGGGCGGGAGATGGCGAGATTCAGAAAAGCCGTCGGCGATGGCTATGAAGACCTGGCCCAGCTTGGTTTCCCCGCCTTCGCCCACGTTGGCACCGGCGGCGTGGGCGGCGCTCCGTTCGATACCGTATCCAGCTTCCTGCGCGGCATGCAGGGCGCGATGACAGATATGTTCCGCCGACCGGAGAAGCTGCTGCAGGCCTGCGACATGATACTGGAAAGACGCATCGCCGCAGCCAGGCCAGCCGACCCCAAGCAGAGAGGCAATCCCAAGCGGACGGGCATCCCCCTCTGGCGCGGCGATAAGGTCTTTATGTCCGATAAGCAGTTCGAGAGGTTCTACTGGCCGGGACTGAAGAAGTCGCTGCAGGCGCACATCGACCTCAATTACGTGCCTGTGCCCTTCTTCGAGGCAAAATTCGGCGACCGCCTGAAGCACCTGCTGGAACTGCCCAAAGGCAAGGTGTTAGCCTCCGTAGAGCACATGGACGCCATTAAAGCCCGGGAAATTCTCAACGGCCACACCTGCATTATGATACGTGGCCCGCACTCGTCGAAAATCTGGTCCGTGCGTGAGGTAGAGCAATATACCAGGGAGCTTATTGACAGGTGCCGCAAGGCCGGCAAAAGCGGAGGTCTTATTATCGCCATGAGGATGCCGGATAGAGGCACCAGAGAAGAATACCGGCAAATGCTGGACAGAATCAGGGAATACGGCAGGTATTAGGCAAGCAGGGGTAAGTCGCGAGAGGGGGCGCAGCCCCCTCTCCAAATCCCTCCCCCTCTCAAACAGGAAAAAGCTAAAACACACTCATATGATGCCGTTTGAGAGGGGGACAAAGGGGGTGAGTTATTTTGCTTCTGCGATTATAGACTAACCCCCACCTTGACTACCCCGTACGCACTCCCTATAATTTATCTTAGTTTAAGCTATAAAATCGCTAATGCCCCCTTTTAATTAAATAATTGTTGTTGAGGGTGAAAGCATTTTTCGTCGAGGGAGGATTGAGCATTGGACTACTTTTTAACCGACCAGCAAAAGACCATCAAAGAACTCGCCCGCCGCATCGCCGAGGAAAGAGTCCTCCCCGTACGCGCCGAGCTTGATGAAAAAGAGGAGTTCCCCTGGGATATAGTTAAGGAACTCGCTGCCGCCGATATGTTCCGTGTCTTCGTACCGGAGGAATATGAAGGGCTGGGCGGCGGCTGCCTCGACCTCTGCATCGTTACGGAAGAGCTAAGTCGGGTCTGCAGCGGCATCGCCGTCACCTACGCCGCCAGCGCCCTCGGCTGCATGACCTTAATGGAGTACGGCACCGACGAGCAGAAGCGCAAGTTCCTGCCGGATATCGCCAGCGGCAAGAAACTGGCCGCCTTCGCTATCACCGAGCCCACCGCCGGCTCCGACGCCGCCAATGTCAAGACCACGGCGGATAAGGTGGAAGGGGGCTATTTGCTCAACGGCACCAAGCAGTTCATCACCAACGGCGGCGAGGCGGAAATTTACACCGTCATCGCCCTGACAGATAAAGCCAGGGGCGCACGCGGCGCCAGCGCCATCATTGTGGAAAAAGACACTGAGGGCTTTACCTTCGGCAAGAAGGAAAAGAAAATGGGCATACGCACCTCCGCCACCCGCGAGCTGGTCTTCCGCAACTGCCTCGTCCCCGAGGAAAACCTGCTCGGCAGAGCCGGACTAGGCTTTATACAGGCCATGCGCCTGTTCGATAAGTCGCGTCCCGGTATCGGCGCGCAGGCGGTGGGGCTATGCCAGGGGGCTCTGGAGGCCGCCACCGACTATGCTGAAGAGCGCGTCCAGTTCGACCAGCACATAATTACCATGCCCGTCATCCAGCAGATGCTGGCGGATATGTCTATCCAGACCGAGGCCGCCCGCGCTCTCGTTTACGCCGCCGCCCGCTACGTGGACTCCGGCGCTAAAGACGTTACGGAACCATCGGCAGCCTCCAAGGTCTTTGCCTCCGACGCCGCCATGAAAGTGGCTATGGATGCCGTCCAGATTTGCGGCGGCTCCGGCTACATGCGCGACTACCCCGTCGAGAAGATGATGCGGGATGCTAAAATCCTCCAGATTTACGAGGGCACCAACCAGATTTTAAGGGGCGCCATCGCCGCCAACCTGCGCAAGAGGAAGGCCCGCACG
>JAFGHK010000052.1 GCA_016930185.1 Dehalococcoidales bacterium | reverse complement strand
GGCAAGCAGGGGCAGATAGCGCAGGCAATGCGCACTCTCTTGAGAGTGAAAGCCGCCAAAGCCCAGACCAGAGTAAGACTAGAAATAGTGTAATAAAACCCCTAAAACCGGCAAGTGTGGGGAGACGGGGAGGCAGGCAAGTCCTGACCTGAATAGAGCCTGCACTTTCAACACGGAAGAGGCAGGGAAACAGGCAACAACAAATAAGCCCCGATTTCACTCGGGGCTTAATGTTTTACGAAAAAGGTAAGTAATACAGATATAACCTAAAAAGCTACACCCTTGCGCTTGGGCTTGGTCTCTTTAAAATCGGGGCCGGGCTTAACAACCAGCACCGGGGCGCAGGACTCCTTGACAACCTTGTTAGTGATATTACTCATGTTCCAGCGGCTTAGACCTGATTTACCGGTGCTGGCCATGATGACTAAATCTGCGCCCTGCTCTGAGACATATCGCACGATTTGCTCGGCGGGATTCCCCACCAGGACGGTGGCGACTACGTTAAAGCCTTTTTTCTCGATGTCTTTGGCTATTTTGCACAGGTAGTCGGCGGCGGTCCTGGCCATCTTGCCAAAGGTCAGCGGAACTTGCTGGACCCCGGCGAGGTAGGTACTGAAGACAACATTAAACTGCGATGCCTCGATAAGGGGCAGGGGCGCGCCTACCGGCTTTTCCGGCACGAACTCTCCTTGTGCCCCACTCTGGGGAATAACGCCTTTTATCTTCTCCGTGACGGAAATCAGCAGGACATCCGGGATGCTGCAACCCTTGCCGATTTCCTCAAGGTGGGGCAGGGCCAGTTCCGCGAGCTTTGAGCCATCGAGGGGCACGACGACTTTCTTATACATATTGTCCTCCAGAGAGATGAATAGTTACATTATGCTATCACTATAACACACCAAAAGGGAGGGGGCTAGGACTAATATCACCTTTTTCCCTCTTTAAGAAAGAGGGGGACACTAAAAGGAATATGGTTGGGTTTTTGATGTAAATTTCAGGAAATGCTATCATCAAGTGAAGCAAATCTCCGTATGAAAAAGAGAGAATGATAATAGATAAAATATATGCCATTTACTTTAGCCCCACCGGCACCACCGAAAAAGCGGCTATCGCGGTTACCGACAGCACGGGGATACCGTACGAGAAAATCGACCTGACAACACGTCATGCAAGGCATGATTTTAAGCATACGTTCAAAAAGAGTGAACTAGCAATAGTGGGGCTGCCGGTCTATGGCGGGCGGCTGCCAGGGAAGCTGGATAATTTCTTTACCGGACTTCACGGCAATAGCTCGCCAGCAATTGCGCTGGTCGTGTACGGCAACCGTGCTTATGAAGATGCCCTGATAGAGCTTAAAGTAAGGTTAGAAGAACGCGGCTTTACCGTGATAGCCGGGGCGGCTTTCATAGGCGAGCACACGTTCAGTAAAAAAATCGCCGGGGGACGCCCGGATGCAGCAGACATCATTATAGCGAAAAATTTGGGTAAAAAAGCAGTTAAAAACATGGATAAATTGATGCAAGGCACCTTGCATGTTAAAGGCGACTACCCTTATCTAAAAGAGGGGTTCAACTCGAGAAAACCTTTCGGTCCGCTGGCTACTTTTACTAACATCGTCACCACAGAGGACTGTACGCGTTGCGGGCTTTGCGCCGAGGAATGCCCCTGGGAAGCCATCGACAGCGAGGATTACGCAACAATAGATTATACAAAATGCATGAGATGCTTCCGGTGTATCAGGGTTTGCCCGGCTGAAGCGAAAAAAAATATCAGCGAGAAGTTCGATGAGGCGCTGCCTGTATTCGAAAAAATGGTAAGCGCGCGAAAAGAACCGGAGCTTTTTCTGGCGGAATAAAATTTTAGTTTAGCTATACTCACCCCTACCCCTCTCAAACTCAAGATAGTGGTTCCCGACTTTCGTCGGGATGGTTAGGGAGAAAAGGTAACCAGTTTGGAGAGGGGGTGTTTTTGAGAGGGGCTTACGCCCCTCTTTGACACCCCGTTCGGGGTATTGGCGTCTCCCTTTGGAAAAGGGAGAGACGAGAGGGATTTTTCCTACCTGCGCCCTCCTTCGACAGGCTCAGGACAGGCACTCTCGCTGGCGCACTCACCTGTGGGGGGTTATAAAAACCCCCTTACTCCCCCTTTAGGAAAGGGGGAGTATAATTCTGCAAAAGAGATAGCGAGATGATGAAAATTCATTTACCTATTCGAGTAACATTTACCGAGTACTGAATCGCTTGGACTCTAGATAGTGGAACAGCTTTAACAAACAATGAAGTTTTATCATCGTTGAACCCAGTAGAGACATATAAGAATTCGCTGCTCTCAGTAAGTATTTTAGCCATAAATACAGCATCACCATTAGGTTTTATAAGTAGAGGTAGATCTTCAAACCCATTTGGTGAATCTATTTGAAGCTCTGCTACAGGTCTAGTGTTGTACATAAATTTTGCTTCATTTGAACCGAATTGTTGAGCAGTGACTGCCATAGCCCATATTGTTATTGCAGAAAAACCTACAATAAAAAATCCCAATATAATAACTCTTGGAACATTTTTTATCCAGCTAAAACACCTTATCATCCAAGGCGACGGAGTTGTACCTTTTTGCATCATACCAGCTTGAAACCAAAACAACCACCCCCAAACAAAAAGTAAAAAACTAATCCCGTACGCTAATCCAGCAAGTCCCGGTGTCCATGATGATAAATCCAATGTTGGTATTAACGTAACACCAAATATTCCAAGGGAAACGGCGATTATTCCCACTATACCCAAAGCCTTTATATTACTTACTTCATACATAAAATCAGGGAAACGTTGTTTAAAAAAAATGATTAATAAAATACAACTTACTGCAATAATCACACTTACTATTGCTACATTGGGAGAAATAACAGCGTAATTTATAAAGTTGATATTTAATATTTCAGGAGTTAATCCAAAAACACCCCAATAACTTTGAGTATATATACGTCCTGCAAGTATAATAAAGGCAAAAAATATGGTAAGAATCACAGCTCCATATGCTAACCATGCTGGTTCAGTCTTACTCGTCTTTTTAAATTCGTCGATTTTTTTGTAGATACCTCTATTCATTTACGTAACTTTAATCCTGAACTTGACTTTTGTCAATAGTAGTAGAAATATATACTTTTCTACCCTCCCTGAAGCTCCTCCAGTATCACCTTTGCGGCGGCTTTATCCAGGGGCTTGTTGTTGTTGCCGCACTTGGGGGACTGGACGCAGGAGGGGCAGCCGTCCTCGCAGGGGCACTCGGCAATTACCCTTAAAGTAGCCTGCCACAGCTCCTCTATCATGTCGTAGCCTTTTTCCGCGATGCCGATGCCACCCGGATAGGCGTCATAGATAAATACCTGCGCCTTGCCGGTATCCGGGTGTAAAGGGGTGGACACGCCGCCGATATCATTGCGGTCGCAGAGGGCGAAGAGGGGCAGGATGCCGATAGCGGCGTGCTCGGCGGCGTGAAGTCCGCCGGCGAAGTCCTGCATTTTTTCCGCGATGCGGGCGATTGCGCGGGGAGGGATATCGAACCAGAGCGCGACGGTATTGAAGCGAATGGTGGGGAGGTCTAAAGGCTCCTCCCCGATGACCTCCTCGGAGAATTGGCGGTACTTCTTGAAACCAACGACGTCGATAGTTACCTCCACGTCCCCAATACTTACGTTCACAGGGCCGACGGTCCTGGTGTGCCTGACCTCGAGCACATGCAGGTCGTGGATTTCCTTGGTCTCCGTGTAGTAGTTAGCGCGGGTGGGCTCGGCATAGGCGACGCGGTTGGTCAAATCCAGTTTAGTAATAAGGTAAGAGTCCCCCTGGTGCAGGTAGATGGCGCCGGGGTGCACCTGGAAAAAGGCGACGGAGCTCTCCACCGTTTCCATCAGCGAGCCGGTGGAGACATCGACGACGGCGTAGTCCTCACCGGAGGAGGAGCGGATATTGATTTTCTGGGCGGGGTAGGCGATGGAGGGGGCGAGATACCACCTGTTGCGGCGCTCTCGTAATTGCCCTTCTTCCACCAGGGCGTCGCGCTCTTTAATGAAATCATCGGCGCCAAAAACGGCTTCGTCCGTTTTATCTAAAGGTTTCTCCCAGGCGGCGCAGAGGAGGTGGGCTTGAAGGATATAATGATTTGACGGATTGACGAGGACGTGCTCGAAGCCCTTTTTAAAAAAGTCGGAGGGGTGGCGCATAAAATACTGGTCGAGGGGATTATCCCAGGCGACAAGGAAGCTTAAGGATTCTCCCTGACTGCGCCCGCTGCGGCCTGCCTGCTGCCATGTGGAGGAAATACTGCCGGGGTAGCCGTCAAGAATCGTGGCTTCCAGTCCGCCGCTGTCGATGCCGAGCTCCAGGGCATTGGTAGCCACCACGCCCAGCAGCTTGCCCCCGAAAAGCTCCTTCTCGATGCGACGGCGGTCTTCCGGCATATAGCCGCCGCGGTAAGGCATCACCAACTGGGAAAGCTCGTAGCTTTCTTCTTTAAGTCGGTCGCGGGCGTAGATATAGATAAGCTCGGTGAGGCGGCGGGTGCGGGTAAAGGTAAGGGTTCGGGAGCCCTGCAGCATAAGCTCGGTGAAAATATTGGTGGACTCCCAGTGGGCGCTGCGCCGGGCGGTCTTCTTCTCGTCGATAAGGGGCGGGTTCCAGAAAACAAAGTCCTTCCAGCCGCGCGGCGAGCCGTCGTTATCAACGACCTCGCAGGGGAGCCCGGTCAGGGCCAAAGCATGCTCGGCGGGATTGGCGACGGTGGCGGTGCAGAGGATGAACTGCGGCGAAGAGCCGTAAGTCCGGCAGAGTCGGCGCAATCTCCTTAAAACACCGCCGACGTGCGAGCCGAAAACGCCGCGGTAAATATGGGCTTCATCGACGACGACGTACTTGAGGTGCCGCAGCAAAGACGCCCACGACTGGTGATTGGGCATGATGCCGACGTGCAGCATATCGGGATTGGTAAGGATAATGCGGCCGTACCGCCTGACATCCGCCCGTTCGGAACGGGGCGTATCGCCGTCGAAAGTGGCCAGTGATTCAGTCGGGAGAAGGTCTGGCGAGAACAACTCATTAAGCTTACGCAGCTGGTCCTGGGCGAGGGCCTTGGTGGGGAAAATATACAGGGCGCGGGTGGCCGGCTCGGTGAGAATGGCCTGCATGACGGCGATGTTATAAACAAGGCTCTTACCGCTGGCGCTGGTGGTGGCGATGATTACATTCTTGCCATCGCGGACATGGTTCACCGCCTGCGCCTGGTGCGAGTAAAGACGGGAGAAACCATGCGCATCCAGGCAGTCCTGCAGGGCGGGGTCTAAGGGCTTGTCCAGCTTGCCGTATGAGGCGCGGCGGGGAGCAATATGCTCTATGTGGGCTATCTGGTCCTGGTAGCCTTTCTGCGAGCGGATATGGTTAAGGAAAGCCTGGATTTCCATGACTGTAAGTTAACAGTTGCTAGTTTTTAGTTAACAGTTACCCACCCCTTCTCCCCGTACCAGGGTATCAGGTAGAATCGTTATTATTAAGAGACCGGGTATGATTCGCCCAAAACCATGGACTTATTTTTTCTGGTCTTTTTCTTCTCGGCCTTTAGTCAAAGAGTATTTTGTGGTAAACATCAGGTTTTCGAAAATAATGGGCTTGGCGGGGTCGTTTACTTTCTTAAAGTTCAGCGGGCAATGCCACAGTCCACCTACGAGGTGAAACATGGTAGCAGTGGTGAAGACGAACTTTTCCATGTGGTCTTCATCATCGCCTAACCAGAATTCAACTTCCCCACCCAGGTCCAGCATGTTGGTGGCATCGCCACCGATGAACATGAGAAACTCATCCCAGTCATGTACATGGGGTTTCGGCGCCATTAAAAAGGCCTGGGTTATCGGCACCCAGGAAAGCGCAAAGGGAGGATGGCCAGCGGCGCCCCCTTCGTTTTTCGCCAGTACGAGCGCCGGTTTGGTGACCTCTTTATGGAATTCGGTAGGATATGACTTATGCCATACGTCCCTTACGATATACTGCTCGAATTTTGATTTTGCCATCTGGTTTTCCTCCTTCTTAATATCGTTTTCGATGTTACCAGTCAATGACTATTCCCTGTGCCCTATCCTTCATGTTTCATACATCTATTATCTCCGTCGAAATATCCAGTATCTCAACGTCGAAGCGGCTTTTCTCGATGAAAGCCACCACTTTAGATAAAACCTCGTTGCTGTGGCGCTTGTCATTGCTGATACAGCAGATGCCGATGGTAGCGGTCCGCCAGCTATCGTTATCATCGACTTCAGCGACGGCGACATCGAAGCGGGACTTAACACGACCGATGATGGACTTGACGACCTGGCGCTTTCCCTTGAGGTCCGAATTCTCCGGGATGTGCAGGCTGACCCTGGCAACGCCGACATTCATCGGTTTAAATTTAACATCAGGCTATTCGGGTGTCAAACAGAAAAATCCACTATATACCCGTTTGTTCATTACATCAACCAACAATGGATTCCCGCCTACGCGGGAATGACGGGGGGAGGAGCAGGGTGTCAAACGAGGGATGGGTTAGTGTGTCAGTTTTTTTACTTTGTCAATTTCCTGTGTCTATAATGAGCCAAACATGAATAATAGTCCTGGTACAGTTAAGAGTCTAGGTTTCTGGTCGACGGTAGCCATCGGCATCGGGGGGATGGTGGGAGGGGGGATTTTCGCTGTCCTCGGTCTGGCGGTGCAGATGGCAGGCGGGGGCACGCCGGTAGCTTTTCTTATTTCCGGAATGGTGGCCCTGCTGACGGCTTATTCCTATGCCAAGCTATCGGTGATATATCCCAGACGCGGCGGAACCGTTGAGTTCCTGAACCAGGCATTCGGGCCCGGTATCTTTACAGGCGGCATGAATATACTGCTCTGGATTAGCTACATTATCATGCTTTCACTTTACGCCTACGCCTTTGGTAGCTACGGCGCCAGCTTTTTCACGGAAGCATCACAGCCCTTCTGGAGACATATTTTTATCAGCGGGGTGATAATTCTTTTCACATTTTTAAATATTCTGGGCTCCCGGGTCGTCGGCAGGTCGGAAAATTTTATAGTAGCGTCTAAAATCCTGATACTACTAATCTTCCTGGGGGCAGGACTCTGGAGTATAAAAACTCCTTCCATATCTCCTTCAACATGGAGCAGTCCGTTGCAGTTAGTCGCCGGGGGTATGGTCATTTTCCTTGCGTATGAGGGCTTCGAACTCATTGCCAATACCGCAGAGAACGTGCGTAATCCGCGCCGAACGCTACCCCGGGCGTACTTCACTGCGGTTATCTTTGTTATCGTCTTGTACGTGGTAATTTCACTAGTAACAGTGGGCAATCTCTCAATCGACAGCATAGTAAGCGCCGAGGACTATGCCCTGGCCGAAGCAGCCCGACCCTTTTTGGGGTCGGCGGGTTTTATCATGATTGCTGTGGCTGCCTTATTATCAACCGCCTCGGCAATCAATGCTACTCTTTATGGAACCGCCCAGGTCAGTTATATAATTGCCAAGGAAGGCGAACTACCAAAAAGCCTGGATAGAAAGGTATGGCGGCGCCCCATTGAGGGGCTGCTAATAACATCAGCGCTGACGCTTTTGATAGCCAACCTTTTTGACTTATCACGTATTTCCATGATGGGCAGTTCCGGGTTTTTACTTATCTTCGCGGCGGTCAATGCCGCCAATGTCAGGTTGTCAGCTAAGACTCACTCTCGGAGATGGGTATCACTACTCGGTGCGGTTATTTGTCTGGCTGCACTCGTAATATTAATCATCCAGAGGGCAACCACGGCTCCATCGGAACTCCTGGTGCTTGCTATAATGCTGGGTCTATCCTTTTTGATAGAAGTGGCGTATCGTAAGTCGACGGGCAGAAAAATCCACAGAGCAAGTCCTTAGTCTTTCCTGGAGAGGCATTTCAATCATGCTGTTTTACGGTAAAAGATACATTTGATTGTCGTTGATGATTACCGTATGATATCATAGAATTGGGACTATAGCACGAGGATAGTCGACCGGAGGGGAGGTTCACATGTCTAAAATTTATCTATTAGATGTTACTAACCGCGACGGCGTACAAACCGCCAGACTGGGTCTTGCCAAGCTGGAAAAGACCATGATTAATATGTATCTCAACGAGATGGGGGTCTTCCAGTCGGAATTCGGATTCCCCACTACCAGGCACGAGATTAACTACCTGAATGCCAACCTGGAGCTGGCCGAGATAGGGGTTATCAAACCGCTGCGTCTCGGAGGCTGGATAAGGGCTATTCCCGGCGATGTCGAGACGGCTTACCACAACATACCGAAAATCAAGCATCTTAATCTTTCTATATCAACATCAGACCAGATGATAAACGGCAAGTTCCAGGGTAGAAAGACGAGGAAAGACATCATCAAGGACATGACCGACGCCGTGGATGCCGCCCGTTCCCACGATACGGAGTCGATTGGGGTAAACGCCGAGGACGCATCCAGGACCGACATCAACTACCTGATAGAATTCGGCCTGGCGGCAAAGGAACACGGCGCCGTAAGAATACGCTACTGCGATACGCTGGGCTTCGATAATCCTTTCTCTATTTATAATAACGGCCGCATGCTGGCGGAAAAAATCGGCATTCCCATAGAACTGCACTGTCACAACGACCTAGGCATGGCGGTAGCAACCTCAATAGCGGGGGCGATGGGCGTTATCGACGGAGGGCAGGACGCCTATATCAATACCACTATCAACGGCATCGGCGAGAGAGCCGGCAATGCGGACCTCGTGGCGGTTATACTGGCTATACTGAAGTCAAAGGATACAGCTAAAAAGTATAAACTGGGCGGTGCAGTAAAGTTGGGTATGGCCTGGAAATTATGTAAATTTACGAGCTATGCCTTCGATGTACCGATTCCCATCAACCAGCCGGGCGTAGGAGTCAATGCTTTTGCCCACGAATCAGGCATACACGCCGACGGCGTTCTAAAAGACCCTGAAAATTACGAGTTATATAACTACGAGGAACTGGGGCGGGGCGACCCTGAGCTGGTCGATACCGGCCGCGCCATCAGCACAGGAGAGTACGGCGGTATATCGGGATTCAGCCACGTAATGAGCAAGCTTCCGGTACCCATCAAATTCCCCAGTAGAGAAAAGGCCAACGAAATCCTGGAGCTGGTTAGATTCGCCAACGTAGAATCGCAGAAACCGCTTGTAGAAGACGAACTCATTTTCATCGCCAAGTATCCGGGTATTGCTAAGAAACTACTCACGCTGACGCCGCTGGCATAGAGACAGCCAATTAAGGATGTCGGCTATGATACCGGTCTCCTTTGACTTCTAGGAAGGATAATCCTGTTTAAAAATGAGTGATGATTTACCGGAAATCAGGTTCAAAGCCATCGGAACGGTACAAAACGAGATAAAAAAACGCCACCGGCATAATACCAAAGACATCATCTCTGAAATCGTCCTCGACCCGGCCCTTGCCGAAGGACTGGATGACATCGAGGGCTTCTCTCATCTTATCATTATATATTTCATGAATAAGTCCCGGCTGCCCTTCCCCCTGAAAGTGCAGCCGAGGTTCCGGGTAGAACCGGGGCAGGTAGGCGTGTTTGCCAGCCGTTCACCGGACCGTCCCAATCCGCTGGGAAAAACTATCGTGAAATTGCTGGAGCGCCGTGGAAACGTTTTAAAAGTGCAGGGGCTGGACGCGATTGACGGGACGCCGGTAATAGATATCAAGCCGTTTATACCGGGTATCGATACGGTAAAAAACGCCAGAGTACCGCCATGGATGAAAAAGAAGTAAAACGGGTTTTGCCGGATGTTTACCGGCGCCTTTTTAATAAATACGGTCCACAGCACTGGTGGCCTGCCGAAGAGCCTTTCGAGGTAATCACAGGCGCCATATTAACGCAATCGGCCGCCTGGACAAACGTCGATAAAGCCATTAAAAACCTCAAGCAGGCCGGGGCGCTTACGCCTGAAACGATACGCCGGATGCCCCAGGAAAAACTGGCGGCGCTGATTCACCCCTGCGGCTATTTCAACACCAAAGCGCGCAAGCTGAAGGCCTTTACGGGGTGGCTGGGGAAAAAGTACAACGACGACCTCGACAGGCTTTTTAAACAGGATATACCGGAGTTACGCCAACAGCTCCTCGGCGTTTACGGCATCGGCGAAGAAACAGCCGATTCTATAATACTGTATGCAGGCAATAAACCTGTTTTTGTAATAGACGCCTATACCCGCCGTATTATCAGTCGGCTGGGTCTCGCTCCTCAAAACAATAGCTACAGCGCTTATCAAAAGCTTTTCACGGCTCATCTACCGGCCGATGTCAAGTTATTCAACGAATATCACGCATTACTCGTGCGACTGGCCAAGGAAACCTGCCGCACGAAACCCTTATGCCATGAGTGCTGCCTCAACCAGGATAAAGAACCCTTAAGCGCCCCGCACCGCGGGTATTTCCCCTGCCGAAGACCGGCGTAAAAAAGTCAACCTGCCGTAATTTCAAGTCTTTGCCCCATTACATTATTCCTATTATCCAAATTCCTTTAGTCCTAATAGCGGTCTGCCTCAACTGTAACGAAATGTTTATATGACAGCCCGTGATTTTTATGTGTTAGTTACCCCTCTGCTGTTATTCTAAGAACACTACCGAGCGAGAAAACGGGAGAAAATAAAAAAGATAGATCATCACTGCAAAGGCAGTGGTCTAACTCTTTAAAGAAGAGGAGGGCGTTAAGATGTGGAAGAAGTTAATGAAGAGGATAAAAGATAGACAGGAGGGTGTCACCGGCCTGGAAACAGCCATTGTTTTGATAGCGTTCGTCATCGTGGCTTCGGTGTTCGCTTACGTGGTGCTTTCTGCAGGTCTATTCTCATCGCAGAAGACCAAGGAAGCCATGAACTCCGGTCTGCAAACTACGATGAGCGCGTTGCAGATCAAGGGCAATGTCATCGCCAAAATGGATAATGGTATAGTTACCAATATCTATTTCTGCGTGGGCATCCCGGCAGGCGGTTATCCGGTAGATTTCAACCCGACTTCAGAGAACGTCAGCGTAATGGTAATCTCATACAGCGATTTTGATAACATAGTGCCGTCGATTAACTGGACACTAACCAAATTGACATGGGTCAACGATGATAACATCCTTGACGCGACGGAGTTATTCATGCTCGATGTAGAGATACCATCTTCAGGCAATATTACCCTGGGGGCTTACGATTACTTCTCACTGGAAATGAAACCTGCCGACGGTCCGGTGCTGATATTCGAACGGACAATCCCGGCCAGAGTAAGCAACTACGTGAACCTGCACTAGCAACACCGAAGTGTTAATATAGTCTAACAACTGACGGGAAAAATTAAATCGGCGATAACAAAAGGAGTATTAAAGTAAATAAGCCGAAGTAAAAACCCGAATAGTTGTTGAATCCAAGGGGTGGCGCGATAAGCGTCACCTCTTGTTTTTTGCAGACCACAATACCTGGAGAATACGGCGCTTATAGTCCAGAGGAAGAGGCAGGTTGTGTTCAAAGAGGTCGACAGACTTAATAGAGACACCAGCTTCATCAGCTACTTCCTGCTGGCTGATATCTTTCGCAATACGCAAACGGCGGGCTTTGAAACCCAGCAACGATTCGCGGGTAAAGGTTAAAACTGCTGTCATTATTCTTCCTTACGGTTCAAACATACATTCCTGATACATTCAACAACAGCATGGTTATACCTGAAACAAATAAGGGTTATCCCCCAATTCTCTTACTAAAGAGTATGTTACTTGCATCGTAATAAAGAGTCTGCTAAGCTTGGTGCAAGAATCCAGAAAAGGAAAAATGCTGGTATGACGCCGGACTTATCGGTACAGATAGCGCCGAAGAACAAAACGGGGCTGCTGCTGGCCAATCCCGTAACGACCGCCTCCGGCACGTTCGGGTACGGAATAGAGTACGCCGGACTTTTTGATATTCAGAGGCTGGGGGCAATCATCTGTAAAGGGACGACGCTTGAGCCGCGGGAGGGAAATCCACAGCCTCGACTGTTGGAAACAGCCTCCGGGGTTATCAACTCGATAGGGCTGCAAAACATCGGCGTGAAGGCCTTGATAAAAGAGAAAGCGCCGGTATGGGTGGGATGGAAAGTGCCGGT
>JAFGHK010000051.1 GCA_016930185.1 Dehalococcoidales bacterium | reverse complement strand
GTTATTGCCGAGATGGTCCTGGACCTCCAGCACGATTTTGTTTTCGCCGGACTGGATTTCAACGGAGTTATAGAGGGCGGGGAGTTCGTCGGGGGGGAACTCAATATCCACCACCGTACCGATTACCTGAACAACTTTTCCTTTAGCCATAATGACCTCACAGAGTATTTTATTCCAGAGCCACCACGCCGCCGGTGATATCCAAAAGCTCGGTGGTGATAGACTCCTGCCTTGCCTTGTTATAGAGCAGGGTCAAATCTCCGATAAGCTCGTTGGCGCTGTCGGTGGCATTACGCATCGCCACCATGCGGGCCGACTGCTCGCTGGCAATCGACTCCAGGATGGCGTGATAAATTTCCATTTCCACGAAGCGGGGCAGCAGGCCGCCAAGTACGGCCTCCGCACCCGGCTCGTAAATATAGTCGACGTTCTGGCCGCCGGGAATCTCCGCCGGCTCTACAGGCATCAGCTTCTTCATGACGGGCTTCTGCACCAGGGTGGAGACAAAGCCGGCGTAAGAGATGTAGACTTCATCAATAGTAGCTTTAGTGTACTCCTCGATGACGATACTGGAGATGGGGAGGGTATCCAGGAAGCCGGGCTGGTCGCTCAAGCCGGTGAACTCGGCGGACATGTCGCCAGCGAAGCGTGCGGCGGCGTCCCTGCCCTTACGGCCGACGGCGATAACTTCAACATCGACATCCTGCTGGAGGATAAAGGAAGCAAGCTGGCGGTTAAGGTTGGCGTTGAGGCCGCCGCACAGGCCGCGGTCGGGGGTAATGTGGATCACGGCTACCTTCTTGATGGGGCGGCGCTGGAGGAGGGGGTGATGCATGGTGGTCTCCGGCAAAGCTGCGAGGTCGGCGATGACCTGCTCGATTTTCTCGGCATAGGGCCGGCCGGCCAGGCCGCGGTCCTGCGCCTTTTTCATCTTGGAGGCGGCAATCATTTCCATGGCGCGGGTAATCTTGGCGATGTTCTGGACGCCCCTGATGCGACGGCGGACCTTTCTGATGTCAGGCAATTCTAAACCCCATAAATTCCTTTATTTTCTTAGTTTTCACCCTTACCCCCTGTGTCCCCCTCTCCCATCAAGGGAGAGGGGGAGGTTTTAGGGAAGGGGGGCTGCGCCCCTCTTAAACGCCCTACTTTTTAGTTACTTCTTACCCTTCTTTATATTGTTTAATCTCTTTCTGGCGACCGGATAGTGCTTAATAACGAACTCCAGTTGGGCGCACGGATAATCTACACAATACCCGCAGTTTTTCAAGCCTTTTTCTTTGGCGCACGTGCGTATCTGGCACGTGGCGCAATGACCCATTTTCACACCCTGGGAATCACAGCCGGTGCAGTTAACGTCAGAGGTTTTCATAACAGGGATATTGTACTGTCTGGCCCACTTTTCCGCCTGCGCCTGGCGCAGTTTATCATCGTTTTTCATGGTGGCGATATATGCTCCGCATTCAGCACACACAAGACCGCAATAAACCATTTCTTTTTCAGCCATTTTTTGTTCCTTTTTCACCCTCATCCTATCATTCTGACGGAGATTAGAATCCACTTCCTTTTCCCCGCCTCTGGATTCCCGCCTACGCGGGAATGACGTTTTTTTACTTGCCGAATCCCTGTTCGAACTCCTTGACGGCTTTTTTCAGCTTTTCTTCGGCGTCATCACTTAAGTCTTTATCTTTGGCGATGGACTTGCCGACATCAGGATAGCTGGCGTCCATGAAGCGGTAGAACTCCGCTTCGAAGGCGGTGATTTTATCCACCGGGACTTCGTCCAGATAGCCGTTGATGACGGCATAGAGCATCATCACCTGTTTTTCCAGCGGGACGGGGACGAACTGCCCCTGCTTCAGGACCTCCTGGATGCGCTGGCCACGCTCCAGCTGGGAGCGGGTGGCTTTATCAAGCTCGGCGGTGCCGAACTGGGCGAAGGCAGCGACTTCGCGGTACTGTCCCATATCCAGCTTAAGTCGGCCGGCGACCTTTTTCATGGCGGGGGTCTGCGCCTTGCTGCCGACGCGGGAAACGGAAATGCCCACGTTCATGGCGGGCTTGATGCCGGCGTTAAATAAATCAGATTCAAGATATAGCTGGCCGTCGGTGATGGAAATCACATTGGTGGGGATATAGGCGGAGACGTCGCCAGCCTGCGTCTCGATAACAGGCAGGGCGGTCAGCGAGCCGCCGCCGTACTCCTTATCATACTTGGCGGCCCTCTCCAGCAGTCGGCTGTGGAGATAAAAGACGTCGCCGGGGTAGGCCTCACGGCCGGGCGGGCGGCGCAGCAGCAGGGAAAGCTGGCGGTAAGCCCAGGCGTGCTTGGAAAGGTCGTCGTAAATAATCAAAACGTCCTTGCCCTGCTCCATGAACTCCTCGCCCATCGAGCAGCCAGCGTAAGGCGCGAGGTACTGCAGAGCCACGGACTCGGAGGCGCTGGCGGCGACGACGATAGTATGCTCCATAGAGCCGTAATTGTTCAGGGTAGCCACGACGCGTGCCACCTGCGACACCTTCTGGCCGATAGCCACGTAGATACAAATAAGGTCGCCGCCTTTTTGATTGATAATAGTGTCCAGAGCGATAGCGGTCTTGCCGGTGGAGCGGTCGCCGATAATAAGTTCACGCTGTCCCCGGCCGATGGGGAACATGCTGTCCACCGCCTTGATGCCGGTCTGCACGGGGGTGTCCACCGGGGCACGCAGAACGACGTTGGGGGCGACGCGCTCGATGGGGCGGGTCTTGTCGCTTTTAATAGCGCCTTTGCCGTCGATAGGTCGCCCTAAAGAATCGACGACGCGGCCAATCATGGCATCGCCGACGGGGACTTCAGCGATGCGGCCGGTACACTTGACCTCATCGCCTTCCTTGATGCCGGCGTAATCGCCCAGAATAACGGCGGAGACACTGTCCTCCTCAAGATTCAGGGCGATGCCGATAATATCGTTAGGGAATTGAAGCAGTTCATTATATTTAGCCGAAGACAGGCCGTGAATACGGGCAATGCCGTCACCTACCTCGATAACGGTGCCGACATCCACCATAGTCACCGCCGTACCGAACTGCTCAATCTGCTGTTTTAAAATAGATACAATATCGTCGCCTCTCGTTGCCATCCGAACTGCCTCCTTTACCTCCAGACTATATTATGCTTTACTTTTACCCCCACCCATCCACCTGGATTCCCCCGATTGCATCGGGGGAATGACGGGTCATGGTTTTATTTCACCGGTGGCTAAGTCCTTCTTTAGAGCTATCAATTTACTACGGGTGCTGCCATCGAGGAGCTTGCCGCCGACCCTTACGACCATGCCGCCGAGGATTTCCGGCTCCACCCGTGGCTTGAGTTCAACTTTCGCTTCCACCATTTTGCCCAATTTTTTTGCCAGTTCCTTTTCGTCCTTTTTATCAAGGGGGAGGGCGGTGATGACATCGGCCGGCTTTATACCACGGTAGTCGTTCAGCAGAAGCTCGTACTCCTGCGCGATTTTACCAATAATGCCGATGTCCGATTTAGTAATCAACAACAATAAAAGGTTCATAGCCAGGGGCTTAATTTTTTTAAGTCGCTTCTTGAGCAACTTCGACTTGTCCTCAAACTTAATTTTGGGGCTCTCCAGCGCGGCAAGAAGGTCGCCTTCTCCCACGGCGTCAACGACCTTTTGCAGGTCCGACTGCCATAAATCCAGTTTCTTTTTCTCCAGCGCTATTTCAAATATGGCCTGCGCGTAGCGCCTGGGATTCGCCTTCTTTGCCATGACGCTTTAATGTTTACTCCTTTTTTGGGCCGGAGCTTTCTTCCAGTACCTTATCGATAAGCTCGCGGTGTTCTTCTTTATCCAGAGATTTTTCAATAACCTTGCCGGCCGCCAGCACCGTTAAATCAGCGAACTCACGGCGCACCTCGGTGACGGCGGCGTCCCGCTCCTGCTGAATTTCAGAACGGGCTTTGATAATAAGCTTCTCCGTTTCCCTTTTAGCCTCTTCCCCCGCCTTCTGCTTGAGCTCTTCACCGGCCTTGACGGCGCGGGAAATCCTTTCCTGTCCCTCGCGGCTGGCTTCCTCAAGCTGCTTCTTAAGCTCCTCTTCCGCCCTGGTGGACTGCTCCTTGACGGACTCCGCCTGCTCCATGCTTTCCTTGACCCGCTTTGAGCGCTCGTCCATCATACGCATGAGAGGTTTATAGGCGAAAAGGCGCAGGAGCACCAGCAGGATAATAAAGGTTACTATCTGCGTGATGAGAACACCCCAGTTTATACCGAGTTGAGATATACCGCCATCTTCCATATTAACCCCCTAAATCGTCTATCCGCCTTTTGGCATCGTCAGGATAGCGTGCAGAAGTATGCCGGCAATGACCATTGTGCCGAGTATCACCGCGCCGACGATAATAGAGATGAAATTGGGTAATCCTTCATTTTCCATATTTACCCCCAACAATATTTACGTTTCCACGAATTGTATTCAAGCTAGAACACGAAGCCGAGCATTATCGCCACGACCAGGGCATAAATCGCGATAGCTTCCGCCATGGCAATAGCTATCAACATGTTGGTCATAATAGGACCTCTGGCTTCCGGATTACGCGCCAGTCCCTGCATGGCACCGAAACCGAGGATACCGATACCGATACCGGGGCCTAACGCCCCCAAGCCCATGACCAGACCGATAGCAAGCATTTTCATGGTTTCTGCGTCCATTATGTTCCCTCCTTTAATACTTCCTTTTCACTATTTTTTAATTCCTCATGAGATTCCGCTTCATGAGAAGCCACTGCCATAGTCGCAAAGACAAGGGTCAATCCAGCAAACACCAGAGCCTGGATAAAACCGACGAAAAGCTCAAGTCCATAAACCAGCCAGTTAACGGCTAAAGGAAAGATAAAAGCCGCGATAAGCACCAGGATTTCGCCGGCGGTCATGTTGCCGAAGAGACGGAAGGTAAAACTGATGATGCGGATGAGCATGCTTAAAAATTCCAGCCCACCGACAAAACCGTTAATAAAGCCGGAGAAAATGTCCATAAAATTTATTTTACCTTTAAATAGTCGGCCGATACTGCGGAAAAGCGGGCCGAAGTTGAAGTATTGTTTTAGCCAGCCCATGCCAATATGTTTAAATCCATAGTATCCCACAAAAACGCAGGATATTAGCGCTATAGCCAGGGGAGTATTAAGGTCCGTATTAGCGCCGCGCAGGAGCTCATGTTCGCTGCCGTTAGAATGCACCAGTATAGAGCCATAGCCGGGAATAAGACTTAACCAGGCGTTAAAGGCCACAAACAGGAAAATAGTACACACGACCGGGAAGAATTTACGACCGTTTTCCTTGCCGGCGACACTTTCACAGAAGTCGTATATCCAGCCGAGGATGAACTCGAAAACGGCCTGCAGACGATTGGGAACCAGCTTCATGCGGCGGGTGATAATCCAGCTCATGAGGACAAGAAAAATAACGGTTATCCAGCCGGCGAGCATGGTGTTGGTAATGGGAAAGCCGAATATCGTGAAAAGGTGCGGTGCCGCCAGATGGATTTCCGGTTTTTCCACCACCATCCAGGAAGGAAAATCGATATGGAACATCGCCTGGCCAATGGAGCCGGAGAGAAAACCAATGACAACAATTACTAAAACAATTACAGCGACAATGATTAAAATGGGGAAAGAACAGCCAAGACAACCACGCTTCTTAGGCGTAGTCACTAATCGTTCTCCTTATTTTTTTGGTAGTTGATAACCCCACGAATCATGCGATAAACACCATAGACAGCTATTATCAACCCCGCCAGCAGACCAATGACTAAAAAAAGAGCACTTTTACCGCTCAACCACCATCCAGCGAGAGCGCCACCGACGATGCAGGTGACGATATAAAAGCCAATACCGGTCAACCTTAGCGC
>JAFGHK010000050.1 GCA_016930185.1 Dehalococcoidales bacterium | reverse complement strand
TTCGGGCTGGTGCGCGACCAAGGGGCGGCGATATACTTCGTCGGTGCGATGGGAGATATACGGGGCGGCGCTTTTCTTTTTACCAAACTCGAAAGTATTTCCATCGGGCTGGTGATACACCTCGATTCTTTAAAAGCATCAGGCAAAGCGCCCTACGAGGTATTGAACGAGTTTCTGGAGCACCCGTCGGTGAGGAAGCTGGTCAAGAGGGGGACGCCGCTGGAATACTCGGCGCACCTGATTCCAGAGGGGGGCTATAAAGCCGTCCCGCAGCTATTTACCAACGGCATGATGCTGGCGGGGGACGCGGCGGGGCTGTGTTATACCAATGGATTGAACCTGGAAGGCATCAACCTGGCGATGACCTCCGGGACGCTGGCCGCCGAGACCGCTATCGAGTCGCTCAAGACCGGCGACTTCAGCGCCAAGACCCTATCCCTCTACAAAAAGAAGCTGGACGCCAGCTTCGTGATGAAGGACATGAAGACGTTTAAGAACGCAACGGGCATGATGCACCTTGAGCGACTTTACAAGACCTACCCTCAAATACTCGCCGGTATCATGGAGACGATTTATAAAAACGACGGCGCGGCGAGGTCGAAGCTGCTGCGTATAGCGCGTAAAGCAGCGCTTAAGGAGGTCGGACTAAAAGGACTGATTTCCGACGGTTTTAAGATAGGCAGGTCGTTATTATGAACATCGAGAACCTGACCCAGATGACGCAGTTCGAGGTCGATGAGCAGCCCCACATCATCGTTAACAAGGAAATCTGCAAGACCTGCGACCATCGCGCCTGCGTCAAGGCGTGCCCGGCCAACTGCTATACCTGGGATGAAGAGACCAAGCTTTTAAGCGTCGTTTACGAGACGTGCCTGGAATGCGGCACCTGCCACGTCATCTGCGATAAAGGGGCGCTGGACTGGAGCTACCCGCGGGGCGGCTACGGCGTGCGCTACCGGCTGACGTGAGAAATATTATGAAGATAATCGTTTGTTTGAAAGAGGTAATCGACCCCACGCTGAACCTGGACTTCGGCTTGAGGCACGGCGTTGTATTCAGGGAAGGTCTGCCGTTAATGCTGAACCCAAACGACGCCGCGGCTTTAGCGATGGCCCTGGACCCAAAAGAAGCGGATGGTACAGTAGAGATAACTGCTATTTCCATCGGCGGGGAGGGAGTGGAAAGCTATCTAAGGAATGCTTTAGCCTTAGGCGCGGACAAGGCTGTAAGAATATGGGGTGATGATTTTGAGAATTTATCGCCGTATCAGAAAGCAAAACTGCTATCCAAAGCTATATCGCTCTACGGCGCGGATTTAGTGTTGACCGGAGTGAAAAGCCTGGATACGGGCAGCGGGCAGGTGGGGCCTTTGCTGGCGGGTCGGCTGGGGTGGCCGTGCGTTACGGACGTTATGGCGATAGAAGCGGAGGAAAACAGCGTTACCCTGCTGAAAGACATCGGGCGGGGGGAACGGGAAAAATTAAGCTGTCCGCTGCCGGCGGTGGCGGCGGTAAAGGGGGAGGGCAAGCTGCCTTACGCACCGCTGGATAAATACATCGAGAGCAAATCAAGCGAAATTACACTACTTTCTCCCACCGACCTCTCCATAACCCCCGATGAGCTTAAGAAAGACCCCGCCGGAGTAACCCGCCTAACCTACCCGAGGCCGTCGCCGGTGAAAGCGCCGCCGCTGGACAGCTCGCTGCCGGCTTTTTATCGAATACTGCAGCTTTTAGAGGGCGGCATCACCAAGCGAAAGGGGCAGATGCTGGAAGGCAACAGCGACGAGGTGGCGGAAAAACTCTACCAGCTATTTCTCGAAGAGGGCGTGGTGAAACGGGCGGGGCAAAACCAAGCGGGGCGGTAATGGAGGGGTTCCGGTTTTCACTGGCTAAAGACGTGTCTTTGCGGTCGGACGCCGACGGCTTTTTCCTTATATCCAAGACCCCGATTAAAATTCTACGTATTAATAAATCGCTCTATAATTTCCTCAAGCACATCAGTGAAGGCAGCGATTCAGCGGATTTCCCGACAACACATCCCCAAGAAACGATGCAAGTCCTGCTCAAGCTGGCGGCGCGGGGATATTTGAAACTCGAGAATACACCGACACTCACGGAATTCCCATTTGTTTCCGTAATCATACCCGTGCGCGACCAGCCTGACGACCTGCTGGACTGCCTGAAAGCACTGGAAAACGTACGCTATCCCAGAGATAAATTTGAAATAATCATGGTGGACGACAGCTCAAGAGAAAAGCTGGAGAAAGTCGTAACAAATCCAGGCATTCAAATCATCAGGAATGAAAAATCAAAGGGCGCGGCGGCCTGCCGGAATATCGGGGCGGAAGCCGCTAAAGGTGATATACTGGCTTTCATTGATGCCGACTGCATCGCCACTGAAAGCTGGCTGGAAGAGCTGGTGCCTTTCTTCCAATACACCGGGTCCGGGGCGGTCGGGGGCTATATCGACGGGCATGGCGATAAGACCCCGCTAGAACGCTACGAAAAAACATTTTCCTCACTGAACATGGGCAGTCGGCTCATCATCGAAGGCAAAGGCGAATCGGGGTTTTACGTGCCCACAGCCAACTTGCTGGTCGGCCGGGAGGCTTTCAGGTCGGCGGGGGGCTTTAAGGAGGGGATGGAGGTGGGGGAGGACGTGGACTTCTGCTGGCGCTTGAGAGAGTGCGGATATACTCTCGTTTATACGCCGACGGGCAGAGTGGCGCACAAGCACCGGAATAAACTGGGCAAGATGTTGAAACGACGTTTTGAGTACGGCACGTCCGAGGCCCTGCTGTACCGCACCCACCGAGATAAAAAGAAGGGGTTCCCGGTTTCTATTTTAGCTGGTCTGTCCTTCATCGCTTTGATGCTGGCGGTACTGCTGGCGAACCCCTACCCTTTGTGCGCTCTGCCAGTGCTTTTCGGCTCCGATATCTGGTGGAAATCCAGCACGATAAGAAAATATAGGGTCGATATAAGTCCGGGGCAATTGGCAGCCGCCGCCTTGAGAAGCCATCTTTCCTTTTTCTACTACGCCTTTTTCCACCTAATAAGGTACTACCTGATCCTTATCATCGGGCTGGGGGTGGCATGGTGGCCTTTCTGGGCATGGGACGGGGTGGGGATTATTTATGCTTCGGTCACGGACTACATAGTCAAGAAGCCGAAGCTGTTTTACCCGGTCTTCCTCTACTTTTACCTGATGGAGCACCTGGTTTATCAGGTCGGGGTCTTCTGGGGGTGCGTTAAACACGGGTACTTCGGGTCGTACCTGCTGTCCTTCAAGCGCGCCTGATTCAGGCCGTGTACTGGATATCGGCGTTGGGATAGACAGCCATCTTAGCTTGACTTCCGCGGGCTTTCTTCAGCAAGGCCAGCACGTCGTCCCATTTATCCAGCATGATTACTTTATCCGTATCCTCAAGGTAGCGTCGACCGGCCAGCTCCGGGTACTCGTTATAGATAATCAGTCGATTCACGTTTTGGGGGACCTTCATCTGCAATTGCAGTTTACCGGCGATGGTATTACCGAAGGGCCCCATGAGGTAGTGGGTGGCCTGGCCTTCCGGGGCATTTGAGATAAGGATGACGTCGCCGCCGTTTCTAGACACCGACGGAAAGGCGATTAACAGTCCGGAAACAGCCTCGTTTGCCTTGGCGAATGAATTGGCGATGACAATATCCTTATCCAGGGCGGCGGGCGTAAGGTAGTGGGACTTTGCCGCCTCGAGGGCGGCAGCGTAAGCAGGTCGGGGACTGCCGGCAAACAGGGCGACCGTCTCTCCCCACGTATTTACGAGGGCGTCGATTTTCATGTCCAGTCCCACAATGTCCACCGCCTCATCGATATCGCGGCGGCGCGGGTTAGCGTCCAGCACGCCCATGCCGGACACGGTGCTATCCCTCCCCTTAGCCCCGCGCGGGGAGTGCAGCGCCAGCACCGTCTCATAGGCGGCGACGCCCGGCAGGACGATTTTACCACCCCCGCCGAACCCCGCCATGATGTGGGGCACGACGGAGCCGATGCCTATTTTAAGGTCGCACTTCATGACCTCGGCGTTGATGTTCAGCCTAGTACCGGAAGAAGTCGCGCCGACATAAACGCAGTTATCGAAGGGGTTGTGGTTATAGACCGGGAAGCGTCGCAGTACGTCTTCACCCAGCTTTTTTATAAAGTCCGCTCTGTTCATCGCGCCGTGGCAGCCGTTGGTAGCGATAAAACGTACCTGATTATCGGTAATTCCTGCAGCGGACAGCTCCGCCAGCACGTGGGGGACGATTTCCGACGCGCGCGTGACCCGCGTCATGTCGTCGAAGAGGATGACGACCTCTTTCCTGCCGCGGGCATATTCACGCAGGGGCGCCATGCCGAGAGGGCTGCCAACGGCTTTTTTAATACCGGCGGCTTTGAGGCGGGGGCGATTATAGCCCGCCATATTACAGACCTCCGCCTGCCAGTCGGCGGGGAGGAGAAGCTTAAGCTCCTTCACGCCGTGCCAGGCAAGCTGGGGCAGGGTTATTACGTTATTCAAATTGCCTCCATTAACCGTCCTCAATGATTCCCTGCCGCAAACAGTGATGCAGGAACTTTTTCATTATGGGACGGTATTTTTATATTGTCAAAACCGCGGCATTATGACGTTCGTACCGGTACTAAAATATTCCAATATTTACGAATCGTTTACATCAATAAACATAATATTAACCGTATGTTTATAGCTGCAATGATATATTTTCGCCGCATGACCAATTTTTTACGAATGAATTTTGATAATAAAACCCGTAATTACGTATGGGAAGGTGGACGTATATGAAAAACGCCTACCCGGAAGTACAGCGAGGTCGGGACGAAAGCAGCACAATATTCAGTAAAATTCACAACATGGGTATAGCCCCACCCTTTCCCAACAATCACGTTTTATTCCATCTTTCAGTGCAGAATACAGGCGACGGTATTGTCAATTCAGGTGTATCACCTGTTTTTAAGTTCGATTATGTAAGCCCTTCTTCCACAAGTATTACCGGCTATACTCCGGAGGAATTTTATGCCGACCCGCTCCTGGCGAAGAAGTGCATTCCCCCTGAAGACTTCCGCAGGATATCGGACCTATCGTTGTGGAGAAATCCCAAAGACGCAAAACCCTTAGAAGTAAGATGGAAACGAAAAGATGGAAAGATGCTCTGGACAGACCATCTGGTTTCTCCAGTTCTGGATAAAGACGGCAACATTGAAAGCCTCAATGTCATGTTCCGCGATACTACCGAACGTAAGGAGGCTGATATCGCGCTTCTTGAGAGTCAGCAGTTCAACGCCAGCCTCCTGGAAAATGCGCCCCATGCCATAGTAGTAATCAACCCGGATACTTCCGTCAAGTATGTCAACCCGGCGTGGGAACAAAAAAACGGCTGGACGCTTAAGGAAATAGCCGGCACAAAAGCCCCGTATCCGTGGTGGCCCGAAGAATTCAAGGACAGCTTCTTTCAAGCTTTTAAAGAAGCCATAAAACAGGGCAGCGGACAGGGCGAAGTTCTTTCTCAAAAGAAAAACGGGGATAATTACTGGATAGATATCAACTGGGCCTCTGTGATGAACAATGGGGAGTTATTATATCTGATTATAAATTCTGTTGATATTACCGAGCGGAAAAGGATGGAGGAAGACTTAAAGGAGTCCGAAGAGAGATTTTCCAAGGCATTCCGTTCCAGCCCGCAGATAATGGCTATTACAACGTCCAAGGAAGGACGTTTTGTAGATGTTAATGACAGCTATACCCGTTTCACAGGCTACACCAGAGACGAGGTTGTAGGGCGGAGAAGTGCCGAATTGAATGTCTGGATAAGCGACGAAGACCGGGAAAGGATGCTCAATCTCCTAAGGAATAAAGGGAGGGTGCGCAACGAGGAATTCAACTTCCGCGCCAAGTCCGGAGAAATCCGCACCTGGCTGTTTTCCGCCGAGCCGATAACCATCCGGGGCGAGGAGTGTTTAATCGGGGTATCAACCGATATCACCGAGCGTAAACACATGGAGGAAGAGCTGCGGGAGTCCGAAGAGAAGTTTTCCAAGGCCTTTAATTCCAGCCCGGAATCGATTGCTATCACCACGATTAAAGAAGGCAGGTACATCGACGTTAATGATAGCTACCTGCGGCGCACCGGCTATTCAAGAAAAGAGGTAATCGGGAAAACCACGACCGATATCGGCATCTGGGCCAACAAGAAAGACCGGGCAATAATGCACAAGATGGTAAAGGAAAAAGGGAGGGTAGATAACGAGGAATTTGAATTCCGTATGAAATCCGGTAAAATCGGTACCTCGCTGGTTTCACTGGAGCCTATCAACATTAAAGGAGAGCCGTGCCTCATCGGCGTTTCCCTGGATATTACCCCCCGTAAGCGTATGGAAAAAGCCCTGCGGGAATCGGAAGAAAAATTTTCCAAGGCATTTTACTCCAGCCCGGATATGATGGCTATCGCCAGTCTTAAAGACGGAAAGTACACCGAGGTCAATGACAGCTATACCAATTGCCTGGGCTATACCCGCAAGGAATTAATAGGGCACACGGCGGAAGAGTTGAATATCTGGTTAAATCCCGTGGAGACGGAGAGAATATTCGCCGCCATGAATAAGAACGGCAAAATAAGGGAGGTGGAACACAGCGTCAGGACGAAACAAGGCCAGATACGCACCTGGGTATGCTCGGTGGACGTCATCACCATCAACGGCGGACCATACATGATTGCCGTGGCCAAGGATATCACCGAACAGAAAGCGGTCGAGGAGAAACTCCAGGAACAAAAGAAAATGCTTGAAAGCATTCTGTCAACCACGCCGGAGGGAGTGCTTGTCATCGATAGAAAGCAGAACATTTTACTGGCTAATAAAGCCATGCATACAATCTTCAACTTTAATAGCAGGTCGCTTAAAAAGAAGACGCTCGCCGATATATTCCCACGAGAACAATTCTATGACCTCCATAAGTCCGTGAAAGGCAGAAAAACAGATAAGAAAAATCTGGAATTCAGATACCAAGCAGACGAGCTGGGAAAAATAATCGACTGCGCTGTTGTGAAAATGGACGGGGGCCGCACCCTGCTTTGCTTCTCCGATGTTTCCAGAGAGCGGGAGGAGGAGGAGAAGCTTTACCTGACCGACCGCTTAGCTTCTATCGGGGAAATGGCGGCCGGCCTAGCGCACGAACTGAATAACCCGCTGACCGGTATTCTGGCATTATCCCAGATGCTTGCACATAGCAACTTATCAGGCGAATGCAAAGAAGACCTGGAATGTATAAATACCGAAGCCAAACGCGCGGCGAATATTGTGAAGAATGTACTCCTCTTCGCCCGCAATAAAACGGGGGAATACAGTCAGTCTTCTGTAAACGATGTTATAAAAAATGTTTTAAAGCTGCGTGAATTCGAAGAGAAAGCCAGCGATATAACCGTGGTGACAAATCTTGAAGAAAATTTACCGCCCGTACCCATCGATAAATGGCAGCTTCAGCAAGTCTTTTTGAATATGATTTCCAACGCGGAAGCCGCTATCAAGGAGGTCGACCGCCCGGGTATCATCACTATCGTCACACAGCAGACGAACAACCATGTCAACATCGCGTTCAGTGATAACGGATGCGGCATCAAGAAGCAAACTATACCCAGGATTTTCGACCCGTTCTTCACCACCAAGGAAATAGGCAAGGGCACCGGGCTCGGTTTGAGTATCTGTTACAGTATAATCGTCAAGCACGGCGGCAAAATAAGCGTTAAAAGTCAGGTCGACGAAGGCACCACATTCGCTATAAGACTGACGGCTGTCAGGTAATGTGAAAAAGCAGTGGCAAGGAAGACAGGAAGGATACAACAATGGTACTAACAGCAGATAAAGAAACAACAAAAGAAACGACAAACAAAGAGACAATCCTTGTCGTTGATGATGAAAAGATAGTCAGGAGAAGTCTAACCAAGTGCTTAACTATGAACGGCTTCCTCTGCGATGAGGCCGGAAACGCCGACGAGGCTATGGAATATCTCCACAACAAATCGGTGGACCTGGTTATCCTGGATATCATGATGCCCGGCATCCCCGGGAGCGAACTGCTGCCGCGGATTAAGCAGGCATTCCCCAACACCGCGGTGATTATGGCTACCGCCGTAGTCGAGCCGGATACCATTGTTAACTGCATGAAGAACGGCGCCCACGATTATGTTACCAAGCCCTTCGACCTGAACCAGCTGATTAAAAACATCCAGACAGTGCTGGAAAAGAGAAACCTTGAGATATACCTCAAGGAGAAAAGCCAGGTGCTCGAAGGCAAAGTGACAAAACAGGCCAGAGAGCTCCAGAGGCTTTTTATTGACGCTGTGGAGTCGCTAATCAGTGCGCTGGAGGCCAAGGACAAATACACGGCGGGCCATTCGAGGCGGGTCACCAAAATAGCCCTGGATATTGCTTCCGCAATGCATATTGATGGAGAGGACCTGGAGAACGTGCGCTGGGCGGCCCTCCTTCACGACATCGGCAAAATAGGCATCGACCCGAGTGTCCAGAACAAGCCGGGCTCGCTTACGCCGACGGAGTATAACTATGTCCTCACCCATTGCACCATCGGGCCCGGAATCGTGCAGCCCCTTGTCAACGAAACCATCGTGGAGGCCATCAGACACCACCATGACAGCTACGACGGCACCGGGCTTAACCAGACGCTAAAGGGCGAAGAAATACCCCTGATTTCCAGGATTCTCGCCGTGGCCGACTCCTTCGACGCCATGACTTCGGACCGGCCTTACCGGTCCGCCATGTCCGCCATCAAGGCGGTAAATGAAATAGAGCAATGCTCCGGCACCCAGTTCGACCCCGTGGTCGTGCAGGCTTTCCTCAAAACATCCATGGTAAAGTCTTTCAAAAACTAGGGTTATACGTGAGGGAGTGACCTAAGTAACCAGCTATTCATGACTAAATTACTATTCTAATATATTTACAATCAGAGAATAATATTAGTAGAACCGAGCCTGATGACAAAACCATTTAATGTCATCAGGCTAAGTTTATTTCAGACTGGGGAACATGAAAAGAAATGAAAAGGGCAGCACTTTGATAGAAGTGCTGGTAGCCCTAGCGCTGCTCGGCATCATCAGCGTGCTGTTCCTTAGCAGTATGGCCAATTCCACCACCGCCCGCGTCACCGCGGATACGCGGGTGTCGGCTAAAATCCTGGCGGAAAGCCTGATAGATGATATCAAAAAGCAGGAATATGAACCGTCTTATGATATCACCGTCCCGCCGGAATTCTACGGGTATTCCGCCAATTTGACCGTCCAGAGCATGGCCAACGGCAATATTCAAAAACTCATCATCACCATCGAACACCTGGACCGCGAGGTGCTGACGCTGGAGAGCTTTAAGGTGGAACGATGAGATTATTCAAGTTAAAAACCTCAAGATGGCGACAGGCGGGCTTCACGCTTATCGAGGTATTAGCCGCAATAGCGATTACCGGGGTGATAGCCATGGGCGTCTCCATAGCCAGTGCCCAGGTGCTTAACCAGACGACTAAAAATAACGACTATACCATCGCCAGCCGCAATGCCCTTAACGCTTTATACTGGATAAGCCATGACGCCACGATGGCGCAGTCCATAAACGGTGCGGAGGGTTTCCCGCAGACCGATGACCTCTCAATATACTGGATAGGGTGGGATAATACTGAACACACCGCCAACTATACCCTGGAAAACGGGGTTCTTAAACGCATCTATTCCGAAAACGGGCAGGTGACCGTAACGGTTATTGCTTCGAATATCAACCCCGATGCGTCGTTAACCAATTGCGTGTCCTTTAACGGCACGCTGACGGTCACGATTACCGGCAGCGCCGGCGAAGGCGATAGAGTCATCAACGTGACCAAGGTGCGTGATATAGCAACCAGACCCAGTCTGTAAAAACCGGGAAGAATCATGAAAAAAATAGGCAGAGCTCATCGCGGCCGTCCTTCATCGGGAGAGGCGGGGCAGGCGCTTATCCTGGTGCTTGTTTTTCTCCTGCTGGGAAGCCTGACCATCTTTCCTACGCTGATGCACATGAGCACAGCCCTGAAGTCCGGCGTCTCTTACGAGAACAAGACCAAGGAGTACTACGCCGCCGATGCGGGCATAGAAGACGGCATATGGCAGATAAAATACGACCGCCTGCCGGCGCTATCGGGCGACCCGTATTTTGCATACGATTTCACCGCCAGCTGTTCTTACAGCATCGACGAAACGATAAACGGCCTGACGACCGACGTGACCTTAGAAAATTTCTGGATTCCCACGGTTGCGAACCCTTATGCCACGCCGGCCCTGGCAAAAGCCACGCTGGAAAGGGATATCACCGATAATACGACAAACCGGCTCGCGGTTACCGATACCGCCCTGGACGATACCCAGTTCAGGATAAAAATAGACTATTATCCCTCCATCGACGCGAGCGATAATCTATCCGTTTCTTCCATAGGTATATGGATACCGCACGGTTATTCTTACAACGGCAACTGCAACATGGCAACCTTCGACGGCACCGAAAACAAGTATGTGGAAACAGCTCAAGCCAGCCCCGGCGGTCAGGTCGTCGTCTGGGATTTTTCTACCTCTCCTCTACTCTTTTTCGACCTGCCCCCGGAAGAACTGGACCCGGTTGATAATCCGCAGTCGGCGGAGATAATATTCGACTACAATGCCGACGAGACCGGCACCAGGCCGGTGGCGGTGGCCTGGATTGTAACGGCCGGCACCTTGAGCGGCGATATACCCATGGCCTGGGACATCGATACCAAGTATTACAAGATAACGTCGATAGCCGGCGGGACGAAAATAGAGGCATACGCCTCCCGCTGCGATTTGCGCCAGGTAGGCGCGTCTTTCCTCGGCGATTACTGCGCAATCGGCAACACTCTGATGCAGGACAATGATGTTCCTAAAGACAACATACGCGAGACACTGCTCCCCTCAAGCACCGCCGACACGAAAAACCCCGACCTGACTTACCGCATCCCGTCAAACGCCACCGTCCTTGCCGAGGATGGGGCTTATTTATACTGGTCCGGGTGGTTTAAATGCGAAGAGGGTTTCCCTAAAGCCACTATTTTCGCCGATGACTGCGATTCATTAAACAACTGGTCGCAAAATGGCTCCGCGTGGGATTCTTCATACGTTTTTTTCCAGGGCTATTCTTTCCGGGGCCATTATGACGGAGGTACCGATGATTACCGCTACCTGACGCTTGCCGACCCGGTAAACTTGAGCGGCCGCGTCCCCGGCAGCGTGGTGGTGGGGTGGTCGCAGTTTGAAAACGGCACTCTCGAACCCATCAGCGACCCAACCTACGGCGATGCCCTGCGCTTCCAGTTATCAAAGGACAACGGCGCCACCTGGAGCAGCCTGATGACCGCTTTCGACGGCGATATAGGCTCATCGAGGATTGCCTATTATTACGTTATACCGGCCGAATACCTCACAACGACCTTCAAGATAAGGTTCTATCTGCACGGCTTTGCCGAAGGTTCGGGCAGTAATACCGAATATTGCCGCATCGGCGATATACACATCGGCGCCGTGGCCGATACCAACATCACGTTCAAAATAGGCAATCCGCTGGCCCCCGATTACAGCGGCTCGCTTACGGCCGACGAGTTCTGGATTCTAGGGAACGCGGCTACCGGGGAATATTCCTATTCCTGCAAGAAGGACGTTTCCGCGCTGGTAGCCACCTACAGCCTGGAGGGGGATGACGAAAACCGGACCGGCAACGGCGAATATACCGTCGAGGGTGTTGACGCCGACACTGGCGAGCACTGGTCTTACGCTGCCTGGTCGCTGATTATCATCTATTCCAGTCCCGAGACGGCGGGGCATCAATTGTATATGTTCGACAGGTTTGCTTTTTGCGATAAAAATGCAAACCTCGACTTCGACTTCGACGGCGAGCCGGGCGGCGATATCGAAGGATTCATCATTCCCGAGCCGATTGAGGGCGAGACACTGGCGGCTAAGCTGACCTGCTTCGTCGGAGAGGGAGACGATGCCTGGCACGATGACTTCATCGCCTTAAATGCGCCGGAAGAATACCGGCCTTATCCCTGGAATATCCCCAACAATTACAAGCTCTGGGACGGCATCACCACCAACTATAATAGCCAAGCATCACCGAATAACGTCTGGAACTCTAAATTCAGGGTGGGCGAGACCGGTTCTTCATCTATCGACGGTATAGATATCGATACCTTCCAGATAACGTGGGGGAGCGGCCTGCTGCACGCGGACGACACCTCGGCGCATATAGACATCTTCACCAACTATGAGAACTTTAACCTGATTTACCTTATACTCTCCGTGCGTAGCGAGACTACCATCGGGGGCACGACGCATTACATGATATCCGGAAGCTAGCAGATTAAAACGACCAACGTCCGCTTATTTTTCCACTAAGTTGCGTCAGTGCGGAACCGCCAGACAGCGATGACGCCGAAAATCACCGTGAACACCAGCAGCGCCACCATCGACGGCACGGCATCGCCAAAATCCGCGCCGAAGAGCATCAGCTTATTAAAACCCTCGGTGGCCCATGCGTGGGGCGTTATCTTGGCGATATTCTGCAGCCATTCCGGATACAAGAACAAGGGCCACCAGCAGCCGCCCAGTGGCGCCAGCAGCAGTGAGGTAAGTACCGCCAGCGAGGCAGCGCTGCGTATCGTCCTGGCCAGTGTTGCCAGCATCACAGAAAAGGCGGCGGACATAATTACCATCAAGATAGAAAGTATTATCACCGCCAGGGGGGACAGCCCGAGGTCCACATTAAAGGCCAGTATACCCACCACCCAGAAAATAATAATCTGGACCAGTCCTTTTACGGCGGTGCCGGTGTAGATGCCTCCGAGGATAGTGCCCCTATTAACGGAACTGGCCAGCAGCCTTTCCAGGGTATTGTTCTTACGCTCCCAGACGATTCTCTCCGCGGATATCGCCGCGGCAAAAAAGACGAACATGACCAGGTAGCCGGGAACCACGTAGTCGGAGGGGTTGCCGGCTTCTACATCGCCAATGCTGTCTATCCTGTACGCCAGGTAAGACTCTCCACCTCCCATGGCACCCCCGGACATGGCTTCGCCCATCAGCTTTTCAACTGCCCCGTCGATACTTTCCTCATCGGCGGGTATGGCGCCGCTGCTTATCAGCAGTCTTACGGTAGCGTCGATGACGACCTTATTCGTACTGATTTGCGAGGATATAGCGCCGGCGATGCTGTTAAGCGCCGCTCTTTCATAGGTAGCGCCGGCATTGGCAAATATTTCAAGGTTGGTGTCTGAACCAGACATCACGGCTTCGGTGAAATCCGCCGGGAAAGCAAGGAACCCCGGCAGTTCCCCTTCCTCCACGGCCTGGCGGGCGGCATCATAGTCTTTATCCCAGATAAACACGGGGTCGCCCGGCTTCAACAAAGACTCATTGGCAGTTGCCATAGCGCCGATTATCTGGTGGCTTAAGCCCCCCGCCGCCTCCCGTGTGGCAAGGTGCAGCTCAATGCGGTCGTCTCCTCCATAAGTCCCCCCTAACAGAAAGGTGAACAAAATAATGAACAGGAATGGAAACACGATGAAGAAAAAAAGGCTGGCGCGGTCCCTGGAGAATATCTTCAGGTCCTTCATGGCGATGTACCAAACTTGCGCAAGCTGCTTCATACTTTTTATTTACCCCCGGGCACCGCCCTGAAAATCATGCGGCTGATGATGAGCCCGACCACCGCTACAGCCGCCAGTATCACCAGCGGCGTCCACACGTCGCCCAGCGAGCCTCCCTCAGCAATTATCGTGGTATAGGCTTCATTGGCGTAGGTATTAAGAGAAAAATTACCGACAGTAGCCAGCGCCGAGTCTTCGGATATCTGGAAAAAGGTGTTGCCCATCATCACCATGAACATCGTAACGACGACGGCAATCCAGTTGGCGGCTTCCTCCGTGCGGGAAATAGCGGCGATAATCATACCCAAGCCGGATGCCGCCGCCGCGAAGACTAAGGAAATAACCAGGCATGTTAAAAATGAAAGCGGAGTGAAGAGCTGGAACACGGCGTAGGACAATATCAACAGGATTAAGGTCTGGATAAAACCGCGGGCGATATTGGCGAT
>JAFGHK010000049.1 GCA_016930185.1 Dehalococcoidales bacterium | reverse complement strand
GTATCCCAGACCAGGGGGGTAAAGACGCCGTTTTCCTCGTAAAGGTAGCTGTTATGCCCGGCGCCGATGTAGTTATCAAGATGCACGGTAAGGGCAGAAGCCGCGATAAACTTGAGAGACTGGTCAACATCCAGCACCTTTTCTATTTCCCGGTGGAAAGTTTCATCGGGTTCATTATTAAGAACATCCAGGAGCTTAAACAGAGCGGAATGGTCGGCGCTGTTCTCATTGGTTTTCAACATCATGGATTCTATTCTGTTGCTCGGCATGGTGTACGGGGGTAGGCCCCGGTTGAAGTTGCCCTCCAGCGGGGGGAGGTCTTTATAAAGAGCGACTGTATCTTCCATGTCGAGAGCCTGAAGGAGGTCAATTAGCGGTGCTCCGCCGATATTGAGATAAAGCGCCGGGTCCTGCTGCTCCGGCTCGGGAGTGCCCTCCGGATAAAAGCTTTCGTAGGCTTCTTCTTCCGTCCAGTCGAGGCGGGCAACCATCAGCTCCGGCTTGTAAAGGTTACCGGAACCGTCGGCAAAGTAGCGCCGCAGGAAGGAAGTGTCGATAACCTCGACCATGGTATAAACGCCGAGGTGAGTATCGTTCGCCCACAGGTCGATTAAAGTGGCGCGGGGCGCGGGATGCCCGATGCTGGCGAATATATCATAGGCAAGAATTTCACGTATAAGGGTGGGGTCGCTCCAGCCGTTATTAAGAAACACCTTTTTTACGCCGTGGAAAGAGCGCGACCTGTTAAGCAGGTTGAAATCCACACATAGAGGCATACGCGGACTGCTCCAGCCGTAAGCCTGCCCCAGGGAGGAGTTGCCTTTAGTCCTTACGCCGACGTCCGGCACCAGCTCGCCGTCAAACCAGAAATCCGCCGGGACGTACTGCTCCTCGAAAGGGTGTTCCATGCAGAATGCCCAGTCTTTATCCAGCATCTCGATACGAACGGTGGCGACGCGGGTGGTATCGAAGGGATACGCATTGCGGTCGTAAGAGACTTCCCTGGTAGCGCAACCTGACAGGGGTGGTGCGGTAATGAATATCAGTAGTAACGCCGATATTATTGTAGCAATCTTTTTACGCATGACCGGCCTGAATTTCTTGCTAACAGGTTATCAAAAAAACCATCAAAACTCAAATAATATCCCCATTAAGAAAGGATATCAATTTATGCGTAGTAAAAACGGGTGTTTATTGCCTTCGATTTATATTGTTCATATTATTACCACCGCCTATGAAGAAGCCTCCCCCGTTGCCCCGGCCGTTGTTGGTGCTGGGAATTTCCCCGGCGAGCTGTTTTTCAATTGACGTGATACGCTCGGTCACGAAAGTTTTAAGACCGATATTGACACCCATTCCCATGACCATGCCGAAGGAACCACTGGCATTTACCGCACCTTCGCCGACGGCTGCTTCGAAGGCGTTATAGGTATAGAACTTAAGCGTATCGGCTTTGACATAGGGGCGTATCATGGCAGCAAGCTCGTCGATGCGGGACGCTATTATTTCGGCGGAGAAAGCCCCGTTTATCAGTTCGGTGAGGTAGCTGTGATAGGCCTCCAGGTAGGCGGGCACAGCCAGCACCCGGGCGACGAGAGGACGGTCGGCAACGGCACCGGACGTAGGCTCGTCAATCAGGAAGTCAATGGTGCTGCTGCGGTCGATGCCGACGCCGAAGCCGCCGAAGGACATATTAAGGTCCCAGGGTATGATGGTGAACTTGCCGTCGACTTCATATAAATAATAGTTATGCCCCATGCCGATATAGTTGTCAAGGTGCACCAGCGCGGCAGATACCGCCAGGAAACGCAGTACCTGGTCGACATCCAGCACTTTTTCGATTTCTTCAACGAAGGTCTCGTCGGGCTCGTTGTTGAGGACCTCGAGCAGGTGGAAAAGGGCTGAATAGTCCGGATTGTTCTCATTAGTCTTGAGCCCCATTTGCTCGAGATAATCAGCCTGTAAGCCTGGACCTATTCCCATTCCCCCCGCGGGTGCCATACCTCCGCCCTGTATAATTACGTTCCGCCGTGTGAAATTACTCGTTATGTTACCGGCCGGGGGGATATTGGGAAACCCCTGTATCCCGAACCCCGGAGTGACGTTATCCGCCGGCGGATTATTGATGTTGAATTGTCTGAAAAAACCCGGGAACAACTGGTCGGTCTCCGTCTCTTCCTCCTCTAGAAAATCCCAGCCAAGAGCCCTTAATATATCGTTAAGGTTGCCGCCGCCGAGGTTCACATCCAGGCTGTTTTCGGAGGTGTCCTGCGAGGCAAGTATTTCCGCCACGTCCTCTTCCGTCCAGTTTAAATATCCCGCCGGCATTTCCGGCTTGTAGAGGTTGCCGGTGGCATCAGTAAAGTAGCGCTGTAAAAAGGTCTGGTCCACCTGTTCCACCATGGTGTAGAGCCCCAGGTGGGTATCGTTAATCCAGAGGTCGACGAAAGACGCGCGGGGGGTGGGCAGACCCATTTCCTCGAATATCTCGTAGCTTAGAATCTCGCGCATGAAAGAGGGGTCGCTGAATCCGTTATTAAAGTTAAGCTTCTTGACGCCGTCCAGGTTGCGCGCCGAGTTGAAAAAGTTAAGGTCGGCCTTGAGGCTGAACCTGATGGAGCCTTGAGCGATGGTTGAAGACAGCGACGAATTACCCTTGGGTCGTAGGGCGATATCCGGCAACAGTTCGCCGTCGTACCACATATCGGCTTTTAAATATTCTTCTTCGCGGGCATTCTGCTGGAGATATGTCCAGTCTTCGTCCGTCATTACGAACCGCACGTCGACCACGCGGTCGGGGTAAAACGGGGCCGGGCTTGCCGCCGCCGACTGCCAGCCGCACCCGGCTAGGCTTACGGTGAATATCAGTACCAGCAGGCAGGCTAAAACCGTGAAAATTAAACCGTATTGTCCTCTGTTTTTCATGTTTTTTATCTTATGAAGCACTTACAGGCTGATTAAATACTGGTCTATTTTAGCCGGTAATTGTTAAACAACTATTAACCTGTATATTTTTAATTAGGGGGGAGGTACTTTATTCATCCCCATTTTTCTTCCTTGCCACCATCCTTATAAGGGCCAGGTAGCGGCCGGCATCGCGCTGGAGGATTTCCGCCTCCGAGGGGAACATCAGCGTCCCGGCCTCATCGCAGGCCTGCTCGTACTGGAGCCAGTGCTTCCAGCCGTCCGGCATCATGTCCGCCACCTCTACCTCAACGGTGCTGTTGTGGTCCCAGTGGTTGCGCCACCAGGCGGCGGTATGGAAACTCCAGCAATCGTCCACCCAGAAGACACGGCCGTCCTTGAGCGGGCGGGTAAAATGCTCCGGCACCTTCCCCTTAATCTCGCGCGCCAGCCCCGCCACCACGACGCCGATTTGACCGCCAGGCCTTAAGAACTTCTGGAAGTAGTTCAGGTAAAGGTCGTCGGTGCCGTAGTATTGATAAGAATCCAGCGACACTATGGCGTCGAAAAATCCGTCGGCGTAGGGCAGGTCATGCGCTTCGGCATAAATAGGAAAAACCTGATTTTCCATACCGACTTCCTTGATACGCTGCCAGTTTTCCGCGGCGCTTATCCAGAGGTCGTTGGCCCAGACCTGCACGCCGTATTCTTTGGCTAAAAAGACGGAACTCAAAGCCTTGCCGCAGCCCATGTCCAGGACCCTCATGCCGGGCTTCAGCTCCATTTTTTCGCAGAGAAACTCCGTCAGCCAGAGGACATTGGGCCCCATCCACCCCTTTAGCACCCATTCAGGGTCGTATTTGGCCGACCGCGGAAACTTATCGTTTTTAAGCAGTTCCTTCATTCTTTTTTTAGATATTTTCATTGGTTATCTCCTTATTACTTATATTAACTTAAATCATCTAATCAAGCCAGAAAACGATAGTACTGGTTCGCAACCGATTCGTGAACTGTGGTATTGTTATATCGTCTGGACTTTTCAATTATGAGTCGCAAAAAACCCATTTTTTACGGCTGGTATCTAGTAGGCCTGATGATTTTAGGCATGACGCTAATTTACGGCGTCAGGTCCTCATTTTCTGCCTTTTTCCCCCATATTCTCGATAAATTCGACTGGTTTCGCGGCACCACCGCCATCATGTTTTCCCTGAACATCCTCGTGTACGGATTGACCGCGCCGATAGTCGGCAGCCTGGTCGACCGCTGGAAGCCGAGAAAAGTCGTGGTTATCGGCATATTCATTCTTTCCCTGGCCACGGCAGGCTGTTATTTCGCCAGCGAGCTCTGGCATTACTACCTGCTTTTCGGGGTCCTGGTGCCTATCGGGACTGCTTTCTGCGGCTCGCCTGCTTTTCATCCCACCCTCATTAACTGGTTCGGTAAGAGGCGGGGGCTGGCGGTCAGCCTGGGGCAAATCGGGGGAGGCTTAAGCTTTGCCTATGTGATGTTCATCGAGTGGGTCAATACCAGCTGGGGCTTTGAGTACTCTTTCTTTGTGATGGCGGGACTGGTGGTGATTGTTTTACTGCCGCTTTATCTTATCTTTTTTTATTACCGTCCGGAAGATAAAAATATGCAGCCCTATGACGCGGATATAAAGCCGTCCGATATAGAGCCTAAAGTAGCCGCGGCCGTACCGGACTGGACGCTGAAGAAGGCTCTGAAAACCTGCAATCTCTGGCTGGTGGTGTTTTCCGATTTCTGCTACTGGGGAATCGGCAATTACCTGATACTGGCGCACCAGATACAATTCGCCGAGGACGCCGGCTATTCCACTCTGGTGGCGTCCTCCGTCTTTGCCTTGTTCGGCGTCATTTCCATTCTGGGGCAAATCGGCGCGCTTTTCTCGGATGTCATCGGCAGGGAAAAGACGGCCCTGATAGCCGTGTTATTGGCGATGGGAGGACTGGGCGCACTGATGTCCGTGCAGGATACCTCGCACATCTGGCGGCTGTACTTTTTTGCCATAACATCCGGTTTCGCCACCGGTCTCTTTTCGCCAACGGCGATTGTCGGCGCGGCGGATATCTTTCACGGGAGGAATATAGGCGCGATATCGGCGCTTGTGCTTACCGGCATCGGTGTCGGCGGGGCTATCGGGCCCTGGCTGGGCGGCTATATCCACGATGTCACCGGCAGCTATCACATAGCCTTCCTGATAAGCCTGGCGGCCTATGCCCTGGCCGGGATAAGCTTCTGGATTGCCGCGCCCAGGAACGCCGATAAAATCCGCGCGAAAGCGCTGCAATAGGGCTGACTTTAGCGCCACACCAGATTTCATTCCAGGTGGAGTTTGCGCCTGAAAAGATGGTAAAATATTATTGTACTGAAGTGGAGTTTAAAAGAACCTGGAGCGGGAGACGGGGCTCGAACCCGCGACAGCCTGCTTGGGAAGCAGGAACTCTACCACTGAGTTACTCCCGCTCGAAAACGCTATTATTTTAGCTTAAAAGTACGATGTTGTAAAGGATTATTTAAGCTAGTATTAAGGATGGAAACTGAAAGTTTACTTTGTAAATTGTATACATAGTATAACATTTGACTTTTTATTTCGTGGTTGATATACTCGCCATGAGCAGTCTGTGCTTGGGTTAGAGGCAGACCGCTTAAATATTTAGAGTACCAAAAAAAACTAAGGAGGAACCAAGGTATGTCCGGAGATTATGTGAATCTGTTGGCTGATCTTAAGGAGGATGAGGTTCTTGCGCTGACCAAGAAAAGGCTCGATGCAAAAGAAGACCCCATGAAAATCCTGGAAGACAGCCGGAAGGGTATGGAAGTAGTCGGCAGTCGTTTTGCCGGAGGCGAATATTTCCTGCCGGAGCTCGTGTTTTCCGGCGAGCTTCTTAAGCAGATTAATGAGCTGGTTAAACCTCATCTGAAAGGGGCGGTTACCCAAAAGAAAATAGGTAAGGTTGTTATCGGCACCGTAGCCGGCGATATCCATGATATCGGCCTGAACATCGTCGATTTCATGCTTGACGTCAACGGTTTTGAGGTCACCAACCTTGGCGTAGATGTGCCTATTGAAAAGTTCATTAAGGCGGTGAAAGACACCAAGACGACCATTCTAGGCTTAAGCGGCTTCCTTACCCCGGCGTTCGATGCCATGAAGGAAACAGTCGAAGCGCTGGAAAAAGAGGGATTAAGGAAGAACCTGAAAATCATGATAGGCGGCGGCCAGATGGACGACGATGTCAGGAAATACGCCAAGGCCGATGCCTACGGCAAGGACGCCATGGCGGCGGTTGCTCTCTCAAAGAAGTGGATTGGAGCTGCCTAAAATGGAAAAGGCATGGGCGGAGTTATCTCCAGAGGAAAAGCGAGAAGAACGCTTTAAGAAGTGGCTTTCTCCTCCGGGTGTCACCTTTGCCAGTCCCCAGGCTGAAAAGCTATATAAAGAGAGAGTCACCAGGTTTATTAAGGCCTTTACACTAAAGGAACCGGATAGAGTTCCGTGTATCCTGCCGTCGATGGGGCTGTATGCGGCAACCTATGCCGGCACTAATCTTGCCACGGTCATGTATGACTTTGACGAGATGAAACGCGCTTGGCGGAAGGTGCTTCATGATTTTGATGCCGATACTTACGTACCCCCCGTCCTCGTGCCTCCAGGTCCCCCGCTGGAACTGATGGACTACAAGCTTTACAAGTGGCCCGGTCATGGGCTTGGCAAGAATGTGCTTTCCTACCAGGCGGTGGAATCGGAGTGGATGAAACCCGAGGAGTATGACCATCTTATCAGAGACCCCTCTGATTTCTGGCTGCGCGTGTATATGCCCAGAGTCTTCGGGGCTTTAAAGGGTTTCAACCAGCTATCGCCGTTTACTTCTTTTGAGGAAATCGTTACCGGGAATTTCCTGCCTTTTGCCAACCCGGAAGTGCAGGCCGGTTTAAACTCTCTGATGAAAGCCGGCATGGAGACCATGAAGTGGATGGCTGCCGTGGGTGAAGTCGCTGTTGAAGCCATGGCCATGGGTTTCCCCGGTGTCATGAGCGCCTTGGCCAAGGCACCGTTTGATACGCTGGGGGATACGCTGCGCGGCACCCAGGGGATTATGATGGATATGTTCCAGCGGCCGGATAAGGTACATGCCGCCATGGAAAGAATCGCTCCCATTGCCATAGCAACGGCAATAAACTCGGTAAACACAGCTGCGGCGCCCATCGTTATGATGCCGCTGCACAAGGGCGCGGATACTTTCATGTCCGTTAAACAATACGAGACGTTCTACTGGCCTTCCTTCAGGAAGGTTGTCATGGCGTTTGTTAACGAGGGCATTACACCGGTGCTTTTCGCCGAAGGGAGCTATAATAAGCGACTCGATATTATCGGCGATTTTCCTAAAGGCACTGTAGCCTGGTACTTCGACCAGACGGATATCTTTAAAGCCAAAGAGAAAATCGGTGACAGATGCTGCATCATGGGTAACGTACCTACTTCGCTGATGATGACGGGCACGCCTCAGCAGGTGAAAGAACATTGCCGGAAACTCATTGAGGGCTGCGGCAAGGGCGGAGGCTATGTCCTCGCCGGGGGCGCTACTGTGGATGAGGGCAACCCGGAGAACATGCGCGCCATGATGGCGGCGGCTAAAGAATACGGCGTCTATAAGTAACATTAGAGATAAAGCTATAATAATAGCTGTTTAACTGATAACAGGCATTTCCACCCCTTTTTCTTTCGGTTGGAAATGCCTGTCAGTTAGAGCTATCTGTCTTTGGAGGTTTATCATGGCTAGAGAATGGTCAGAGATGACCTGGCAGGAGCGGCGTGAAGAAAGGTTCAAGAAATGGCTGAATCCCCCCGGTGTTAAATTCCCCAGCCCGGCGATAGAAAAGACATATAAAGAACGCGCCACCCGCATGATTAAAGCCTTCAGAATGGAAATTCCCGACTGCGTTCCCATTCACCTAGCCGCCAGTTCCTTTGTCGCTTACAACGCCGGCTATACCTATAAAGACCTGCTTTATGATTATTCCAAGGTAGTGCCAGCCTGGACGAAATTCGTTGATGAATTCGACCAGGACACGGCTGACGCTCCCGGTTTATTTCCCGCCAGAGCCTATGAAATTCTCGACTACAAGGTGAACAAGTGGCCCGGGCACGGCCTGCCGGACAGGTCAACACTTCACAACTTCGTGGAAAAAGAGTACATGAACGCCGACGAGTACGACCTTTTTATCAATGACTCGTTCGACTTCGGGCTGCGGCACTTTACACCGCGGACCTGGGGCGCCTTTGAGCCTCTGGCCGATATGCCGTCCTTTTCCGACTTCCAGGGAATCCCGGAGCGCCTGATGATGATGTGCCAGGACCCCCGCTTCCAGAAACTTTTCAAGGCTATCTGGAAAGCCAGCCAGGAAAACGCAAAGCACCAGAAGGTTATGGGTGAGTGCGCTCAAATCTCTCTGGACAGGGGCTTTCCTCCTTTGATGGGAGGGATAATGCTGGCGCCTTTCGACACCGTCGCCGATTTGCTGCGCGGTACAAGAGGTTCTGTAAAGGACATGTTCCGGCAGCCGGAAAAACTGCTGGAAACCCTGGAGATAATCACCGAGCGCAGCCGGGAGTCTGCCGTGGCTATGACCAATATGTCGCGCAGTCCGGTCGTCTTTGTGCCTACGCACAAGGGTGCGGACGCTTTCATGTCCGTCAAGCAGTTCGAGAAGTTTTACTGGCCCACCTTCCGCAAGCTGCTCCTGGGAGTTATCAACGAGGGATGTGTGCCAATGATAGTCATCGACGGCAGCTATAATGAAGACCGCCTTAAAATCATCAGCGAACTGCCGAAGTCGTCCGTCGTATGGAATATGGAAAAAACCGATATGGCTATGGCTAAGAAGATACTGGGCGATTCCGCCTGCATAGCCGGCAACGTTACGGCGGCGCAGCTTTACACCAAGACCCCTGAATTCATTAAGGAATATGTGCGTTACCTTATCGATACGTGCGCCCCGGGCGGCGGTTATATCCTGGCGCTCGGCTCGGGCATCGATAAGTGCGACCCGGCTAATTTGCAGGCTATTGTAGAAGCCGGCAGAGAATATGGCGTTTATAACTGACCAGGATATAATATGCGGTGACCAAACGAATATTCGGTGTTTGGTAATTGAATATTGAAATATTTTTTAATACCTGTATCATGGTTATTGGTTGCTTCACTAATACTTTAAATAAGGGGGAGTCATTCGATGGAAAGTACTGCAAAAAAATGGGAAGAAATGACCTGGCAGGAAAAACGCGAGGAGCGTTTTAAGCGGTGGCTCAATCCGCCGGACGTGAAATTTGTCAGTAAAGAGGCGGAACAGCTTTACAAGCAGAGGGTGACGCGGTTTATCAAGGCTATCAAGCTGGAAGAACCCGACCGCGTGCCTGTGATGCTACCAATGGGCAACTCCCCGGCTTACTGGGGAGGCGCCAATTTCCGCACGATAATGTATGACTATAAAAAGGGGCATGAAATCTGGAAGAAATTCATGGAATACTTCGGGGATATGGATATGTTCGGCGGGCCCAGCTTTATTCCTTCGGGTAAGATATCGGAAGCCATACCATCGATAGCGCAGAAGCTTCCCGGTATGGGCCTGCCGGAAAACGCTCCGATGAACCAGTTCGTTGAGGGCGAGTACATGAAGGCCGACGAGTATGACCTTTATATGACGGACCCTACTGATTATAATTTCAGAGTCATGCTGCCCCGTACCACCCCCCTATTCGAGCCTTTCAAAAGCCTTCCTCCAATGCGCGGTTTCATGATGAGTAATTACTGGCTGACGGCTCTTACCAACCCCGAAATCCGCAAGATATTTGAAAAACTTATGAATTTAACCGACGAGCAAATCAAGTGGATGACGGCCAGCATGGAAATTAATAATTATATCAGGGCGCGCGGCTATCCCTCACTGTGGGGAGGGGGTGTTCTGCTCGGCGCACCGTTCGACCATTTTGCCGACGCGATGCGCGGCACCCATGGAATCTTCATGGACATGTACCGCCAGCCGAAAAAGCTGCTCGAGGCAATGGACTGGTATCTAAAGCTTACTGTTGAGAATGATATTAAAAATTTCCCCATGACCGCGAGTCCTATATGTGTCATGCCGTTGCATAAAGGCGATGATACCTTCATGTCGGATAAGCAGTTTGCCGAGTATTACTGGCCGACCTTGCGCGGCCTCCTGCTGGCTATGATTAACGAGGGTCTTGTGCCGCTGCCGTTCGCCGAGGGACGCTATAACAAACGGCTGAAGCAGATTAACGATACTCCAAAGAGCGGCGTGGTATGGTGGTTCGACCAGACCGATATGGCTGATGCGAAGAAGACAATCGGTGATATCTGCTGTATCGTCGGCAACGTGCCTACTTCATTGATTTTGAATGGAACAACCCAGCAGGTGAAGGAAAACTGCCGCGAACTCATCGAGGCCTGCGCCCCGGGCGGCGGCTACATTTTAGGCGGCGGCGCTCACGTGGATACGGGCGGCGTGGAAAATATGAAAGCCATGATGGATGCCGCTAAAGAATACGGAGTATATAAAAAATAAGCCGGAGGCTGAAAAAATGTTTAAGAGGACTGATAACTGGTCAGAGCTAACCTGGCAGCAGAAGCGTGACCTGCGCTTTAACAAGTGGATAAGCGGCGAGGGTATAAAATTTGTTGACAAAGAGGCGGAAAAGAACTATCAAGCGCGGGCTACGCGACTAGCCCAGGCTGCCAAGATGGAAATACCCGACCGTGTCCCCTGCGCGGTGCCGACCGGCTGGTTTCCGGCAATGAATGCCGGCATCACCCTTAAAGAAGCGATGTATAATCCGGAAAAGATGAAGTGGGCCTGGCTGAAATTCGTGGATGAGTACGATTCAGATACCTTCGACGGCACGATATTATTTCAGGCGCCGGTGAGTGATATCATGATTGATAAGACGATGAAATGGCCCGGGCATGGATTGCCTGATAACTCACATTCCGCCTACCAGTACATTGAAGGCGAGTATATGAAAGCCGATGAGTACGACATCTTCATGAAAGACCCGTTTGATTTCCAGTTGCGGTATCTTTTGCCACGTACGACAGGCATCTTCGAGCCTTTTAAAGATATACCTTCATTTTCATCCTATCAGGGGCTGCCGCAGCGGCTGATGGCTATGTCTCTGGACCCTAAGTTCCAGAAATTCCTCAAAGCTATACAGGATGCCGGTAAGCAAATACCGGCCCTGCGGAAAGCCGACTCCGAGACCACCCAGGCAGCTGCCGCCAAGGGGTTTCCTATGTTCCGCGGCGGGTTGGCTATCGCCCCTTTTGATGTTTTTGCGGATAACTTACGCGGTACACAGGGCATTTTTACGGATATGTTTCGCCAGCCGGATAAAATCCACGAGGCGATGGAATTTGTCCTGCCCAAACTGCTCTCTGGCGCCATCTCTATGGCCGATGCCACTGATTGTCCGGTGGTAATGATGCCCTTACATAAGGGTGATGATGCCTTTATGTCTGATAAGCAGTTCGAGACGTTTTACTGGCCTACCTTCAAACGCTTGTTGCTGGAGATGATAGAAGAAGGTCTGGTACCCTTTCCGGTGGCGGAAGGCGCTTACAACCGCCGCCTTGAATATATCTCGGATATGCCTAAGTCCGGCGTTATCTGGATGTTTGACCAGACGGATATGGCCAATGCTAAGAAAACGGTCGGCAGGGTGTCCTGTATCGCCGGCAACGTGCCGGTCTCTTTAGCCTACACCGGCTCGGTCGAGGAAATGGAAGCCTACTGCAAAAAGCTCATTGAGACCTGCGCCCCGGGCGGGGGGTATATCTTGAGCGGGGGCACTACTTTTGACATGGCAAAGCCGGAGAATCTCCGCATTATGATGGAATCCGCTAAAAAATACGGCTATTATAAATAAATTAATATAGGAGAAAAAACCATGGAAACAAAAGTAACCAGCGACAAAAAGGAAGTCATCATCTCAATCGACCGGCCGACGGTTATCATCGGCGAGCGTATCAATCCCACTGGCAGGAAAAAGCTGTCCGAGGCCCTGAAAGCGGGCGACCTTGATATAGTTCGTAAGGATGCTCTCAGCCAGGTGGCTGCCGGCGCGGATATAATCGACTGCAATGTAAACGCCCCGGGTGTTAATGATGTGGAAATGTTGCCCAAGGCGGTGAAAGTAGTACAGGAAGCCGTCGATGCCCCCATGTGCCTCGATAGCCCCACCACTGAAGCCATTGAGGCCGCCCTGAAGGTCTATAAGGGCAAGCCGCTCATCAACTCCGTCAGCGGTGAAGAGCATTCGTTAAAGAAAGTACTGCCCCTCGTAAAAGAATACGGCTGCGCGGTCGTCGGCCTGGTGCAGGACGACGAGGGCATTCCCAAGAACGCCGAGCGCCGTATCGCCATTGCCCACAAGATAGTGGAGAGGGCGGAGAAGGCCGGCGTCGCCCGCGAGAATATCGTTATCGATGTGCTTACCTTCGCCATCGGCGCCGAGCCGAAATCCGGGCTCGATGTACTGGAGGCTATCCGGCGCATCAGGGAAGAATTGGGCGTCAATATGACCATGGGCGCTAGCAATATCTCCTTCGGCATGCCGGACCGAGCGGTTATCAATGATGCCTGGGCGTCCGCGGTGATTGTGGCCGGCGCCACAGCCCTGATTACCGATGCCTCTAAAATCAGGCCTGCCGTCCTCGCCACCGACCTCATACTCGGGCGCGACAGGTTTGCGCGGCGCTTTATCGAGGACCACCGCAGGCGCGAGCAGGCCGCCCAGAAGTCTAAATAGCGTATTGTCATCCTGAACCGAAGCCCTTGAGCTAAGGGTCAGCGAAGGAATTTAGAGCGGGGTGGGGGTGTCTTATCCCCACCCCTTTGCTTGACACTTTAATCTCAAAAGCATATACTTAAAGTTGCGTCACAACGCGGGGTAGAGCAGTGGTAGCTCGTCGGGCTCATAACCCGGAGGTCGTTGGTTCAAATCCAACCCCCGCTACCAATTTTTGAAGCTAAAATCCCCCGATTTCATGAAGTGCTTCCGGGGGATTTTTCATTTTTGCTAACCCAGACGGGTTGTATAGCAAATAAAATGATATTTACAGTCTTCACAATCGCGGGTATCTTTTTTATCTTCGTAAACATAAGTAATTTAGCTTGGGAAGTAATGCCTTCCACAAAGCTTGAATTTCAATAAAGACCAGGATTTTAAGTAAATACGCTAATTAGAAAATACCGGTGAGATGATTTACAATTAGTGATAAGTCTGGATATTCTCCTCAGGTTGATATAGCACAGGGGGTATGGAATGGATTTTGAAGAACTTCTTAAGCAATTGGAAATGGAAAAGGCAAAAGCTCTCAGCCAGGGAGGAGCGGAGAAAGTTCAGCTGCAGCATGACCGGGGCAGGCTAACGGCACGGGAGCGCATAGATAAACTGCTAGACTCGGATTCTTTCCTTGAGCTTGGCCTTCTTGCTCATTCTGACTGGCCGGGGATGGAGAAAAAGACACCAGCCGATGGGTTGATTGTCGGCTTCGGTAAAATAAATGGAAGAAGAGTCGCTGTGTCAGCGAATGATTTCACCGTAGTCGCATCCACGAATGCCAAGATCAATTTGAGAAAATTGTTGCAATTTAAAACTCAGGTTACCAAATTTGGGATTCCTTATATTCATCTGGGCGAAGCCGGTGGAGCGCGAGTGCCTGACTGTCAGGGGGCAGACGGAATATTCGAACTGGGAGGCGGTGGCACTGATACATTGAAAGCAGAGTATGTACACTTCCGTGAACACCCATATATTTTCGCAGCTATGGGGGAATGTTATGGTGTAGCGGATTTCCAGGCATGCGTTGCAGATTTTGTAGTTCAGGTTAAAGGCAGTGCTATTGCTGTTTCAGGACCTAGAGCTCTCAAGAGAGCAATTGGGGAGTCCTTCACCGGTGAGGAAATGGGGGGCTGGGAAATACATTCCAGAATAACCGGAATGACGGATAAGGTTGCAGAAGATGAAGAACACAGTCTGGAAATCATAAAGAATTATCTAAGTTATATGCCCAATAACAACAAAGAATTACCGCCTATACGCCCGGTGCCGGAGGGGTCGGAAGAAAGGATGGCGAAAATTCTTGATTTTCTTCCCAAAAGAAGCAAGAGAGCTTATGATATGCATAAAATCATTGAATGCATTGTTGACGGGGGAGAATATTTTGAACTGAAGCCGGATTTTGGTTCTATGCTCATTACCTGCCTTGCTCGCATCAATGGGCAAGTTGTTGGAATTAACGCTAGTAACCCAATTGTGAATGTAGGTGCTACTAATACTGACGCACTAGAAAAATCTACAAGCTTTTTATGTCTCTGTGATTCCTACAACATCCCTCTCATTTTCCTGGCCGATACGCCGGGTCATTTTACGGGCAAGGAGGCGGAGCTGAAAAGAGTTGGGTCCCGGGTAGTAAATCAAATTCAGGCGTTGTTTCAGGTGACTGTTCCGAAAATTACAATCAATATCCGGAAGAATTATGGGCAGGCAATGGTCAATATGTGCAGCTTGGGCTCGGGTCATGACTTCCTCGTCGCGTGGCCTACGGCGGAGCTCGGTTTTATGGACCCGGCGATTGCAGCAGACGTCATATACGGCAGCCTCACAGAGGAAGAAAAGCAGAAAAATGTGGAGAAGATGATGGCTGATACCTCGCCATACCCTGCTGCGGGTTCATATTGGATACAGGATATCATCAATCCATATGATACTCGTAAATATATAATCAGTGTACTCGATATAGTTAGAGATTCGCAGAATCAGGGTATGAGTAAACATCTTCTTGCGAACTGGCCGAAGAAATTTTAGTCAGTACGGGCTATTGATTCTTGTCTGGATTCTATAAAGCCACAACAATTGAGCCCTGACTTGTAACGAAATAGTAGAAGGTCATTTTAGGAACAGTGTCAGTCATCATTTAGATATGTATGTTACAATAGAGCGTTAAAGTTAGCAGAAGAAATAGAATTATTCAACGAGTAAATACTGTAGTCGTAGATAGAATTATAGAAAGGAAATAAACATGAGAGTTTGCATCGTAGGAGCCGGAGCTGCCGGCAGAGGTGCATCAGGACGAATCCGGCAGTTAGACAAGAAAGCCCAGATAGATATCTTTAGTACCCAGAGCGAGATAGGTTATGCCCCCTGTGAACCACCCTTTATACTTAGAGGAGTTGCCGGCTGGAATGATACATTTTATCCCGGCAAATTTTTTGAGGAGAGAAACATAACTGTTCATTTGAACACGGAAGTAACTGATATTCTCAGAGAAGAAAAGCGTATTACTGCCGGTGACCAAAGCTATTCTTACGATAAGCTAATTTTATGCCCCGGTTCTATTCCCTCCGTTCCCCCAATCCCTGGTCTGGATGGAAACAATGAATTTACTTTGAGCACCAATATTGCCGATGGAAAAGCCCTGGATAAAATCCTTCCAAGATATACCAGCGCTGCCGTTATAGGAGCGGGGGCAATCGGAGTGGAGCTAGCCATGGCTCTTAATGTACGAGGTTATCGCAAGGTCTACCTTCTGGATATGATGGATAACATATTGCCGGCCGGCCTGGATAAGGATATGGCCAGCAAGGTTGAGCCGGTGATGCAGGAGAAGGGCATAGAACTGGTCCTGTCTGCAAGTATTAAAAGTATAAAAACGGATTCGGGAAAGAAACGCATTATTCTTGCTGACCGAGAACTGGAAGTAGACCTTATCTTATTGAACACCGGAGCCAGACCCAGCGTCGAACTGGCGCGGAAAGCCGGAATTGAAATAGGAGATACAGGGGGGATACTGGTAAATGAGTTTTTACAGACCAGCGACCCTGATATTTATGCCGCGGGTGATTGCCTGGAGAACTGGGATACAATTATTGGCTCAAAGACCTGCCGCTTGATGGTTACTACCGCTGGCAGGACAGGCGGCGTAGCCGGTGAAAACCTCGTTAAAGCTAATACCATTCCCTATGAAGGCACCCTTATGACCTTTGTCATCGAAATATTCGGTAATCAAATAGGCGCTACGGGTTTTACCGAGAGACTTGCCCGCGAAAAAGGCCTGGATGTCGTTTCCGCTACGACTAGTAGCCCCACCTTTCGCCCCCACTTGGGAGACAAGATCTTACACCATAAGCTTGTCGCTGACCGCCGGACTGGTACATTAATCGGGGCGCAAGTTATCTCCGAGGAAATGATAAGGGGCACCCTCAATGAGTTGTCCCTGGCTATATTTGAGAAAGTGCCGCTACAAAAGCTGGCATTACTGGAAACACCTTATTCACCTGCGGTTGGAAGAGACCCGATAGTGGACGGGGTAATGAGGCTGCTGCATAAGCTCGGCTGATGTGACTGGTTGAAAGAGGAACAGGGTTAGTTCTACGCAGCAATTTATGTAAGAAAATGCGGTGTTTATGAGAATTTACTAATTTTCCTTATCAGTAGATAAAGGAGTGTTGCTTCATTTTTACCCACTTCCCCTCATCGACTCCGATTAGATTACCGCATTTGCACTTAACTTCATTTCCATTACGAATGCTGTAATCCCTCATTATCCGCCCTCTCCAACAGTGCAGCACTCGCCCCTTCCCAATCTTCACATATTTAAATACCTTACGCTTACACTTGGCACACTTAATCGTTAGCATTATCTATTAGCCTTAGCCATCTCGATATTTGCACGTTACCACATTTTCTATATTAGTTAAAAGCTGGTTAGTTTTACCTTTTTGCTAACGGATTGTGAGTAGGGAATAATATATTCACCACAAAAAAAGCGGGGCACTTTTACGGTGCCCCGCTCGTTTACTTACCAATATTCTTATACTTAAGCTACTTTTTCCGCCAGAGCGTTTATTTTCCCCTGGAAAGACCTGGCTTCTTCCGCGTCGATGATCAGGCGTCCGGAAGCGAAGCACCATTTGGATAGCTCAAAAATGTTGGACTTATCCAGATCCGCCGGAGAAAGATTAAGATGAGATTCCAGCTGCCGGTCGATAAACTTTTGACCTGCCGGACCGATGTATTCCTTGGCTATAGTTACCACATCATCGTATAACGACATGATGCTAATCCTCCTTATCCGTCATCATGAATTTAACAGAAGCAACCATGCGCCCGAAACTCTTGGCAAGGTCGCCGATTTCGTCCCTTGATTTTATATTGGGAACAGCCATATCGGTGTTGCCGTGACTCACCTGATTAGCTACTTCGGTCAGCTTCTTAATCGGGCCTACAATCATTCTTGTCATCACCAGCGCCAGAGCTATAGCAAAGACTAATACAAGGACAAATGCGATGATGAACTGCGTGGTGAGGGATGATTTGAGGTCTTCCATTTCAATCTGTTTCGTGGACAGTTTGACCTGCTGGAGTGAAACGAACTCATCCGTGATATCGTTGAATTGTGCGTTGTCAAACAGCTCTCCCAGGTTAATCATCGTAGAACGGAGTATGGGATTTTCCGGATCGCTCGTGCTCATATCGAACATGGGATATCTGAAGTAAAAGCCGTATTCCGACATATCATTCAGAAAAGGATATTTCTCCGTGCCGTCAGCGTTTAGCGTGGGCGATTCGATAGTACCTGTTGCGATCGATGCCGTCGTGGTTATAACGTCATGCCACGCCGACCTTACCAGCGCGCTGCCGCTTTGCAGTCGGGTAATCAGTTCGGCCTCTTCAAAGCTTAAGTCGGCCGCCTCTGCCTTGTCTATAAAATCCTCGAATAATACTTCCCAGGTAATAAGGTGGCTATAGAATGCGTTCAATCTCTCTTCAGTCGGCGCATATGCATATTCCCACGTATCCAGCTGCTCACGGAAATTCTCCGTGTGGAAACTTTGCACGGCAGAAGTAAGGGCGGACACGTCACTAATTTCCTGCTGCTTGTCTGAAAGCTGGCTGCTTACGTTTTGAAACATGTATAGGCCGAAAGCACCCATTATCGCCGTTACTAAAAGGAACGAGATAACGAGCTTATAAACAAGTTTCATTATTTGCCTCCTGTAATATCAGGTATCTTGGTCGAAGACCTGTTTTTTAACCGTTCAGCATGGTAAAAATATGCATGCTAGTATTCTCCAATCGGTCCTTGGATTGGAAATTTATATTTTTTTCAAGCATACAGATTCATTATGCCTAAAGATATTATGCCTGCGGCGTTATTTATTTAAAATGGTGCCACCCCTGATTTGGGTTGAGTGTTTCCCTCAAAGGGCAGAATAACGCCATTCGGCAACCGATAAAAAGAATTACATAAAAACGGAGTTTCGACGGGCAGACATCGGGTTATTCAGTCTGGGGTGACGATAGGCCTACACTCTAATGCAGGCTACCTCGTGGCCGGGGATGACTTCTTTCAAAGTCGGTACAGACTGGCTGCATTCCGGCACGGCCATGAAGCAGCGGGGGTGGAAGGGGCAGCCGGAGGGCGGATTAAGCGGACTGGGCACCTCGCCCTTGAGAATGATGCGCTCACGTGTTTCCTCCACGAACGGGTCGGCGATGGGGATGGCGGAGAGCAGGGCCCTGGTGTAGGGGTGTAGTGGTTTATCATAGAGTTCCCGTGACTTACATATTTCAAAGATATGCCCCAGGTACATAACCGCCACGCGGTCGCTGATGTGGCGCACCACGGAAAGGTCGTGGGCGATAAACAGATAGCTTAATTCCCTGGCGCCGTCCTGCAGCTCTTCCAGCAGGTTGATAATCTGCGCCTGGATGGAAACGTCCAGCGCGGAAATAGGCTCGTCGCAGATAATGAGTGAAGGGTTGCAGGCAAGGGCGCGCGCCACTCCGATGCGCTGCCGCTGGCCGCCGGAGAATTCATGTGGAAACCGGTCGATCATCGATGGGTCGAGGCCTACGGTGCGGAAAAGCTGCTCCACCCTGTCTTTATATTCTCCTCTATTCATCACCATTTGGTGGATTTTAAGCGGCTCTCCCACGATGTTGCCAGCGTTCTGGCGCGGGTCGAGTGAAGAATACGGGTCCTGGAAGATAAGCGCTATTTCGCGGCGCATTTCCCTTAATTTCTTTTCCGGCATCTTGGCTATATCTTTGTCTTGGAATAAGATGTTACCGGCGGTAGCGCGGTAAAGACCGAGTATGCAGCGGCCGATAGTCGTCTTGCCGCAGCCGCTTTCGCCCACCAGCCCCAGGGTCTCGTCCTTTTTTAAGTTAAAGGAAACGCCATCTACGGCTTTAATATCGGCCACCTTGCGGCGCAGCAGGCCCCGCATGACGGGGAAGTACATTTTCAGGTCGTTCACTTCAAGAATGACGTTATTGTTTTTTTGGTTCATTATTCACGTCCGAAGTATCGACAAAACACCTAATATAGTGATTATCGTTGACGGGAGTAATATCAGGCCAGGGCTCTTTATAGCATTTATCGATTTTCCAGGAACACCGGGGCAGAAAGGCGCAGGTGGGGGGCATATTGATAAGGTTGGGCGGCAGTCCCTCGATTGGCACCAGCTTCCTGCCTTCCTCCTCGTCCAGTCTGGGGATGCACTTGAGAAGGCCTATCGTGTACGGATGGCGCGGTTTACTGAAGATATCTTTAGTAGTGCCGGACTCTACAATACGGCCGGCGTACATGATGTAGATTCTTTTGGCATAGCGGGCTACCACCCCAAGGTTGTGCGTCACGATTATCAGTGACGCCCGGAAATGCTTTACCATATCCCTCATCAATTCCAGGAGCTGCGCCTGGGTAGTGACGTCCAGCGCGGTGGTTGGCTCGTCGGCGATGAGGATTCTGGGATTGCAGGAAAGCCCCATGGCAATCATCACCCTCTGCCGCATGCCCCCGCTGAAATTGTGGGGATAATCATCAATACGTCCTTCCGCGGCGGGGATGCCCACCATCCCTAGAAGCTCGATGGCCCTTTTTCGGGCGGCTTCAGCGTTCATTTTCAGGTGCAGTACCAGCATCTCGGTAAGTTGCTGGCCGATGGTCAATACCGGATTTAAGGAGGTCATCGGCTCCTGGAAAATCATGGCTATCCTGGCGCCCCGGATGGCGCGCATCTGCGGGCTGTGGGGGGCATATTTCAAGATGTCCTTTCCCTCGAAGATGACCTCGCCGCCGGTGATTTCGCCAGGGGCATTGATAAGCTGCATCACGGAAAGCTGGCTGACCGACTTGCCGCAGCCGCTTTCGCCCACCAGCCCGATGATTTCCAGCTCGTCGAGGTAATAGGAAACATCGCTGACGGCTTTAACGATACCGTTTTCCGTTTTAAATTGCGTTACCAGATTATTTACTTTTAGCAGTTCTGTCACGTCTAAAAACCTTTAAGTATTTTAAGCTATCTCTTATTATTAGGCATATGTTAGCAGATAACCTGTCCGCCAGCAACTTTAGCTCTAGTCATAGACCCCATATTCCTCGGCGGCTTCCATCATGGCGCGCAGGTTAGCCGGGTCTCCTCTATCGATACTGGCGCCCCCGGTCAGGATAAAGCCCCCGCCCTCGCCGCAGACCTCGATGAGCTTGCGGCAATATTCCTTGACCGCCTGCGGCGTGCCGGTGCGCAGGAGCGAGGCAGACACATTGCCGGCAATACAGGCGTTATCTCCAAGTATTTCCTTAGCCCTGAACATATCTGTCTGGTCGAAATGCCACATCACTTTTCCCCTGGGCAGGTCTTTGATGATTTCCAGCCGGTTATTATATTTCCCCTCGGCGAAGAGAATCGGCACGCAGCCTTCATCAATCAGTCCCAGGATAACCTTCCGGAACGTCGGCCAGTAGAACTCTTCATACTGCTTTTCAGACATAAAAGTGTCATCGCCCTTGTGAAGCGCAAAAAACACGAGCGGCCTTCCGGAGACATTTGCCATGTGCACACCGACTTCAATGTTCATCTGGATCAGCATCTCCATGGCTTCCTTGAGCTTTTCCGGCTGCCGGTACATATCCATGAAAATTCCTTTGGTGCCCCGCAGGGTATCGCCCAGGATATCGAACGGGGCGTGAGACTGACCGCCGAAGATAGATGGGTACCCGGCCTCCAGCGCTTCACGGTCGAACTCCATCAGGGGTTTCATCCAGTCCGCTGTCTCTTTACCGTAATCGATAATCGCCTGGAAAGAAGCCCGTACCTCCGGCATAACAGCCGGCATGAGAAACCGGTTGGGCATACCCAGGATATAAGGAAGCGGCGAGAAGTTAGCGAAAGTCGCCAGCGCTCCCAGGGTGCGCGGCAGGTAATAGCGGAAACAAAAGTCTGATGGGTCTTTAAGGAGAACATCATACTCATCCGCTTTCATATATTCGCCTTCTACGAACTGCTGTACGCTGGCGTCATCGGAAAGACCGTGGCCCGGCCACTTTGAGGAGATGCTGTTGATAATTTCCGATGCCCTGGCCGAAAAAACCATGCCGGGGCTGGCATAGGTGTCCCCTTTAAATTCCTTAAAAAAATCGCGGTACGCCTGGCAGAGCCGCTTATTATCGTGCATGGCCTCTTTCAGCGTTATGCCGGCATGATAAAGCGGTAAACCGCCCACCGGCAGGATAACCGGCACGCGGTCCGGTTTTTCAAGGCTCATGGCTTTGATAAACCGGGTCACCCTTTTTTTATACCCCTCTTCAGCCTCGGGGCTGGAGAACTTGACGCCGGGCGGTGAAAGCCAGCGTTCGAACCGCTGCCGGCGTTTTTCTTCGGGCGTTGATTCAGCGGATTTTTTTTGCATTTTTTTCAGGCTCCAGTCATTATTTTTTTGCGGAATATAAACAGTCTAAAGACCTTATTTTGCTAGCTTTTTAACTTGATTATCATATATTGACAAGCCGTGATATAATAGGTTGATGTTGCG
>JAFGHK010000048.1 GCA_016930185.1 Dehalococcoidales bacterium | reverse complement strand
TACCGGAGGCCGGAAGCAGCATGCCGAGTTTAGCCATGTTTTCGGCACCACCCCCCTTGGGTAACACGGTAATTTTAAGCTTATCACTAGGAACGATATCAGTGTGAATCACAGCCGGAGTGTTATCACCGGTGTTTTTTCGGTCGGAAAAGGGGAGGTTGACCATGGACTTGCGTAGATAACCTTCCTTGTAAGCTCGCCGCACGCCCTCGTTAACCGCGGTATAAAGGTCACCGCCCTCAATATGAATATCCTGCCCTATTTCCAGAAAGACCACGGCTGTGCCACAGTCCTGGCAGAGGGGGACTTTTTCTTCCGCTGCAACACGGGCGTTTTCTATGATAGCATCCAGGGCTTCTCGACCGGCGGGGGACTCTTCCTCACGGCGTGCTTTTTTTAATGCGGTAAGAACATCGTCACCAAGATTGTAATTAGCCTCTTTAAAGAGCTTGGAGACAGCATCGATAATAAGGTCGGCTTTAATGTTACGCATTATTCCTTTTCGCCCTCCGCCAGTAACTTGCGCAGCTCAATAATCATTTCCGGCACGTCGATTTTCACGGGACACCTCTGACGGCAGCGCCCACAGGTAAGGCAGGTGTAAGCGAGGGATGCTGCCTTTTCCAGGTCCTGATTGACGATAGCCGCCCAGACAGCGCCGATGCCGGTAAAATATTTATCGCCGAAATGGCCGGCGGTAACGGCAAAGACCGGGCACTCGTAAAGACAGCCGCCGCAGCGCAGGCAATAAAGGGCCTGGCGGAGCAGGGGATATTTAGCCAGTCGCGTCCTCCCCCCGTCGAGGAAAATGACATGAAATTCCCTGGGGCCATGAGCGCCGTAGGTAGTGACCTTCTCGATATCGCCGGTCTTGCTGGGACCGGATACCATACTCACATAAGAAGGAATGGTGTAATTGGCATAGCGCCAGGTAACCTCGCTTACTTTAAAGGCATCGCTTAAAGAGGGCACCAGTTTTTCCATGCCGACCAGGGCGATGTGAACCGGTGGGGCACTGGTGGCGAGTCGGATATTCCCCTCGTTTTCAATAATGAAGAGAGTGCCGGTCTCGGCGGCAACTACGTTGGCCCCGCTGATACCGATATCGGCGCGGAAGTACTTATCTCTAAGGTATTCTCTAGCCGCCGCTACCATGTCCGCAATTTCAGCATCGGGGGCGATTTCCTGTCCCATGATCTTTGAGAACAGGCGGGCGACATCCTCGCGGGGAACATGGATGGCAGGCGACAGGATATGCATGGGACGCGACCCCATTTTCTGGATAATAAACTCCCCTAAGTCGGTCTCATAGACCTCGTTGCCGGCTTCTTCTAGATGCTCACGGAGTCCGATTTCCTCGCTGGTCATGGACTTGCCTTTAACGATTAGCTTCTTCGTCCCGACGAGGTCGGAGATGATTCCCAGCGCTTCTTCGGCCGTGCGGGCGATATACCCCTTGCCATTATTTTCCTCAATAACAGCGACAGCCTGTTGTGCCAGTTTTTCCATTTGCGGGATGGCTTTTTTCTTGATTTCCAGGACTTCATCCGCAAGCTTTTCAGTATGAGGGTATTTTTTAAGGGCGTTTTTCACGTTGGCGCGGAAGCTCTTGACAGCGCGGGAAAGCGCCAGGCGGAGGCGCTCGTTATACGCGGCCCCCATAATTTCTTTCTTATAGCTCTTGAAATCTGAATTATTTTTCATGTTTCCATCGCTGCGGCAACGATCTCCATCAGGTCAAGCACCTCGACGTTTTTTACCTTCAGCTTACGTAGGCCATCCTTGAGCTGCATAATGCAGCCGGGACAATGCGTGACGATAATATCCGTTTTGGTTTCCAGCAATTCGTTAACGCGGTTAACAGCAAGCACCTCGCTTAATTCCGGGAAGACCGTCTCAAAGCCACCCCCGCCGCCGCAGCAGGTCGCCCACTCGCCGTGCGTCCACTCCGGTTCCACCAGATTAACACCCTCAATGGAACGTAAAATCCGGCGCGGCTCTTCCACCAAGTTCATGTAACGGACCATTTGGCAGGGGTCGTGATAGGTTACCCTGACCGGGTGGGGATAACGTAATTTTAGGAGCGAAATTTTCTCGGCGACTATTTCCAGAAAATGTTTCACCTCTATATCATAACCATCGATAAAGAGGGGAAAAAGGGTTTTCAGTGCGTGAATGCAGTAAGGCACCACGCCTATAATCTGCCTGACGCCTGCTTTCTTGAGCGTTTTATAAGCCTTACGGGCATTTTCTGCGAACTTGCTCTGAAGTCCGGCGTGATAAAGCGTGGCGCCGCAACAGGGCTCGTTTTCCGCCAGGTAGCCGGGCTGAATGCCAAGCTTCCGCAGCACCTTAACGGCAGCCTCCAGCGGCTTGACCTCGACGGCGGCACCACTGGAAAGAGCATTGCTATAAATACCGGGGAGGTTGAGTCCCAGTTTTTTCTGAAAACGGGCAAAGCGCATGGGAAGCTCGGAACCAATAACGCTTTTATCGGTACCCCGGGCCAAGGACATCAATACTTCCAGCTGCGGCGAGAACTGGTAGCCGCAGCCGGCAAAAAATACAGTCTCGGCAGCGGGAGGAAGGGCCAGCTTACGCGCCCAGCGCGCGCCCTGTTCCTTGCTGACGCCGAGGATATTCTGCTTTGTAATTACATTATCGGCCAAGTATTTAAGGCCGGAGGGGACTAAATCACTATCCATGAAAATCAATACTCCAGTTACCTATGATACAACCAGCCTGTTACACATAGCAAGTTAAATCACGATAGATTAGGCACACTCTAACCGGCAAAAATAAAGCGACCGGAAATTCAGATTAACCTACCGGTCGCTTATTATTTGCTGTTTTTAGATTATTATTTTAACATTCTTCCCATGGGAAGGACAGTCCGCCCGAACTTACCGTTGATGATAACCGCCGCCGCGCCGTAAGCCGACGCCGCGCCGCAGAAAAGCCCCTCGATGCCGGCGGGTACGGCGGAGATAGCACCGAACTTATGGGCTGCTAGTAGGCCAAAGAGTATTACCAGTGAGGCGAACACGAAGAAATGTACGAAGGTCATCTTGAGCGTGCCGATCATCATGAAGAAGGTGAAAACAGCCCACATGATGAACGTCCAGGCCAGACCGGAATTATCCAGCGTAACAACGCCGGTCCACTGGAAAACGAAAGCCATCGCGATGCCTATCCAGAACAGACCGTAGGAACAGAATGCGGTCAGTCCGAAGGTATCGCCGCGTTTGCCGTCGATAATGCCGGCGATTACCTGGGCGATGCCTCCCCAGAAAATGCCGTAAATCAGGGGCATATAGCTGTCTATCCAGCCGATATTATGAATCTGGAGCAGGACAGTGTTGAGCCCGAACGCCGCCAGGCCGAGAGCGCCCGGGTTTGCCCATTGCGGTTCGTCTTTGGTCGAGATTTGTGACACGAAATACCTCCAAAATTTAGTTTAATATAACAAACGACCGGGGAAGATTGCCCACCCCGGCCGTTCTCACACAGGGGTTTACGACTTCTTACCCGCCAGCAGGGTCTGCACCACCGATGGGTCGGCAAGGGTGGAAGTATCACCCAGGTTGCTCGTATCGCCAGCAGCGATTTTCACGAGGATACGCCGCATGATTTTACCGCTGCGAGTCTTGGGCAGGCCGTCAGCCAGCTGAATTACGTCCGGGGTGGCAATGGGGCCGATTTGCTGACGGACATGGTTCCTCAATTCTTTATCCAAATCCGGGGTTACAGTCACACCGGTTTTTAGGGTTACATAGGCATAGATACCCTGCCCCTTTAATTTGTGCGGCATACCGACTACGGCAGCCTCGGCCACCTTGGGATGGGAGACCAAACTGCTCTCAACCTCGGCAGTACCAATACGGTGGCCAGAGACATTAATTACATCGTCGATACGTCCCATGAGCCAGTAATAACCGTCCTGGTCCTTGCGGGCGCCGTCGCCGGTGCAGTAGTAGCCTGGGAACTTGGAGAAGTAAGTCAGTTTAAACCGTTCCGGGTCGCCCCAGAGAGTACGCATCATACCAGGCCAGGGCTTCTTGATGCATAGCCAGCCTCCCTCGTTGATGCCGGCCTCGGTGCCGTCTTCTCTCAAGACTACCGGCTCGACACCCGGGAACGGGAGAGTGGCGGAGCCAGGTTTGGTTGGGATGGCTCCGGGGAGAGGGGTAATAAGGACGCCTCCGGTTTCCGTCTGCCACCAGGTATCTACAATGGGGCATTTTTCCTTACCGATAACACTGTGGTACCACATCCAGGCTTCAGGATTTATAGGCTCACCGACGCTGCCGAGGAGTCTAAGACTGGAGAGATTGTGCTTATTAGGCCATTCCTCACCCTCTCTCATCAAAGCCCTTATAACAGTAGGAGCAGTATAGAATACGTTGACGCCGAATTTTTCCACGACCTGCCAGAACCTGTCGGGGGCGGGGTAGGTGGGCACACTTTCGAACATGAGACTGGCGGCGCCGATGGCCAGGGGGCCATAGACGATATAGCTGTGGCCGGTCACCCAGCCGACATCCGCAGTGCACCAGTAGGTATCTTCGTCCTTTATGTCAAATATCCATTTCATGGTCTGGTAACAGTGCAGGAGATAGCCTGCCTGCGTGTGGAGGACACCCTTGGGCTTGCCGGTGCTGCCGCTGGTATAAAGGATAAACAGAGGCGCGTCGGCGTCCATTTTTTCAGCTTCGCAAACTGAAGAGATATCCGGGGCGTCTATTTCGTCATGCCACCATGAGTCCCTTCCCTCCTGCATTGGGATATCAATGCCCAGTCGTTTCACAATGATGGCTTTCTGGACGGTCGGGCATTCCTCAAGAGCTTTATCGGCATTGACCTTGCTGCCGATCTGTTTGCTACTGCGCCAGTAGCCGTCAGCGGTGATGAGCACCTTCGAGCCGCAGTCCTGAATCCGGTCCCGCAGGGCCTCGGCGCTGAAACCGCCGAAGACCACGCTGTGAATCGCGCCGATACGCACGCAGGCCAGCATAGAGATGGCCAGCTCCGGAATCATAGGCAGGTAGATGGAAACGGTATCGCCTTTCTTGACGCCGTGCTTTTTTAGAACATTGGCGAATTTGCATACCTCGCGGAATAGCTGCTGGTATGTATAGACGCGAGTATCGGTATCCGGTTCGCCCTGCCAGATAAGAGCGGCTTTGTTTTTCCTCCATGTATTAAGGTGTCGGTCGAGGCAGTTGCAACTGACGTTGATTTTTCCGCCAATGAAGTAGCGTACTTCAGGTTTATCTTTAAAATCATATTCTTGGAACTTGTCCCACTTCTTAAACCAGTCCAGTTGGCTCGCCACCTGGCCCCAGAACCCTTCCGGGTCCTTAACCGACCAGTTATAAAGCGCTTTGTACTCCTCGAGGCTTCGTATAGCCGCCGAGCCGGAAAATTCTTGAGAAGGCTCGAAGACGCGGTTTTCCGCCATCATGGAGGCTATTTCTTTGCCGGAAATCTGACCGAGGAGGTCTGACTCGGACCGCTCGGCTTCTTCCTCCGATGCTGTGGTTTGAACATCTCCATTTCCATATATGGCATGCTTTACCATTCTTTCCAGTTCTTCAGGGTTAAAGGGCTTCACAAGAAAGCCAACAGCACCCAACCTGATACCCCGGCTCATGACATCCACGGACGGATAGCCGCTGATAATGATGTATTTGAGGTCGGGGTGATATTGTCTGGTTTCCTCCAGGATAGTGATGCCGTCTTTACCGGGCATGCGTATATCAAGGACGACAACACCCAGATTATCACCCTCCTTGAGTTTTTCCACTGTTTCATCACCATTCGCGGCGGTAACGACCTCATAACCGTGGTCGGTCAGCCAGTCTGCCAGCGAATCTCTCACGATACTTTCATCATCCGCAATCAGTACCTTTTTATTCTCAACCATTAAGTTCATCTCCTTTTTTTGTTTCTGTTAATATGCGGGGTACCAAAATAAAAGGGCGGGTATATCACCCCCCCTACCATCTCTCCTTAATGAGCCAGCGTAAAAGACGAGTGGCATGTCTCCTGTCCATATTGCTGACCCAGCTTTCAATTTTTTCTATATCACCGTTGACAAGCGCGTCCATTTCATCATGGGTGAGTGTGTAGTAATCGTCAGACTCGTCACTAAAGGCATCATCACTGCCTTTTGATGAAAGATAATCTTCAGATGCTTTAGTAAGTGCGGTAAGAATGGCTTTCTTCTTCTTGGTTGCTTCTTCTTGACTTAGCTGTTTTATATCTCTTTTTTTCCTCACCCTGCTTCCGCGCCCTCTCATTTCTGTATATATTTTCATATTATCATTTTCACAAATTCTACAAACCGCCCTTCGGACGTATCACGCCTGTTAGTAAGTCCAATTTATTATCGAACTTTGGATATAGTACCCCAGACCTAATTCGCCAAGTTTGAGATTTTGACCCGAACGTTTTACAATAATATAGGTAAAAGCAATCTCAAGCCGGGTCAACAGGAGCGAAATGAAAACCAGGATATTAATTGCCGACGACCATGCCATGCTGCGGGAAGGCATGCGAAACCTGCTCGAGCAGGAAAAAGACTTCGAACTTGTGGGAGAGGCAACCGATGGAGAGGAAGCCGTTCAAATCGCCAAAGAGCTTAAACCGGATATCGTCATCATGGACATCGTAATGCCCAAGCTTAACGGCGTGGAAGCTACCAAGCAAATCAAGCAAGTCTCCCCTTCCACATCGTTATTGATATTGACAGCCTACAGCGATATCCGCTATATTATCGGACTGCTTGAAGCCGGGGCCTGCGGGTACCTGTTGAAAAACTCGCCAGGCAAGGACGTGGTGAAAGCTATACGCGCCGTACGCTCCGGTGAATCAGTCCTTGACCCGGAGGTAACACGCAAGCTGGTGCAGAGGCTGGCCAACTTATCGAAAACCGAGGGCGAGCTCGAAGCCGGAGGTCAGCTTACCTCCAGGGAGATGGAAATATTAAAATGGGCCTCAAGGGGGCTAAGCAATAAAGAAATGTCAGAAAAGCTCTTTATCAGCCTGCGTACCGTGAAAGCCCATATGACCAATATCTTTAACAAACTCGGCTGCAGCAGCCGTACCGACGCCATTATCAAGGGACTGAAACAGGGTTATATCGACCTCAATGATATACAATAATAACTCTATCCTTAAATAGGTAAAAATGGAGTAGTAGCCATTCGGTTCCATGCGCTAAAACAAGCCCCCCTATCCGTCTCCAGTCCCCATTTCTGGGTACTGGCGGTGATGTTTATCATCGGCATCATCTTTCATTATCCGCAGCAGATTTTGCAGATAGATTCTCCTTCACTGTTGTCGTTCTGGGGTCTATCACGGCACGGTATGGAGCGGGTATTGTTCCTTGTGCCGATTATCTACGCCGGTTATATTTTCGGTTTGAGAATCGGGCTCGCCACTCTGGCATTAAGTCTGGCTGTAATAATACCGCGTATTATTATACTTTCGGAATACAAGTCCGACGCCATTCTGGAGAGTGTCGTGGTCGTTATCGTTGGGCTGCTGGTGAATTTGTGGATTGAAGCTTACCAAAAAAGGGGGGTACAGTCCCAGCAACTGATTACCAAGTTAGAGGAGTCCGAGCGGGGCATGAGCGTCTCGGAGCAGAAATACCGCTATTTATTCGAGCATGCCAGCGACGCTATCTGGGTGCAGGATGTCAACGGATTCTTCGTGGACGGCAACCAGGCCTGGGAGAAAATGACGGGTTTCACCCGGGAAGAGTTGAGGGGGATACACCTGGCGCGTTTTTTAAGCGAAGATTCCCTGACGCTGGCCCGCGAGGTACGGACCAAATTAATAAACGGTGAGGAATTCGAACAGCCTTACGAGCAGCAGTTTTTTATCAAAGGCGGAGCGATAAGAATCGTAAAGATGTCCACCAATGCGGTGGTATCCGGCGGCAGGATAACCGGTTTCGAGCACGTTGCCAGGGACGTTACGCAGGAAAAACTGCAGGAAGAAAATGTACGGGCTTATCTCCAGCAGATAACACGAGCGCAGGAAGAAGAACGAAAACGCATCGCCCGCGACCTCCATGACGATGTATCTCCCGATATCATTGTCCTGATTCAAAAAGTGGATAACCTTGTTACAGCACCGCGGATGAAGCTGGCGACACTAAGGGGCAACATCGAAGAGGTGAGGGAACAGGCAGTCAAAGCCCTAGAATCGCTTCGCGCAACGGCGCAGGGATTACGCCCTCGCATAATCGACGACCTGGGGCTGGTGGCAGCCCTCGAGTGGATTGCCGAGGGGCTGGAAAGAGACCAGAAAATCCAGGTCGGCGTTGAAACCAGAAATATGAAAACAGCACTATCTCCGGAGGCCCAGATTCTGCTTTTCAGAATTGCCCAGGAAGCGTTGAATAACATCAGGAAACATGCCAGGGCATCAAAAGTTACTATCAAACTAGAGAGTAAAGATAACAGCATCCGAATGACCGTGACCGACGACGGCCAGGGCTTTATAGCGCCCGAGAGAATCGAGGGTATGGTCAGCGCAGGTCGGCTGGGACTGATGGGAATGCACGAGCGAGCACGTCTCCTCAACGGCACTCTTCAGATAAAATCCGCCCCGGGCAAGGGCACGGAGATTATAGTAAATATACCGCGTCCCATTGCCAAATAAGAATCAGATTGATGTTCCCGTTTCGGGCTGTTCTTCACCCTCGTAGGCCGGTAGAATTACAGTAAAAGTGCTGCCCCTGCCCACTTCGCTCTGTACTTCTATCCTGCCGCCGTGGCGCTCGATAATACCGTAGGATATCGCCAGACCCAGCCCCACACCCTTAACATCGTCCTTGGTTGTAAAAAACGGCGTAAAAAGCTTGTCCATGTTCTCCGGGGGTATGCCGTTGCCGGTGTCGCTGATAGTTATTTTAACCAGGCCGTCATCCTGTGATGTGTTGACGGTAAGCTTGCCGCCTTCTTTCATGGACTGAACAGCATTCAGGATAAGGTTGATAATTACCTGTACCAGCTGATTGAAATCCGCCACCACCAGTGACAACGAAGGAGCATCCGCACGGGAAACCTCGATTGTTTTCATCTTTATCTGATGACCCGCTAAAGACATGGCTTTATCGATAGCCCGTCCCACGGTTACCGGACGCAGTAACGGCTCCGTCTGCCGGGCGAAATCAAGCAGGCCCTGGATGATGCTGCTGCAGTATTCTATAGCCGACTCAATCTTTTCCAGATTACTGTTCAGTTTTTCCTTATCAATAGTACCTTTAGCTATCTTTTCTTTTGCCAGCCTGGTATAAATCAGTATTCCCGCCAGGGGATTATTCAGTTCATGGGCTACCGCCGCCGCAAGCTGGCCGAGAGAACTTAACTTGGCCGCCTGGATAAGCTGCTGCTGGGTCTTGTGTAATTTATCTATATAGTCGTTAAGTTTTTCATTCAGGGATAGGATTTCCTGATAGGCTTCAAGCTGGTTTTCCAGATAGTTAAGAAGGACGGCCCCGAGCGCGGCGGCAAGATAGGCGAAGGCGGCAAAAATCAGCGTACGGACAAGAAATACCGGGTCTTGAGATACCACCAGCGCCTGCGGCAGCAGGATGCCGATAAAGACCACCCCGGTAACGACTACCCCGCGTATGCGGTAGACGATAGCGGCATATATAAGAGGATAAAAGAAGATAATGATGTATATATCCTTATAGGACTCCAGCAGATAGTAATAAACAAAGGTGAATACGATAAACAGCCCGATGATTATCCAGAAATGCGGGCTGCGGAAGCCTGTTTTCGCTTTAGCGCGCAGGAGCTGTAACGTGAGTCCGGAGGATAAACCTTTTTCAGGCAGAAGACGTTTTTTTTGAGGTTTCTCTGTCATATTATCAATGTCATATCTTTTTACTGAACTCATTATACTCCTTTAAAAGTATCGGATACACTATATATTCCGCACTTGAAGTCGCCAGCTTGACAGAGTAGTATTATGACGTGGATTTTGAACCTGAAAATACAGGACTCCGGACGGAGAATGAATGCACGATGTGATAATAATCGGCGGCGGACCGTCGGGAAGCCATACAGCCCGCCGCCTGGCGGAAAAGGGCTGGAAAATCCTGGTACTGGAGAAAAATACCGGGGTGGGGAGGAAAACCTGCTGCACTGGCATTATCAGCCGGGAATGTGCTGACACATTTGAAATCGATAACAGGGTAATTCTCCGCGAGTTAAACAGCGCAGTACTTTTTTCGCCTTCAGGAAATGCCATTCACCTACACCGGGAAGAGCCGCAGGCAGTTGTCCTGGACCGGTCGGCTTTCGATGTACTCATGGCGGAGCGTGCTCAGCTTGCCGACGCGGAATATCAGTTCAACAGCCGCGTGACGGATGTCACTATCGCCGGCGAACACGCCAGTATTACCGGATTAAAGAAAGGCAATAATTTCCAAATAACCTCAAAAGCGGTGGTTATCGCCAGCGGTTTTAATCCCGGCTTAAGCGAAAGAGTGGGGCTGGGGGCACCCAAGGACTACGCAGCCGGCGTACAGGTGGAGGTAGAGGCCCCGGGTCTCGAAGAAACAGAGGCCTACTTCGGCGCTACGGCACCCGGGTTTTTCGGCTGGCTGGTGCCCACGTCGCACGGAATGGCTAGAGCAGGACTACTTTCACGCTCGGAAGCAGGAGCACGACTTAAGCAATGGCTTCGGCGGCTGGCGGAGCAGGGTAAAATAATGTCCGCTGACGTGAAGTTAAACTATGGGGGTATCCCCTTAAAATTACCACCCCACACTTACGGCGAGAGACTGCTGGCGGTAGGCGATGCGGCGGGCCAGGTAAAACCGACCACCGGGGGCGGCATTTATTACGGGCTGCTGGGGGCGGAAATAGCGGCGGACGTCCTGCACCGGGCGCTGGCGGATAATAACCTTTCCGCAAAACGACTCTCAAGTTATGAACGTGCCTGGCGGAGGAAGCTGGGACGTGAACTAAGAACAGGGTACTGGGCACGTAAGCTATTCGAGAGGATGAGCGAAAGGCAAATCGACCAGGTTTTTAAAATTATCAAGTCCAGCGGCATCGATGAAGCCTTACTTAAGGACAAAGATATTACTTTCGACTGGCACAGTCGGGCGATAATTAGTCTCCTTAAATACCAGTTGATAACCAGAACTCTGAAAGTATTCAAGCTGCCCTTTAAGTCCGACGACATTGACCGTTAATGCCGTGAATGATTAGAATGAAACAGCGCCGTAAAAGGGAGGATTGATGCCCGACAGTAAAGACCAGATTCCCAACCTGGGTGAAGCCGCCACGCTTTACCTGGGCAAACTATCGATAAAAGACAGAGAAGCCAGCCATGCGGAGGTATATAAATTCGCCCGCTGGTACGGCTGGGAGATTCCTTTTTCCAGGCTGGCCGGCCCGGCCGTCGCCGGCTACACCGAGCAGATGAACGTGACGGATATCGACTACGAAAAAAAGATTGGGATTTTACGTTCCTTCTTCGCTCATGCCAGGAAGACGGGCTGGAGCCAGACCAACCTTGCGACGCACCTTAAAGCTAAAAAAGGCAAGATTGCGGCTGTGGTCGGAAAACGAGACGTTATTGAGGCTGCCGAGCTGACACAACACAGATATGACGAACTGGCGACAGAGCTGGAGAACCTTAAAAAGAGGAGCCGGGAACTCGTCGCGGATATACAGCGCGCCGCCGCCGATAAGGACTTCCGGGAAAACGCGCCGCTGGATGCCGCCAAGGAAGAACGCGGGCATATCGAGGGAAGGATTAAAGAGATAGAGCAGACTTTAAAGTCGGCAAACATCATGCAGGAAAAGAAAGAGCCAGCCCGCAAATCGGGTATCGGGGACAGTATCATCGTCTGTGATTTAGCTTCCGGCGAGGAGTGCCGCTACATAATAGTTGACCCGCGTGAGGTCAACGCCGCCAAGGGCAAGATATCAATCGCATCGCCATTGGGAAAAGCGCTGCTAGGCCGGGGTGACGGGGAAACCGTGGAAATCACCGTACCGGCGGGCAAGCTACGCTACCAGATAAAACACATCGAGCGTTAATCGCGATATGCTATAATAATGCTGTCACCATGGGGATATAGCTCAGCCGGGAGAGCGCCGCGTTCGCATCGCGGAGGTCGGGGGTTCGAATCCCCCTATCTCCATTTATC
>JAFGHK010000007.1 GCA_016930185.1 Dehalococcoidales bacterium | reverse complement strand
TTCTCTGATGTACCCGTTCTGGTCGGCGCCGCCGGTGGTGGTGCAGGAACCGCCGATTCTGTTCTTTATCTCCAGCGGTCCCAGTTTGATGGGCGAGAATAAAATTGGGAAATCCGACATTTCTTACTCCTTTCCTCTTTTTTCCTTTATTTCACACGTCTCTTGGACGTGTCAACTCCCAGTATTTTAGCTAGGTTTTCTCCGAAAATCTTGCGCTTGATTTCATCGGTTACCGGGGCAAAGCCATAGCCCTTTTGCAGGTCTTCCGGCATCTCGAATGTTCTTAGCCCGATTATTGCTTCGCGGAAAAGACCGCCGGGACCATAAAAATCGGTGCCCCAGACAACCCTATCCGGCCCGGCAAACTGGATTGCTTCGCCGATGATTTCGGCTAACCGCCGCGGCGCCGCTTTGTACCAGGGCATAATCAGGCTCAAGCTGATATATACGTTGGGATGGGATAAAGCTACCATGTTCAGGTCATGGCAGTGCGGCCAGCCGGCGTGGAAAGCGACTATTTTGAGGTCGTAGAAGTCGTTAACGACGTCATCCAGCAGGACGGGCAGGCAGTATTTAGCTTTACCCGGGGGACACCAGCTCCAGCCGGTGTGGATGGAAACTACTACGCCCAGTTCATCGCATCTTTTATAGAAAGGCCATATCCTCTCGTCGTTGATGTAGGTATCTTCCGGAGGATAGAACTTGAATATCTTGCAGCCCCTTTCCTGTGCCAGGTAGTCGAGCTCCCACAGGACATCTTTCATACCCCTCTTGATGAAAGGCCCGACGTTGGGCTGGACGATGAATCTGTCCGGGTATTTTTCAGCCGCGGCCAGCAGATAACCGTTGGTCGACCATTTAGTGGAATAACCGGTGGTTTCCATCATGGATTCCGGGAGGATACAGGCCATATCTACGCCGTAGCGGTCAAGGTAAACTATCAGTTTGTCTTCTTCCGGTATATCTGATTTTTCGGCTTTAGTTACAGGCGGTTCTTTCCAGTCTTTAGTAACGTGGTGGGGAACGGCATTAAATGCGCGGGCGGTTTCCGCCGTGCCGTAAACCCACTTCCTGTATTCGGGGAAGTAGTTGAAGTACTTCTTGTTCGCCTCGCCGCTAAGGTGGCACTCAACGTCCATCTTAAAATAGTCGTCTTTAACAAATTCAGGATATTTTGCCTGTGCCATTGCTTTACTCCTTATAACGTGACTAAGAGGTTCTTATTTTTTCTTTTCCGGGCGGAAGCTGCGGAAGTACTTGGTCTTATTAAGCCGCTCCTCGTACTTCTCGTGCATTTTGTGGAACGCTTCCCTCTCGCCCATGGACTCGCGGTCGCGGATGAACATAAGCTCTCGCTCATCCTCGCTGTACTTAAGGTTGGTGCTGAAGGTGTGATAGAGGATAACCTCTTTGAGATTGGTCAGCCCCAGCCTGTCCAGCATGTGGCGGCGTGCGAACTTGCCCATCACCACGCAGTCGCGTGGCAGCAGGGAGATGGCGGCGGCCAGGTTATGCACTTCTGATTCCAGGTCTTCGTCGGGGACCGACTTGGTAACATAACCGGCTTCCTCTGCTTCTTTGCCGCTGATGGTGCGGCCGGTCAGGAGTATTTCCTCGACCTTCTTGGTGTGGCCCATTACAAGCTCGATAGGCAGGGTGGGCAGGCCGCCGAATGCCAGCCGCTGGCCCATCTGGGAGAACTTGGCGTTATCGCCGCAGACAACGATATCGGCCGCCTTGGTAATGTACAGGCCGGCCTCGATAGCCCAGCCGTGTACCTGCACCATGACTACCTTATTGCAGTCCAGGATGGCCTGCGGGAAGCCGTAAAGCTGGTCCTGGTCCGTCTGTAGCCTGATTCTCTGGCTGGGTTTAACTCCCTTGGCCCCGCCGTATACGCGGTACACCATGGAGAGGTCGAACCCGGCGCAGAAGTTCCTGCCGGCGCCCCTGAAGATAACCACGTTGCAGTCATCGTCATGGTTGATTTCCCACATGGCTTTCTTAATATCGCCGGTCATGTACTCTTCACCGATGCTGATACAGTTGTTTTTATCCGGCCGGTTCAGGGTGAGATAAGTTACCTTGGGATATTCTTTGTCCTTTTCAAGTAAAATTGATTTGAATTTCGGATAAGCCATTGTTTCCCTCCAGTTTTTTCTTTTTTTAAATCCTTTTTTAGTATGTCAACTTGCCGATTGCATCATGGTAGAACGGTAAGGCAAGGGAAAATATGATGGTTTTGAAGCCATCAAGATGTATCAGCTACTGTCGAACCAGCGTTGAGAATAAACACAACCGATAGCAATGTTAATTGCTGTGAAGTAAGAGTAATGCGAAATTGCGTCCCTTCCCGTCACGTGTAATCCCATATCACCGATATAGTTCTGATGTCCTATTAAGGCCGGTTGCCTTTCTAGCAGGTGGGGACTTGGTATTGGCAAAAATGGTGAACGGCAGAGGTCTCAAGTAACTGTGTCCCCATTGTTCGCTCGGCACAAATAACCCCCTTGGGGAATCGTGCTGTAAATATTTTACTTTATCTTAAAGAATGATGTCAAACGAGCCGCGTGGCGGGATAGCTTAGGGACGTACGGCGTGTATGTCTGCAGACAATTACTTGTTACGCGGTTTCTTTGAGTCCTCGTCTTTTTTCTGGAGATGCAGACGCATGAATTTAAAAGCCAGGTTCCTTTCGGTCGGTTTAACGGGCACTTTCTCTTCGATGGTATCTGCTTTGAATTTAAAGACCTTGGTCAATGCCGCATATACTTTATCCGGGTCGACGACTTCATTAATACTGTCGTAATGCGTGCGGGTAAAGTCATCGGCGGACGGCTCGGGTTTTTCCGCCGAGGCCGGTGGCAGATAGCACTTAAGGAACCTGATGGCGTTCTCCGGACTCGCTGAAAAAGTCTTGGTCAGGTACCGGTTGGTCTCGTCCCTGGAGCCGTATTGCAGCCAGATACGCAGCATCATGGCGGCGTCTTCCGGGTGTTTAATGTACAGGTTTTCTTTCTTGGTCAGTTCGTGAATTCTCTCGGCAATCTTCTTTCCCAGGGATTGCTCCTCTTTTCCTGATAATGCGGTTTTACTTCCGTCCGCCCCCACCCCCTCCGTCAGCATCCACATGAAGCTCTTAGCGGCGAAAACGACCGAGGCCCCTTCCTTGCTCTTTTCAATCGGTGGAGGTCGTGTGGCTGCTTTCTTAGGCGGTTCGACCGACTCTCGCGCTCTTTCGGTCCCGGGTATTTCGTGTTTACGCCTGGGGCCGGTCGGGCGTCTCACTGGCAGTTTGACCACAGGACGTCCTTTAAAAGTGTTATATATCATTAAAGCGACAACGCCTACCAGCACCGCTAAGGTAAAAATAATGATGTAGAAAAAGCCTGGGGTCACTTCTGTAACCAGCACGGATGTTGGCGGCAGTAAAAATGACTCCTCCTGTTGTAGCGGCGGTATGCTTATCTCTACTGGCGGGGCTTCTTCTATTATTACCGGGGGTATAGGTTCAGTCGGCTCTTCGGCCACCGTAAAGACAACCAGCGCTGACCAGTTACCTTCTTTGGGTTTTATAGGCCTGACCTGCCAGTAATACGTCTGGCCGTATTCCAGCGTAATATTCACCTTGAAAGCGGTTGTGCTGACAAATTCGTCAAGAATAAGGTCGGTCATTTCCGGGTTGTCACTTAATCTGAACTGGTACTCGGTAACTCCCTTCAGGGGCAGCCACGAGAACGCCGGATTCGGGCTCGTAACCATGCCGCTTTGGCCTTCCACTATCATTTGTGCTGACACGTCCGGCAAGGCATCTATGACAAAGTATCTGGTAACGGAATACGAGCTGTAGCCGGGCTTTGTAATGCGTATTTTCCAGTAATAGGCTGTCCCTGGTATGAAATCGATGTTGGCGGGACCAACCTGTTGCGGCCCTACCAGAACATAAGCTTTGGCATTTGTCATGTTCACGGTAACGGTCGCCGTCGGGTATAAGAAATTTTCATCGTAAGCGATAAAAAGCTCGTATTCAGTCGCAACACTGGGTCGGTCCCAGGTGAAAAGTACATCATAGGCGAGGCCGTTTAGATAGTTTACGTGCACGATGCTTCCTTGTGCAGGCGCAACTAATTCTATTGTTGCGTCAAAGATGACATCGGTATAACTGTAAAGCTTATTAGTCAGGTTAGTCTTGACCGCCCATAGTTTTCCGTTACTTGCCTTCAAAGCTCGCGGTGTGGCGTTTAGTACGACATTAGGGTCATCAGCGTCGGTGATAAAGTTAGTAATGCTGGCATTCCATTCTGCCGATGATGACGCCGCCGTTGACGGCGAGATATGCCGCCAGAGTATGCTTTGGTTAGCAATGGCATTATATTCCAATGCATAGAGAATATTGCTTGTAATCGCAAGGCCGTAAATCCCTCCTGTAACGACGCCGTTAAAAATATCAGTCCACGCAATACTGCTGCCGATTGTCCATGTAACGATATTCTGCCCGGGTGTGTCGCTGGCGGCGTAGATTTTTTTATTTGTGGCGAAGCTTTCATCCGCCACTACTTGAACATCACCTGCACCGGCCCCGATTGATTGCGGAATCATTGTCCATAATGCGCCTCCGTCTGTTGAATAAGCTACGAATCCGTTTTGACTGCCGACTAGTATATTGTGTGTGCCTGCACTGACTATTGTAGCCCCATTGCCAAGGTGGGTAGGTACAGCAACACCCCAGATATAACCGCTGGTAATGGACTTGGATACTGCCCCGGCGGCGCTTAAAGCGTATGCAACTTGTGCACTTTCCACGGCGATATCCTGGACAGTTACAGCGCAGGTGCGGACTGACCATGGAGATGCTCCGCTGTTGCTGTTGCAGTAAATGGTGGTCCCGCCTTTTTGGGCAAGATAGATGATACTCCCGCTTGATGGCTCTACGCGCACGATATAGTTAGTGGTGCCTTTCAGGCTTAATACTCTTTTCCAATCGCTTGCCATACGCCAGAGGCTCAAATCGACGCCGTCATCGGTGACCAGATATACCATGCTGCCGTCACTGGTAACGGCCACGTCTCTGGCATTGGTAATAGCCGTATCGATAAGGCTGATATCATCGAAGGTAGTCCCACTGTCCGCCGATACGGCGAAGGCGCTTTCGTTCCCTGATGTTCCTGCTATGGCAACACTGCCCAGCCATGCGACTAATACCTTGTTTTCCCCGCCCGGCCTCTTGGTGGCGTCTGTAAAGCTTAGCGTCGGAATAGCCGCGGATGGATTAATGGAACGGTAGACGGTGGTGGAATCATAGGTGCCGGCAATCAAATAGGCGCCGTTGAAACCGATACTATGGATATTTACATTAAGAAGAAGAGCTGTCTGGATTGTATTCATTATTCTGTAAATACCGCTGGTGGCATTGGCTGACGCGTCGCCGTCTATCGTCATGCCGATGAAAACCTTATGGCTGTCGAAGTCGTCTCCCTGGAAAGTAGGGGAAAGCGCCAGCGACGCTGAAGTGAGTCTGGTTATATTACCGCTGATTATCGTATCTGGATAGCCCGTATAACCAGCGTTGGCATTCCATGCCCCGGAATTAATGTTAAGAAGCTGGAGTCTTACCCCCGCGGTAATGCTGGCGTTGTCGGTAATCACCGCCAGCGTGTTATCCCACATAAAACTGGGTGAAAAAGTTAGTGTGGCTGTTTCGTTATCCGTTGCAAAGCCGGTCAGGTCGTTGGTCTCGTGCCAGGCTTGCGTCGCTGAGCCGTAGTTGAAATACCAGACATTGGCTAGGCCTGCCGCTTCTTTGCCGGCAGCGGCTATATACTGTATTCCGTTCGCGGTCGGTGATATTTCTATATCATAAATAGCTGCTGCAGCTGCGCCGCCGGGCGTCTCCTGCACGGTGCCCATCGTTTGCCATGTCGCCCCTCCGTCGAAGCTGATGTGTACCGCCGCCGTAGTGCTGTTGGCGATGACCACGAGATTATTATCATCCGGGGCGACCGCTATCAGGTCGGCTGTTATAGGTGTTGGATACTCCGTCCAGTTTGAGCCGCTGTCGATGGTCTTGTAAATAAAGTTGCCCCCGACGCTGTTGCCGGGGGCGGCATAAATCGTCAAATAATCGCTGCCGATGGCTAGGTCCCGGACATCTATCCCGGGACGGCCCAGTACCTCGTTCAGTCTCGTTGGGATTGTTTCCGCCGACCACACGGATAAGCCCGCCGAGACCGGTTTAGGCCAGGAATATATGCCAAGCAGCAGTAATAAACATATGCCCAGGCTGAATATTCTCGCCATTTTTTGTGTCATGGGCCTGTGGTGATAAATACTTCCTGTATTATTCTTCCCTGGTCTGCAACTTGGCGTAGAGCTCTTTTTGTATGGCTATGGCTTTTTCTGGCAGCTGGTTGACCTTTCCGGCGGACAAAGCCAGAAAATAGACCCTGGCGGTTTTCTCGATAAGCTCGCAGGCAGTAAAGGCATCCCGCATGGTCCGCCCCGTGCCTACCGCGCCGTGGTTCGCCAGCAGGACGGCGTTCCTTTCGCCCAGGGCAGCTACGGCATTGGTCATTAGTTCCGGCGAGCCGCTGACCGCGTAATCCGCCATCTTTATTTCTCCGCCCAGATAGACTACCTGGTCTTCCAGCAGCGGCGGAATATCGATTCCGGCCACGGCGGCTGCGCTGGCGAAGACGGAATGTGTATGGATAATGGCGTTGACGTCTTTTCTCGCCCGGTAAATCCCTATATGCATTTGCGTTTCTATCGATGGTGGTAACTCGCCCGCTACTCTTTTACCGTTAAAGTCGATAATCGGTATATCATCGATTTTTAAAGTATCATAATGCCTTGAAGTAGGGGTAATCGCCATCAGCTGCTTTTTCCCGTCGCTGGGCAATCGCAGGCTGATATTCCCGGAAGTTCCTGCCACCAGCCCCTTTTCTGACATCCTCCGGGCGGCTTCGATTACAGTTTTCTTGGCTTCTTGCCACTGATTCATTTTTGTCTCTTTCCGGACAAGATTTCTCTTATTTTAGTACAGATGGTTGATTACGTCCACTTAAAAATCGGATAATTTGACGGACGGTCTATAAGAGTGGTATAATAGTTTACAAATTATACTATTTATATAGTGAACTAATATAATATTCCGATGACTAGAGAGATTCTGGATAAGGTCACTAAAGATTTACTGGCTATCACCCCCTCGATACGCCGCAGTCTTCAGCGTAAGCTGGTGAAAACGGCTTTCAGGCAGATTGAAGAGCATATTACCCTGCCGCATATTGAAATTATGAAGACCCTTCAGGAAGAGGGAACGCTGCATATAGCGGAAATAGCAGAGCGACTCCAGATACCCAAGTCCCAGATGACCCATCTCCTGGACCGACTTGAAGAGTTGAGTATAGTCAGGCGCCGGCCTGACCCCGCCGATAGGCGGATTTTTAATGTGGCGCTGACTGATAAGGGACGTAGGATTGGGGAGGAGTTTCACCGTGTTATCCGTACCGGCGTCGAAGAAAAGCTGGCTTGCCTTACCGATGCCGAGCTTGAAGAATTGTCCGTTTCTCTTCATAAACTCTACGAGTTATTTTCTAAGCTTTAGTAATAAATATTAAGAGAACACTGTGGAAAAATTAGCGATTGAAACATACCAGAGTCACTTGCCGCGGCGCCAGGTTATGACGGCGCTCATCGGCACGATGTTCACCATGTTTCTCGGCTCGATTTTTATGACGGTGACTTCTACGGCTATGCCGAGAATCGTCGCCGACCTCTCCGGTTTCAGCCAGTACACCTGGGTGCAGACCGCCTATATTATTGCTGAATCGCTTTCCCTCCCGATGGCGGGTAAGCTGTCTGATATGTACGGCCGTAAGTGGGTGCTGGTTACCGGCATGATTATCTTCGTTATCGGTACGCTGCTTAGTGGCTTCAGCCAGTCGATGAACCAGCTTATCATCTTCCGCGCCGTGCAGGGCTTTGGTTTTGGCGCCATGAATGCCCTCGGTTTCATCATCGTCGCTGACCTTTTCCCCCCGAACGAGCGGGGCAAATATATGGGTCTGATGGCCGGCGTGTTCGGTATCTCTACCGTTATCGGCCCTACGCTTGGCGGTATCATTACCGATGCCCTTTCCTGGCGCTGGTGCTTTTTCCTCACCACGCCTCTCGGTATTGCCGTTATCATAATATTCATCTTCCTGTTTCCGGCGCTGCGTCCTGCTGCGGCAAAACACCGTGTTGATTATCTTGGCATTATCACGCTGTCACTGTTTATGGTGCCGCTTATACTGGGGCTTAACTGGGGAGGGGTGGACTATGCTTGGGGCTCTTCCGTTATCATCGGCCTCTTTATCTTTTCGGCGGTTATGCTTTTTGCCTTCATTATGGTAGAAAAAAGAGCTGTTGAACCCATCATCCCCATGGACCTGTTTAAAAATCGCGTGGTTTCCGTGTCTTCAATTGTAGTTTTTCTCCAGGGCGCATCCTTCTTTCCCGTGATGACCTTTGTGCCGCTCTTTTTCCAGGGTGTGCTGGGCGCGTCGGCAACGGAGAGCGGCGGCTTCATGACGCCCATGATGCTGGGTATGGCTTTCGGGAGCTTCGTTGGCGGCCAGCTTCTCTCCAGGACCGGGGGGCACTACCGCATACAGGGAACGATTTCGCTGGGGTTTGCCTGCGTGGGCTTCCTTCTGCTTTCCGGCATGTCGGTAACCACGACCTTCGCCGTAGCAACCGTTTATCTGGTTATTGCCGGGTTGGGTAATGGGAGTGTCATGCCGGTGCATACTCTCGCCGTCCAGAATAGCGTGCCTTATCCGGTTCTGGGAACGGCCACATCACTTATTTCATTCCTGCGGCCGCTTGGTGGCGTGGTAGGACTGGCTCTCATGGGTTCGGTTCTGAATAACCGTTTTGCGTCGTCTTTCAAGGCTAATATATCGCCGGAGGTAACCTCTGCCGTATCACCGGCCGAGCTTTCGGGCATACTTGACAATCCGCAGGCTATTATCGACCCCGCCGCTTACGATAATATGCGGGGCATCTTTGAGGGTATGGGGCCTAACGGACTTGGCTTGTTCGACCAGTTGATTACTACGCTGCGTGAGGCTCTTAGTTCCGCGCTGACGTATATATTCTTCATGTTCATGGTAGTTGCTTTACTGGCGATTGTAGCTAATTTCTTCTTGAGGGGCGTGCCGCAGTACTCGGATAATCCCACCGACTCCTCGGACACGCAGACTAAAGATTAAGATACTATTTAGTTGATTCCTGTTTGTTACTGGCGGTTTCGTATGGCCAGGCGTCTAAACTGCCGTCCACGAAGCACACATTTTTATAACCGGCATCATCCAGTGTCCTTTGCGCTTGGTAGGCGCGTATGCTAGTCTTGCAGTAAATCACTATCTCATCGTCTTTATCGAGCTCGCTCATTCTCTCGTCTAGCTCCGGCAGGGGCAGCAGTTTTGTTTGCGGGGCCTCGATGCGCTGTTCTTTCCATTCCATCGGGAAGCGCACGTCCAGCAGGACGAACTTTTCGTTTTTATCCAGTTTTCTTTTTAGTTCTTGCGGTGATATCGCCCGTGCGTAGCCCGCCTGCTTGTTGCGGATGACGTTTGCCGCGTGGTGCAGCGGGTCCATGGCGCTGTTGTAGGGCGGTGCGTAAGCGAGGTCTAAATTGGCTAGGTTATCAACATTAGCACCCATGGTCAATGCCGTCGCCAGCACGTCGATACGCTTGACCGCCTCCCCCGGACCGATTACCTGTCCCCCCAGCAGCCTGCCGCTGGCTTTTTCCGCCACCAGCTTTACCAGTATATCTTTGGCCCCCGGGTAATAAGTCGCGTGTTCTTCGCTTGGTACGAGCGAGGTGACGGTATCATAGCCGGCTTCTATCGCCTGCGCTTCGTTAAGTCCCGTTCGCCCCGCATTGAGGTCGAAGACCTTCAAGACGCCTGTCCCCACCACCCCCGGGAATGTATCTTTACCGCCCGTAATGTTGGTGCCGATGACCCGACCGTGCTTGTTGGCCGTCGA
>JAFGHK010000047.1 GCA_016930185.1 Dehalococcoidales bacterium | reverse complement strand
CAGCGCCGGCAGGAATTCCTCCGGCATGTCCTGGCTAACCCCGCCGATGCGCATGTAGTTGTGCATGAGTCGCTGCCCGCAGAGCATCTCCAGAAGGTCGTAGATTTTTTCGCGCTCGCGCCAGAGGTAAAAGAAGGGTGTCCCCAGAGCGCCGGCATCGTTCAGCATGGCGCCGATGGCGAGGCAGTGGTTGGCGATACGCTGCAGTTCGGCGGCAATCACGCGAATATATTCGGCGTGTTCCGGCACCTTGATGCCCGCCAGTTTTTCCACCGCCATGCAGTACCCCAGGTTATTGGTCATCGAGGACACGTAGTCCAGGCGGTCGGTAAGGGGAATGCAGCCGGTATAGGAACGCTCCTCCATGAGCTTTTCGATGCCGCGGTGCAGGTAGCCGAAGACCGGCTCGATGTCGATGACGACCTCGCCGTCCAGCGTCGCCCTCATGCGGTAAACGCCGTGCGTGCTCGGGTGCACCGGCCCTATGTTGAGCAAAAATGGCTCGGTGTTTAGTACCAGCTCCCTGGTGGTCGTCACTGGTTCCAGTCCTTTCGCAGGGGATGCCCGGGGAAGCCGTCCCAGAGGAAAATGCGTTTCAGGTTCGGGTGCCCCTCGAATGTAATACCCATGAGGTCGTAAACCTCGCGTTCCTGGAAGTCCGCCCCCTGCCACAGCCCCCTTATCGAGGGCACGGTGGGGTTATCGCGGGTATAGCAGCGGACTTTGAGAGTGATGGAGTGGTTATTTTCCAGCGAGGTCAGCATATACACGACCTCGAAATACTGGTAATAATCAACGGCGGTAATGTAGTTCAGGTAATCGAATTTAAGCCCTTTGGCGGTCTTGAGGTATTCGGCTGCCGCCAAAAGGGAGTCGCTCTTGACCAGCACGCTGTCCGCGCCGGCTTCCTCGACGGCTCCCGGGAATTTGTCATTTAACTGGCTTATTATTTCTTCGGCGGAGAGGGCTGCCGTCATTCCTTCTTACCTTTCTGGAGAGGATTGGGTAATTCCGACAGGTCGGGTAACACCTTTTCTTTGTTAATTTTCTTCTGCAGCATCTGGATGCCGTATATCAGGGCTTCCGGCCGCGGCGGGCAGCCGGGCACGTAAACGTCCACGGGGATTATCTTGTTATAGCCCGGCACTACGTTATACGAGGAGCGGAAAATGCCCCCGCTGATGCCGCAGGCGCCCATGGCGATGACCCACTTGGGTTCCGGCATCTGGTTGTAGATGCGCCTGACGTTGGGCGCCATCTTCCAGGTGAGCGTGCCCGCGGTTATCATAAGGTCGGCCTGGCGCGGGGAGGCCCGCATGATTTCCATGCCGAAGCGGGAAAGGTCGAAGCGGGGAGATAGTGAAGCCATCCATTCCATACCGCAGCAGGCGGGGTAGCAAACGGCCGTCCACAGGGAGGAGCGTCGCGCCCAGTTAATCACCCAGTCCACGGAGGTCAGGATTATATTGCGCTTTAAGTCCTCATCCAGCCAGGCATCGGGGTCGGGGATGGACTTGCGACTGCTGGCCTTGACCTCTTCGATTATAAGGCCTTCATCACAGTCCAGCTCCGCGGAAGAGTAGATAGATTCTTTATCGCTGTTTATTTCCATTCCAGTGCCTTCTTTTTCCAGGCGTAAATATAGCCGACAAAGACGATAAAAACGAGAATCAGGACAACATAGAGTCCGAATGGCCCCAGCTGCTTAAGCTGCACCGCCCACGGGTAGAGGAACACCACCAGCACGTCCAGCGCCAGGAAAACAAGGGCGTAGAAATAGTAATGGAAATTGAATTGCACCCAGGTCTTCCCGGTGGTCTCCATGCCGCACTCGAAGATAGACTCTTTGATGGGATTGGGATTGCTGGGGATGATTTTCAGATACCTTAAGGCAATGGGGATAATCACCATTACCAGGGAAAAAAGGATAGCTACAACGAAAAACAGTCCGATTAGTCCGTAATCAGCTAGCAAATGGCCCTCTATCTATCCAATAACCTTTTTTACATGCGTGCACCCGGGGACTATATACGATGATACATAGAGGTTCGGGGCACTGCGAAAGTATAGCATAGATTTTTTGGGTAATGCAACCGTATATAAGGCTATTTCATCAGGCCGTGTTTCTTCGCCATCTGTTCCAGGCCGGGCATGCACTTTTCCAGCAGCTCGTGTTCCACGCAATAGACCAGCCGGAAATAGCCGTGGATGCCGAAAGCCACCCCCGGCACCGTCAGCACGTGGTGTTCGTTCTGCAGGTCGTGGACGAAAGCCACGTCGTCCTCGATGGGGCATTTGGGGAAGATGTAAAAGGCTCCCTGCGGCTTGTTGACCGTGTAGCCCATGCGCACCAGGTTGTTATAGATAAAGTCGCGGTTGCGCCGGTACTCGCTTACGGGTATGGTAACGTCCTGTATTCTGGTCACCACGTTCTGCAGGAAAGCCGGGGCGTTGATAAAGCCCAGCACGCGCGTGCAGAAGACCATACCCTTTATCATGTCGTCATGGTGGGTGCAGTCGGGATGCAGCGCTATGTAGCCGATACGCTCGCCGGCGATGGACAGGTCCTTGGAGTGCGAGGTGCAGACGATGCTGTGCCGGTGGAAATTCAGCGGCGACGGGTATTCAAGTCCGTCGTAGAGTATCTTTTTATACGGCTCGTCGCTGACGATGAAGATTTCGGTGCCGTATTCGGCTTCTTTTTTGCGCAGGATTTCGCCTATTTTCTTCAGCAGTTCGGCGCTGTAAAGAACACCGGTGGGGTTGTTGGGTGAATCGATGAGCAGGGCTTTGGTTCGGGGGCCGATATTCGCCTCCAGCACGTCCAGCCTGGGCATGAAATTCTCGTCGGTGGGGAGGGGCTTCACCACGCCGTCGTGGTTCTCGATGTAGTTGAAGTAATCTACAAACCAGGGGATAAAAACAATGACTTCGTCACCGGGGTCGAGGATGGTCTTGAGCGCCACGTTAATCGCCCCCGCTGCCCCCACCGCCATGATAACGTCTTTCTCGGTGATTTTAAGGCCGGTTTCTTTAGAGAGCTGCGCGCCCACGGCCGCCCGTGTTTCCGGGTAGCCGGCATTTTCCATGTAGCCGTGCATGCCCTTGAAGGGGTGGTCGGCCAGGCGCTTGATTTCGCGCTTGAACTCCGGCGGCGGCTCCATTACCGGATTGCCCAGCGAGAGGTCGTAAACGTTCTTCGGACCGAACTTCTTCTTCATGGCGATGCCCTCTTCGAACATACGCCTTATCCACGACCCCACCTCCATGCCCTTTTTAACTCTTTCAGATACGGACACCTTCGATTTCCTTTCTGCCCATTTCAAATGCTTTTAAGTTAATTTCACGAAGCCTCTCCGGCAGGCGCGCCGAGATGGTGTTTTTCCAGACATCGATTTCCAGCGGCGCGAAAGCGGCAAAACAGCCCAGCATGAAAATATTGACCGTTCTCACGTTGCCGAGTTCTTGAGCCTTTTTGTTCCCGTCGATCAGGTATATTTTGTCGGTACGCCTTTTCAGCGCGGCGACGATTTCGTCGTCGGTGAGGTACTTTTCCTGTCCCAGGCTTACCGACAGCGGCGGCTGTTCGTAGCTGTTAATGATGGCGACGGCGTTTTTCTTAAGGTAATGACTCCACCGAGCCGCCTCCAGTTTCTCGAAGGCGAGCAGCAGGTCCACCTCCCCCTCCTTGATTAGGGGCGACCACACTCTTTCCGCCAGCCGCACATGGCTGACCACGCTGCCGCCCCGCTGCGCCATCCCCAGTGTGTCTGTCTTTTTAACGTCGAAACCGGCCGCTAATGCCGCCTCTCCGATAATATCGGAAGCAAGCACGACCCCCTGGCCCCCCACGCCGGTTATTAAAATGTCCATCTTTTTCATTTTCATTCAGTATCAGCTAACACATTGGTTATTGTATCTTGGTTATTGGTTATTCCCCTTCAGGGGCTAATTGCCTTCTGCGGACATAATTGTTCGCAAATGGTGCAGATGTCCCCGGCGCACAGCGTCGGCTCTATAAAAACCTGCCCGTCTTTGCTCTGGATGGCCGGACAGCCCAGCTTGAGACAGATGCCGCATTGATTGCATTTTTCAACATCAACCTTACGCGGGTGCTCGCGCTTTCTCACCTGCATGGCGCAGGCGCCCCGTACGATAATGACCGAGACCTCCTCCCTTCCCAGGGAGTCGCGCAAACCTGCTCTTAAAGCCTTCAGGTCGAAGGCATTGACTACTTTTACGTCCTTAACCCCTATTCCCCTGCATAAGCTCTCGATGTCCACGGCGTAGGTCTCATTGCCCTGCGCGGATATGCCCGTGCCCGGGTGCTCCTGGTGGCCGGTCATCGCCGTGGTGCGGTTGTCCAGAATTAGGATCGTGATATGTCCTTCGTTATAGACGGCGTCCACCAGCCCCGTGATGCCGGAATGCATGAAGGTGGAGTCGCCGATGACGGCCACGATTTTACTCTTTACGCCCGCCTTTTCCATGCCCAGCGCCTGACCGATGCCGGCGCCCATGCAGGCCGTTGTATCCAGGACGTTGAGGGGCGGGTAGGCCCCCAGCGTGTAGCAGCCGATATCGCCGGTGATTATGAGTTTTGGTTCCTGCGGCTTATCGGATTCCAGCAGTTTTGAGCGCTGCCCGATGCTATTCAGTGTAAAGTAGATGCCGGTGTGGGGGCAGCCGGGACATAGCAGGGGAGGCCGTCTCGCCAGGCCGTCGGCGGGGGTGATAAAGTCGCCCTTTTCCGACTCCGGCAGAAGTCCGGCGCCGGCGCTGCTTTCGGTGACGATGCGCGTATTCAGCTCGCCGACCAGCGGGATGAACTCCTTGCCGCTGACCTCGATGCCCATCGACTTTATATTGTCCTGCAAAAACGGGTCCAGCTCCTCGATGACGATAAGTCTCTCCACCTGCGCGGCGAAGTCTTTAATCATCTTCTGCGGCAGCGGCCAGGTCATGCCCAGCTTGAGGAAGGAAGCCTGCGGGAAGACCTCACGTGCGTACTGGTAGGCCACGCCGCTGGTAACCACGCCGATTTTTTTCCCGTTCCAGAAAATTTTGTTCATCGGGAATGTCTCGCAGTAGTCCGCCAGCCTTTCCATGCGTTTCTCCACTTCGGCATGGCGGGGCAGGGCATAGACTGGCAGCATGACGTATTTCCGCTTGTTAAAGAGGAAAGCCGGCTGCGGGTTTTTCACCTTGCGACTTCTCTTGGCGTCCACCACCGACTTCGAGTGGGCGATACGGGTGGTGGTGCGTACCAGCACCGGCGTATCGAATTTCTCGCTGATATCGAAGGCGCGGCCCATGAGGTCGTAAACGTCCTGGCTGTCGCTCGGCTCAAGCATCGGCACCTTGGCTAATCTGGCATAATGCCGGTTGTCCTGCTCGTTCTGGGAGCTGTGTATCTGCGGGTCGTCCGCCGTAATCACCACCAGACCCCCCACGATACCCGTAATCGACGCCGCCATGAAGGGGTCGCTGGCGACATTAAGCCCCACGTGCTTCATCGAGACCATGGCGCGCGCCCCGGTGTAGGCCGCCCCCATCCCCAGTTCCATGGCAACCTTCTCGTTGGTGGACCACTCGGCGTAGATGTCCTTAAAGCGGGAGAGGTTTTCCAGTATCTCGGTGCTGGGGGTGCCGGGGTAAGCGGAGGCCACCTGTACACCGGCGTGATAAGCGCCCAGCGCCAGGGCTTCATTCCCCGATAGCAATTGCAGAGTTTTATCCATTATTATTCACGCAAAACTTAATAAATTAAACGATATTATAGCACAAAGCGCAATAGAAATGCAAATATATTGTGCATCAATACATTTATTCCTGTATACGCTTATAAATTCTACCATACTTTATGGCAAGGGGACAATAATAAGCTACCCTTTGACAATTGTTAACTTCTTTGCTATATTACTAATTGAAAATCGTTTTCATTTAGAATTTAGATATGATATACAGTGAGAAAATAACGGAACAGGAATTGCGCCGGGGCGGCTATAAATTGACCCCCCAGCGACGCGCTATTATCGGCGCTATTTCCGGTACTCAAGAACACCTGACCCCGGCAGCCATCTATAAACGGGTCCACCGTAAACATCCCTCTATTGGGCTGGTGACGGTTTACAGGACTATCGATATCCTGGCGGAACTCGACCTTATCTGCGAGACGCATGCCGGCGGCAGCTGCCGCAGCTACCTTATGCGCCGGCCCTCCGGACACCATCACCACCTCATTTGCTCCGAATGCGGCAGGGTCGTGGATTTCACCGATTGCGGGCTGGAAAAGCTGGAACGCCGGCTGTCAAAGGAGACCAGCTTTAAAATTAACGGCCACCTGCTTGAGTTTATAGGACAATGCCTCGAATGTAGCCGGAAACAGAAGGAAAAGAATAGCTGATGTTAAAGCGTATCGGCGTCGAGTTGTTGCACCATATTCCGTTTACCGCGACCGGGGCGGCTATCGGTATCGGGGCGATGGCTTTAGTCACTGTGTTCAATACCTCTCTTAGCGTATCCGAGGCGCTTTTTTATACCTTCCATCCCCTGCATGTGATTTTCAGCGCCATGGTTACCACCGCCATATTCCGCAAGCATGAAAACCGTAAGCTCTGGATGGTAGTCCTGGTTGGGTACATTGGCTCCATAGGCATTGCCACGCTTAGTGATGCCGTTATCCCTTTCCTGGAGGGTAAAAGCCTGCAGATTGACATGGAGTTCCACCTGCCCTTTATATCGACGGAGATAATGCCGTATTTCAATGTCCCCGGATGGGTGATAATAAATTCCGCCGCTGTAATCGGTATTGCCATAGGTTACTTCAAGTTTGCTACCAGGCTGCCGCACCTGGTACACGTCCTGCTAAGCACCTGGGCTTCGTTATTCGGCTTCACGGCTTTCGGTACCGCCGATTGGCTGCCCCTGCTGCCGATTATCTTCGTTTTCCTCTTCCTGGCCGTCTGGATTCCCTGCTGTGTCAGCGATATTGTTTTTCCTCTTTTGTGGGTCAAGGGAGAGCCGGCCCATCAGCATGCCAGCCATTGAGAAATAGCACGCTGTCCTTTATACTTACTGTGAGGTGAGGAATTTCTTAAAAATCCTGTCGGTGGTGTTGATATTGGCGGCGTTTGTCCTGCCGTCCGGCTGCAATGACGTTCCCGTAGAAGACGGTTCCGCCAATAAAGCCGCTATCGTCGACCAGCTTTATTTGCTTGAGCCGAATCCCGAGCTTATCGCCGGGGCGAAAAGCGTCCTTGAATCTTATGGTTTTGAGGTGGATGTCTGGCAGGGGGACGATGTTACCGTTGATTTTTATTACAAGCTGCCGTCGCTCGGCTACAAGCTCATTGTTTTAAGGGTTCACTCCGGACTGCTGGTCTCACTGGAAGGCGACCAGGTTGTAACACTGGATACCACCTATCTGTTCACGGCGGAAAATTATACTACTACGGCTTATCAAATAGACCAGCTTACGGACAAGGTATCCAACGCTATGATGTCGGAAGATACTCCGCTCGTTTTTGCCGTCAACTCCGAATATATAAAGAGCGCCGACGGTGAATTCAATAACACGGTTATCCTGGCACTGGGTTGTGAAAGCTATAAGTACGACGATATGCCGGCCGCTTTTATAGAAAAAGGTGCCTCGGCTTACGTCGGCTGGAACGAGGTTGTCACCCTGGATTATGTCGATGGTATGATATTAAACCTGCTGAACCATCTTTGCATCGATAACATGACTTTATCGCAGAGCCTTTCTTTGACTATGGAAGAAGTCGGGACCGACCCGCTTTTCGGGGCTTTTCTTAAATATTATCCTGTGGAAAACGGCGACAGGACGCTAGAGGAACTCATCAGGGGATATTGAATTGGTGGAACGCTATTATAATATTCCCGCCCGGCAGGTCCTGCGGGGACTTGAGTCCTCACGTGACGGATTGACCTCCACCGAAGCTAAATTACGTTTGGCGCGTTATGGTCCCAATATTTTAACGGGTAGGAAAAAGACCCCGCCCTTGGTGGTTTTTTTACAGCAGTTTCTTAGCCCCCTGATTTATGTGTTGCTGCTCGCCGGCGTTATCTCCATTATTGCCGGCCACCTTACGGACGCCATTGTGGTGTTCGGCGTCCTGCTGATTAATGCCGTCATTGGCTTCCTTCAGGAAACGCGGGCGGAAAAAGCCATGGAAGCCCTTATCCGAATGGCGGCTCCCAGGGCCAGCGTCCGCCGCGATGGCGTTGTTAAAGACATCGCCGCGCGTGATATCGTCCCCGGGGATATCATAATTCTGGAAACCGGCGACAAAGTTCCCGCCGACGGCAGGCTGCTGGAAGCGGTTAATCTCAAGCTAAGCGAGGCAATCCTTACCGGAGAGTCTGTGCCGGTTGACAAACATGAGGTTGTTCTCAAAGGTGAATTGCCTGTGTCCGACCGCAAGAACATGGTCTTCATGGGAACGGTAGTCGCCTACGGCAGGGCAGTCGCCGTGGCTGCCGAAACCGGCATGAACACGGAGATGGGTAGAATCGCTGCGGGCATCCGGGATGTTAAGCCGGAAAAAACGCCCCTGCAAAAGAGCATCGGCCGACTAAGTCGCTACCTGATTATTCTCTTCCTCGGAGTATGTGCTCTGTTGGTTATCCTGGGCCTGGTAAAAGGTCTGGACTGGCTGGAGGTGTTCCTGCTGGCGGTGGCAGCGGCTGTGTCCGCCATACCGGAAGGCCTGCCGGCCGTGGTTACCGTGGTGCTGGCGGTGGGCATGAGGATGATGGCGCAGCGCAACGCCATCATACGCAAGCTGGTCGCCGTGGAAACGCTTGGTTCGGCCACGGTTATCTGCTCCGATAAAACGGGCACGTTGACCCTTAACCAGATGACGGTGCGCCGTATGTACGTGGGGGGCAGGCGGGTGGATGTCACCGGCGAAGGCTACCTGGTGGCCGGCGAATTCTCTATAAACGGACAGAAGGTGGATATCAAAACCCAGCCGGCGCTGGAGTTGCACCTTCGTATCGGCGCCCTGTGTAACGATGCCTCGATAGGCATTGAAGAAGACCGGTGCTGCAGCGTTTACGGCGACCCCACGGAAGCTTCGCTGGTCGTGGCGGCCGCCAAGGCCGACCTGCTAAGGGAGAAACTGGATAAAGCCTATCCCCGCCTCGATGAAATCCCCTTCCAGAGCGAAAAACTCTACATGGCCACCATGCATCCGAGCAATGGCAAGAAGGTGGCGTATGTTAAGGGCGCTGTGGAAAAACTGCTGTCATTCAGTAAATATATCTATGACGGGCAGGGCACTAAGCCCCTCGGGGAGGCGGAGAAGCAGGCTATCCTTGAAGCCAACAACGCCATGGCGAATGAGGCTATGAGGGTCATCGCCACCGCTTATATAGACCTTCCCGGCGACCTTGCCGACCTTGAGGAAGAGCATATCAGGGGCAAACTGGTCTTTGTGGGGCTGTCCGGCATGGACGACCCGCCCCGCGAGGAAGCCAGGGAATCGATTCGTTTATGCCGTAAGGCCGGCATCAAGGTTATCATGATTACCGGCGATAATATACTGACGGCGGAGTCCGTCGCCCGCCAGATGGAGATGCCTCCCGGTAGGGCGGTAACCGGGCAAGAGCTTGCGGCAATGAGCGATGAAGAGCTGGTCCTGCAGGTGGAAGATATATCCGTCTTTGCCCGCATCGAGCCGATTCAAAAGCTAAGGATAGTCAATGCCCTGAAAAGTCGCGGGCATGTCGTTGCCATGACCGGCGACGGCGTTAACGATGCCCCGGCCCTGAAAGCCGCTAATATCGGCATCGCCATGGGAATCACCGGCACCGATGTCGCCAAGGAAGCCGGCGACATGACCCTCGCCGACGATAATTTCGCTTCGGTGGTGGCTGCCGTCGATGAGGGCAGGGTGATTTTCAACCGGCTGCGCAGTGTCATCTTTTTCCTGTTAAGCACCACCATCGGCGAGTTGCTGGCGCTGGTTCTTAGCATCTTTTTCCTCGGCACAGCACCGCTGCTGGCCGTGCAGATTATCTGGAACAACCTGCTTACGGATACCGCTGTAGCCGTCCCGCTCGGACTGGAGCCCCGTATCGGCGACGAGCTTGAGCAGCCGCCCCGCCACCGCAGCGTCGGTATAATATATCCCGGCATGCTCTGGCGGATACTCTTCATGGCCGGTCTTATGGGCATCGGGGGATTTTTGATTTTCAACTGGGCGCAGGCAATATACAGTCTCGAAGAGGCCCGCACCATCACCTTCTGCACGCTGGTCACCTTCGAGTGGTTCCGCTCTTTTAACGCCCGCTCCGACGAGTACACTGTTTTTAAGCTGGGAATCTTTAAAAATCGCTGGCTGGTGCTCTCGGTCTTGGTGGCTGTATTGCTGCAGCTTGCCGTGGTTTACCTGCCGCCCCTCCAGACCGCCTTCCAGACCGTGCCCCTCGCTATAGAAAGGTGGGGTATTATTATACTTGCCGGCGGCAGCCTGTTTGCCGCTGAAGAGCTGCGGAAGGTATTCTTCCCCCGGTTGTTCAGTCGCGGTAAGTGGCAGCCCGGCATCTCCGGGAGTAATAAACCGATTGAGAAATAAACAAAGCGGGATTCAGGCGTGTAAAACGGTTACCTGGAATCCCGCTTGTTCTTCGTGACGGTAGTAGGTAATTAACGTTACTGTAATTATTAAGTATTTTGTATGACTTTTGTTACAGTCCTGCCTGCCATTCCCCTTTTCTCCCACTGTAAACTGTGAACTGTCAACTGTTAACTCGTTCCGTTTTATTTCCCATCGTGGTTGTATTATAATTTTAAGGTGAATTAAGGAGGGAAAATATGGCTGTCAGAAAAGTCGGCGAGAAATACCGCTGCAATATATGCCACAACGAGGTAACTGTGACCAAAGCCGGCGGAGGCACGCTGGTCTGCTGCGGCGCCGCCATGGAAAAAATCCAGGAAAAGTTCGACCCCTCCGGGTAGCCCCGTGCTGTATTTCGCTTACGCCGATAATTTAAATAGGAAGCAGATGCAGGAGCGCTGTCCGGACGCCAGACCGCGCTTCACGGCAGTACTGCCCAATTACAAGCGCGCCTTTTCCGGCTGGTCGCGGACCTGGCGCGGCGGCACGGCTACGTTGCAATCCTTTCGCGGCGAAAAGGTGCAGGGCGCCATCTACGAGGTCACCGATGCCTGCCTGAAGCAGCTCGATAAGCATGAGGTCAGCTACACCCGCTTCAATGTCACCGTTTACGATGAAGATAACCAGCCCCACCAGGCCGTCACCTATGTAAAGTCGGGCCGGCTCGAGGAGTCCCTCCCCTCCAGGGAATACGCGGCGGTCATCAAGCAGGGCTACCGCGACTGGACAATAGGCTGACCTGTTTTATCGTTATCGAGTTTGAATAATCTCGCAATTTTGATGTATCATGGGTTGACTGGTACTTATGTAATTAAAGGGGTTTTTATATGGCTTCTCACGACTATGATGTAAAGGATATTTCGCTTGCCGGGATGGGCAGGCAGCGTATCGACTGGGCTTTCCGCGAGATGCCGGTAATCGGCCTTATACGCCAGCGTTTTGCTGCGGAAAAGCCCCTGAAAGGCGTGCGCATCTCCGGCTGTCTGCATATCACCACGGAGACCGCCAACCTGGGGCTTACTCTAAAGGAGGGTGGGGCGGACGTCGTTCTGTGCGCCTCCAATCCCCTCTCCACCCAGGATGATGCCGCGGCGGCTTTGGTGGAATACGGCATCCCCGTCTTTGCTATCAAGGGTGAGAATGACGCCACCTACTACAAGCATATAATCTCCGCACTGGAGCATAAGCCTAACCTTACCGTCGATGATGGCGCCGACCTCGTTACCCAGCTCCATACCAGGCGCTCCGACCTCCTGAAGGACATCATCGGCGGCAGCGAGGAGACCACCACCGGCGTTATCCGCCTGCGCTCTATGTACAATGCCGGACAGCTTAAGTATCCCCTTATCGCGGTAAACGACGCCGATACCAAGCACCTCTTTGATAATCGTTACGGCACCGGCCAGAGCACCATCGACGGCATTACCCGCGCCACCAATGTCCTCTGGGCGGGGAAAAAGGTGGTTGTCTGCGGCTATGGCTGGACCGGACGCGGCGTTTCTATGAGGGCTAAAGGACTTGGCGCGCATGTTATCGTCATTGAGGTGGAGCCCGTCCGCGCTCTGGAAGCCGTCATGGAAGGCTACCAGGTCATGCCCCTTATCGAGGCCGCTAAGTTAGGCGATATCTTCGTCACCGTTACCGGCGATAAAAACGTTATCGATAAAGCCCATTTCCAGGTGATGAAGGATGGCGCCATACTGGCCAACAGCGGCCACTTCAACGCCGAAATCAATATCCCGGCGCTGGAGAAAATGAGCAAGGGCAAGCGGACTATCCGTAATTTTGTTGAAGAATATAAACTGCAGGATGGCCGCAGCCTTTACCTGTTGGGTGAAGGCCGGCTGATTAACCTGGCGGCGGCGGAGGGCCACCCGGCCAGCGTCATGGACATGAGCTTTGCCAATCAGGCGCTGTGCATGGAGTACCTGGTGAAAAACAGGGGCAAGCTGGAGGTCAAGGTCCACAACGTGCCGGAGGAAATCGATAAGGAGGTCGCCCGCTTGAAGCTTAAAGCGATGGGCGTCGCCATCGATACCCTGACCGCCGAGCAGAGCAAGTATCTGTCCAGCTGGGAAGAGGGTACATAATAATCATCCTCCCCCTTTAACAAAGGGGGATAAGAGGGGGATTTTAACTTAACCGGAGGGAAAACATGTCTAACAATTTTACTGCCTCGCCGAAATATCTGTTCACCTCGGAGTCGGTCACCGAGGGGCACCCGGACAAAATCTGCGACCAGGTAGCCGATACCATACTGGACACTATCATGGACAAAGACCCTAACGGCAGGGTAGCATGCGAGGTTACAACTACCACCGGACTGGTTATCGTTCTGGGTGAAATTACCACCACCTGCTATGTTGATGTACCGGAAATAGTAAAGACGGTATTACGCGATGTCGGCTATACGCGCCCGGAATACGGCTTCGATGATGTGTCGGTAGGTATTTTAACGTCGATTAAAGAGCAGTCGGTGGATATCGATATGGGCGTCAGCAAGTCGCTGGAGGCTAAAGAGACCACCGGCATCAGTCATTTGGATGAAATCGGCGCCGGCGACCAGGGCATGATGGTCGGCTTCGCCTGCAATGAAACGCCGGAGCTTATGCCCCTCACCGCCTCCCTCGCCCAGCAGCTGTGCCGTCGCCTGGCCGAGGTCAGGAAAAACGGCACGCTTAAGTACCTCCGCCCCGACGGCAAGAGCCAGGTCACGGTGGAATACCGTAACGGTGCCCCCAAACGCGTGGACAGCGTCGTCATCGGCGCACAGCACGACCCGGATGTTACTCACGACCAGATAGAGAAGGACATCATCAAGCATGTTATCAGGGAAGTAATTCCTGCTAAATACCTGGATAAAGACACTAAATTCTATGTCAATGCCACCGGGCGTTTCGTTATCGGCGGTCCCGTTTCCGATACCGGCTGTACGGGACGCAAGATAATCGTGGATACTTACGGCGGCGTTGCCCGCCACGGCGGCGGCGCCTTCTCCGGCAAGGACCCCACCAAGGTCGACCGCTCCGCCTCTTACATGGCGCGCTACATCGCTAAGAACCTGGTTGCCGCCGGACTCGTTGACCGACTTGAAATACAGGTCTCGTACGTCATCGGTAAGGCACACCCGCTATCCGTCTCCATCGAGACCTTTGACACGGAGAAAGTTGCCCCGCAGGTTATCACGGACTTAATCAACAAGCACTTCGACCTGCGCCCCGGCGCTATTATCCAGCACTT
>JAFGHK010000046.1 GCA_016930185.1 Dehalococcoidales bacterium | reverse complement strand
TTCTCTATACAGCCACCTGAATCCGCTTTCCAGGGCGGAAGCTAAAGAACTAGAGGGTAAAATAGCCGAGGCGCTGCGGCTGGCGGGGATTCCCGTTTACGGGGGACACTAGCTGGCAATTCAAGCTATCCCCTGATAAACTATAGTTAAACCCCCCGGAGGCATATTCATGAATGGCTGGATGGGTAATATTCTGCATATAGATTTAAGCAGTTCAAAGATAAGCGAGATTGAAACCAGGCCCTACGCCGAAAAATATCTAGGGGGGAGGGGCATTGCCTCCAAACTTTACTGGGACAAGGTAACGCCCGATGTTAAAGCCTTCGACCCTGAAAACCGGCTGATTTTCATGACGGGTCCCATCCTGGCGACCGGGGCGCAGGGGGCGGCCCGGCTGTGCGTTGTCGCTAAGTCGCCAATGACCTGCCCGGAGGGCTACTGCTACGGCAGCATGGGGGGCCACTTTCCGCCCCAGCTCAAGAAGGCCGGCTGGGACGGCATTATTTTCGATGGAAAAGCACCAAAACCCGTTTATCTACTGGTAGATAATGACAGAGTCGAACTGCTTAACGCATCAATGCTATGGGGCAAAGGGGCTTACGAGGTCGGGAATATTCTCACTAAAACCCACGGCGACAGGTCTTGCTTCGCCACCACGGGTATCGCCGGCGAAAACCTCGTGAGATCGGCTACCATTTTCGGGTCACAGGAGGCTGCAGTCACAGCAGGTTTCGGAGCGGTCATGGCATCCAAGAACCTCAAGGCAATCGTCGTCAGAGGCACGGGCAACGTAAAAGTCACCGAACCGACGAAACTTAAAGAACTGAACAAATACACACTTAAAATCAAGAATACCGTCAGCCTGGCGATAGTACCCCGGATAGGCAACTCCAATCACGGGCATATCCTGGAGACGACAGGCTTGAGGCACTGCTATCAATGCGGACTGAAGTGCTCCAAATACATCTACCGCTACGGCAAAGACCCGGAACTGGAGGGGTTAAGAGGCTGCCAGTCGATGGAGTATTACCTGCCGTGGCTTTACGGCCATGAAGACGAACCTCTTAAGACTTTGTTTGATTCTCCAACACTCGCCAACGATTATTCAATCGATACCTTTGAACTGCAGAGCATGGTCGACTGGCTTTACGCCTGCTATACAACTGGCGCTCTTACTGAGGCCGAAACAGGGTTGCCTTTATCTAAAATCGGCACGCTGGAATTCCTGGAAAATCTGCTCTATAAGATAGCCCATCGTGAAGGGTTCGGGGATATCCTTGCCGAGGGCATGATGCGTGTACGTGATAAAGTATCACCGAAAGCCGCCGCACTGTTCCCATATAACGTCGCTCCGGTCGGTCTGCACGATAATATCCCGCCGCGGGCTTTCATTGCCCATGCATTGATGTACCCTTTCGAGACCAGAATGCACCCCATCACCGTCCATGAAATGGGTTATGCCAACATGGCCTGGGCCGAATACCAGAACGACCCGAAATCATCGACAGTTTCTCCCGATACCTTCCTTGAAATAGCCCGTCTCTTCTGGGGGAGCGAGGCTGCCGCTGACCAGACAACCTACGAAGGGAAGGCGATGGCAGCCAGGAACATTCAGAATCGGACCTACCTGCGGGACAGCCTGGGGCTGTGCGACTATGTCTGGCCGATAACTTATTCCTTCAGCACCCGGGACGGCGCAGGTGACTCGGAATTGGAGGGGCAAATTTTTACGGCAGTAACGGGAATGCCTGCTTCCGTACTAGATGTTTACGCCGAGCGGATTTTTAATTTGCAGCGTCTTATCCGGGTGCGGGAAGGGCACAAAGTACCCGGGGACGACTACCCGCCGGATTATAACTTTACCGTGCCGCTTAATGAAGGTATGCACGGTCGTAAAATGATTATGCCCGGCCCGGGAGCACAGCCTGCGGACATGAGCGGCAACAGGCTCGACCGCGATAAATACAAGGCTATGCTAAAAGAATATTACCAGCTGCGAGGCTGGGACGAACAGACCGGTCTGCCTACAAAAAAGACCCTAAAAGCGTTGGGAATAGAGAATTTAGTTTAATTTATTTAGTTATCAAATTCACCTATTATCTCTGAAAATCCAACCCTCACTTCCAGCGGGTAGGCAATATACAAATACTCATCCTTAGCCGCTTGATAAACAGGCCACTTAATCAGGCCTTCGATATTCGGGTCACCTGTACGGGCGAATTTAGTCCACATTTCCATCATCGCATTGGAGACCATCCGGTCTTGATATTGTATTCCCGGGACGAGCGGTTCGATGCCTAATATCTGTGCATTCATGGCCCAGATGCCCTGTTCGTCCAGATTACCGAAAAGATATACTTCGTAATCAAGTCCGTGATATGATGCAACACCCTCGCACCTCCAGGTGTAAGGGACCTGGTCGAATATATAAGCGTATCCCTCCGCTCCTGCCTTTTCCACTCCGGCAACAAAGTTAGAGCAATAGGAAGAAAAATCTATTAAATACATCGGGCCGCTCCTGTCCGCCTCTCCAAAAACGAAACCTATAATACAGGGCACAGCATTTTGATTACCCGCCTGAAAGACATTATAGGCTCTATCAAGTAAAAACCAGCCGTCAACTGTCGCGTGAAACGGGGTTGGGATTCCCGGTTGCATAGACTCCGCAGCTTCTAATATTTCTTCCCAGCCTAAAGCGCGAGCTTCCGCCAGAGGGTCATCTGCATCATCTACCCCGAGTCTGGCAAACAGCTCTTCACCCAATGATTCCGCCTCCGGCAACAACAGCATTTTATCAGCAGGTATTGTGCCACTTTCTATGATGGCACGGTGAAACAATCCTCCAGCCAGGGGTGAAGCTACCAGGGCAGTAGCTTTTACCCCACCGCCTGATGCGCCGAAGATAGTGACATTGTCAGGGTCGCCGCCGAAAGCAGCAATGTTCTTCTGCACCCACTCAAGCGCAGCCATCAGGTCCAGAAACATATAATTCCCGGATACACCCTCCGGTGATTCTTCAGAAAGCAGGGGGTGCGTCAATAGACCTAATACATCAAGGCGGGAATTCACGCCCACTAACACTACATCACGCTCGATGAATCTTGCCCTCAACTTAACGTCTATATTGCAATTCCCCCATGACAAAGCACCGCCATGAAACTCGACCATTACTGGCAATTTATCACTGGGCTTTTCCGCCGGGGTCATGACATTCAGGTAAAGACAATCTTCGCTGACCGGCACAGTTCTATCAACCCAAACCTCGTCTTGTGGTGCTTGAGAACCGAAAGTGGTACATTCTCGTACCCCCTCCCAGGGAGTAACTGGCTGCGGTGGTTTCCAGCGTAAATCACCAACCGGCGGGGCGGCATAAGGGATACCAAGATAAACATGGATAGTTGTGCCAGCATCCTCGTATATAGTACCTGAAATATATCCCGCATAAGTAGCTATCGGGTCGGTGATAGGTAGTTCCGGTCCCGATGATGTTTCAAGAGTACCGACAGATACGTTTTCACTCTCCGTCGTTGAACCTGGTGTTTGTCCGTCACAGCTAACGAACATACAGCTTAAGCCAATAATAACTGCCAGGAGAGTAGAAACTATTACCTGCATCATCTTTCCTCTTCTGACTAGTGGCGGCGATAGACACAATCTGACGAAAAGCACACCACTCTTACTGATGATTTAAATTGATTATTTTTATCCATCAGTGAGTAAGGGTTTCAAGCCACTGTTATCGTTCTTTCCGCTGCCGATATGTCCCGACCCAAAATAGCTATATTTGATGGACCTCTCCGGTGGCTTTGTTCTTCCAGTACCCGCGTTGCTGCAGTGGCCAGTTAAACTTAATAGCTCCCGGCCGGGGACAATCATTGACACAGCAACCGCCATACCAGCATTCGTCAGGATGTAACATGATAGGAGGTTTACCTTTCTCTGGATTGGGCATAAACACATCTATCTGGCAGACTTCTACACAAGTATTGCAGCCGTCACATATATCAGGGTCGAAAATTACTGGAGCGCTTGGTGTAGTAACATTAGGAACAGCGGTTATTTTTTTATCAGCCATCATTTCCTCCAAAAATCGGTTTGTCTAGCAGGCATAGCCTTGATTTTGAAATATCACTTCCCCTTGTAAACACCGGAATAATCTTTATTATGGGCTTCATACTGATTTTTCATGTTACCCCAGAAGGTCATCGGCAGTTCTCCTGTTTTGACCTTACCGTTTTCCTGCTTAATCGTTAAGAACTTGTTCCATTCCGGCGGGTCCAGGGTCGGGTAGTCTATCCTGCGGAAATTCAGCGGGACACTGCTGGCTTTGCGCGCCTTCATAGCCTGTATGATGATTTGAGCGTAGGATAAAAGGCTTAAGTCTTCCAGGCTGCGTAAAAGCTTATGCGGGTCGAGAGCGAATAGCAAAGGCACTGATTCCTCTTCAATTTTTCGCAGGGCACCGAGAGCCATATTAAAGAGAGCCTCATTTTTGAATTCGCTGACATAGTATTGCATAACTCGTGCGATACCGGCATGAAGCTCTTTCCATTCAATACCGCTGCTGCGCTTAATCGGGGCATAAACCCGGGCTTTCTCACGGTCGACCTGTTCACGGGATATTTTAGACTCACTTACCTGCCGGGCATAGGCGGCCGCTTTACGGCCAGCGTATCGGCCTGTGGCCGCCGCATAGCTGTGGTCCTCGGGGGCAAACATCTGCGTTCCGGCAGCATACAAACCATCCAGAGTAGTCTTCAAATTCCAGTCGACTACCAGCCCACCGCCGTAACCAGCCTCACCCCATTGCGGCAGGCTGTTGCCCTCGATGAACTTGTAACTCTGGAGTAAATCCCGACTCGGGTCATAACCGGCTTCATTGAAAGTCTTAATAATGATTTTCGTGGTTGATTCTTCTCCGAGCATCAAATTCCACGTAGCTTTTCTTTCGACTTCCGGCATAGCCGGGAAATCACCATAGAACGGCAAAGCATACTCGCCCTTCAGGATGCCCTCACGAATTTTATTTTCGACTTCCGGAGATGGGACCATGGCCCCTGCGTCGACCCAGCCTTGTATCGGCAGCGGCAGCCTTTTCCCGTTAGCATCCACGAGGGGAACATTCTCATAACTGGCGTCGCCTGCCCCCGTGTACCACTTATGCTTAAGTCCGGTAGCAATTCGCAGGACCCCGGAGCCTTCCATCGTCGTCAGCTCTGCCCCGGCCTTCCAGGCCATGACGGTGCCATCGCCGGAAATAGCCCGGGACATCATGTTGGAATAGCCGCCTAATTCAGTGCTTATCAGCCATATCGACCCGGCTCCAGCGGTAGAAAGAATAGTTGCTTTGGATTTAAATATCATGAATTCACCAGTACGGTTATTGACACCGGTTGCCCCGATAACGCGCCCTCCCTGGACGCCGTTCTCGGTCAGCAGGCCGGTTCCCATCACGCGGTCGAAAATTTTCACACCCAGGCGCTTGCATTCCTTTTTGAGCGCGGGTTTAAAAGTGCTTCCCCAAACCCGTATCACCACGTTGTTCAGTTTTCCTTCTGGATTACTTTTAAAGGTTGTTGGCTTTATTGCCCAGGGAACATAGCTGTGCACTTTCGTATAGCGCGGGGAAATCATGAATTTGGTCTTGTCGTCCCGGCCTTCAGCGCCCACGTACTCATCTTCGGTATCTCTAACCTTACCGCCTATCTTTTCCAGTTCAAGCAGGGTATCAAAATTTTCGCGGCATTGTATTTGTAGGCCTATACCGTTGCAGTACGGGCGGTCGGCCATATGCTCCGCCCATTCATCCGGGTCCACGTTGGATAAGGGATTTGCGGGTGCATTACACCAGTGGTCGCATCCGGGGCCTCCGGCACCGCTTCTGACAGTGTCGCCCTTTTCCACCAGGGCTACATTTAGTCCCTGTCTGGCGGCGCTTATAGCCGCCCAGCACCCCGCGATGCCACCTCCAATGACCAGGACATCGGAACTAATTTCCTGCTCCTGGTCAAAACGGACAGGATACGGCCAGTCAGGTGCTTGACCCTTTTCTTTAAAATAACTGTGCCATGTACTCATTTATCTACCTCCTTTATGAGTTACCTGTTCTTCGGTTCTAATCTGAATAGACGTTGATGTTTTATCTGACCTTATTATAAGGATATCGGGATAACTTGTAAAAAACAACATGGTTATTGGTTAGATTATATACCACGGGGTTTTCTATATCCGTTGATAATGAGCTGCTTATTATCTCACTTGATGCTTAACATCGATGATATATCGCATCAAGGGCGCGGGTCAACTCTTCAGCTACATCACCCTCGATAAC
>JAFGHK010000045.1 GCA_016930185.1 Dehalococcoidales bacterium | reverse complement strand
TGTGACCTCATTATCCGGCGTGATGATGCCGGGCCCCATGTTCGCGGTTACTTTGGCTAAAAGCATGAAGTCGCCGTGGGCGGGGGTGTGGGTGTCTTTAGGCCACGCCGTCATCGAGGTGCCCCTGATACTGCTTATCTACTTCGGTCTCAAGGGCTTTTTCCAGAATGAAATCTTACAACTGGTGCTAGCCATACTGGGTGGCGGGATGATTGTCTGGATGGGCATCGATTTGTTCCGCGCCCGCAATAAACTGGCCAGAGAAGGCAAGGACACGTCATATAACGCTTTCATAGCCGGTATCCTGATGAGCGGACTGAACCCGTTTTTCCTGTTCTGGTGGGCAACCGTCGGCAGCCTGCTCCTGACGCAGTTTATCGACGCGGTGGGGACGTGGGGGCTGCCCTTTTTCATTATCGTGCACTGGCTCTGCGACCTCATCTGGCTTTCGCTGGTTTCCTTCTCTGTCTTCCGGACGCACCGGTTCTGGGGGGTAAAGGTGCAGGAGTGGATTTTCATCGTCTTAAGCGCGGCGCTGCTTTACTTCGGGGGGCAGTTCATGGTGAAGGGGATTATTGAGTATATTCAGAGAGGCGTGAGTTAACCTTTTTGATTTTCTTTTCTGCCCCGGCAGGGGAGTAGAGGACATTGCTCGCACTTGCCGTCGCAGGGTTCCACGTGAATCGTGATGTCCATCCCCAGCAGGCGCTGTTTCATATCATTTTCCAGGTGGTCGCACATCAGGTGGGATTCTTCAAGGCTGATGTGCCTGGGCATGACAAGGTGCAGGTCCACGTAACGCTGGCTACCTGACTTGCGGGTGCGGAGCTTATGGTACTCGATTACCTGGTCGCCGAAGTGCTCGGAAATAGCCAGTTTGATAAGATTTTCTTCATCTTCCGGCAGCTTAACATCGATAAGGCCGGTAAATGATTTTCTCAATACGTCAATGCCTACCTTCAGGATTAAGAGGGCTACGAGGCCGGCCAGTATATCGTCGATGATGTCCAGGCCGGTGATGCGTACGATAACCAGTCCCACGAGCACCACCGCGGCGGAGTAAACATCCACGGCAATATTATTGGCGTTGGCTTCCAGTGCCATCGAGTCTTCCTGCCGGGCGACCCTGCGCAGGTGGCGGGAAAGCAGGATGCTGGCGATAATAGATACCACCATCACGGCAATTCCGGCCTCGGTAAATTCAAGCGGTTCGTCTATACTGGCGCGGGTAACGGCCGAATAAATAATCGTGCCGCCCGCAACAAATATCAGTATTGCCTGGATGATAGCGGCGATATTTTCCGCTTTGCCGTGCCCGAAAGGGTGCTCCGCATCAGCGGGTTTGGCGGCGATGTGCACTGCCAGGAAGGTAACACCTACGGCGAACAGATCTAAAAAGCTATCGACTGCCTGGGCAACAATACTCAAGCTGCCGGTAAGAATACCGATAACCGTTTTGAGAATAATCAGACTGATAACGACGAGGGCGGAAAGTCTGACGGCACCGCTTTTACCGGTGAACATCTTTTACCTGCTTTCAGGCTTTCACCGCGGGGGATTTCTTGCGCCCGAGGAACCTGCCCCATTCGTTCTTGTCCCAAACCACCAGCAGACCCGGCGCTACGAAAACGGAATCGAAGGCGCCGGCGATGACGCCTATCATTAGGACGATGATGAAATTCTCGATGGTGCTGCCTACGAACAGCAGCAGTGCCAGGCAGGTAATCAGCAGGGTGATGCTGGTGTTAAGCGAACGCCCCAGCGTTTCTATCTGGCTGCGGTTGACCACTATCTCGAAGTCCGGACTCACGCCGTTTCTCTGGTTCTCGCGCATACGGTCAAAGACGACGATGGTGTTATCCAGACTCACGCCGACGATAGCAAGAATGCCGGTAATAAACATCAGGTCAAGCTCCCAGCCGAAGATGCGGCCCAGCAGCGAGAAAAGACCTACCGTTACAAAGATATCGTGCAGCAGGGCGATGACGAAGCAGGTGCCCCAGCGGAACGGCCTGGGCATCTTGCGGAAGGCATAGGTGACGTAAAGCAGCATTCCCACCATCGCCACGGCCACGGCGATAGCGGCGTTACGTGTGGTTTCCGCGGCTACCTGCTCCGATACGTCGTTGGAAAGCAGTATCTCGTGTTCTCCGAAAGTCGCCGTCAACGAGGACTCTATCTGCTTTTTCTCCGTGTCCGTCAATTTGTGCGTGCGTACCAGGAATTGGCCTGTCTCCGTCCGCTGGATAATGGCATCTTCATAGCCCAGGTTGTGCATTTCCTGTATGAAAGCATCATATTCCACCGGTGCTTCGAACCTGAACATCTGTAACGAACCGCTGCTGAACTCGATACTCGGTTTGAGTCCGAAAGCTATCAGCGAAACAATGGCGATAGCGATGAGCACTCCCGATATTAAGAAAAACCAGAACCTTTTTCCGATTATATCCAGCATTATTTCTTGCCTCCGGAAACAGTAAATAGCCATGTCTTGTTCGATAGGCCGGTGCCTACCAGTGCGCGCAGGAGCGTGCGGGTGACCAATACCGCCGTGAAGATGCTTACCAGCGCGCCGACGAATAATGTCACGGCAAAGCCTATAACTGCGGCGTTATGCACCGCCGTGTTGCCCAGCCAGTACAGGATAATGCAGGCGATGAAGGTGGTCATGTTGCTGTCCCAGATAGCCGACCATGCCCGGTGGAAGCCGGCTTCGACGGCCGCCCCAAGCGTGCGCCCGGCGCGGAATTCCTCCTTCATTCTCTCAAAAATAAGCACGTTGGCGTCCACCGCGATGCCAAGGGATACAATAATCCCCCCGATGCTGCCCAGACTCAAGGTAATCGGCCAGAGCTTGCAGACTGTCAGCGTTAGAGTGGCGTAGAAAATAAGCGCCAGGCTGGCTAAAAGGCCGGGCAGGCGGTAATAGGCAATCATGAACAGCATCACCAGCGCCAGGCCCACCAGGCCGGCTTTCCAGCTCATGTCGATGAACTCGGCGCCGAGGGTTGCCGATACTTTTTCTTCGTATTCCGGTGGTTTTACCAGGGGCATGGGCAGCGAGCCGGATTTCAGGAGGTTAGTCAGCTGCCTTGCCTCGTCGAGAGTAAAGCTGCCGGAAATCTGGCCTCTGCCCTCGTATTTTGCGGCTGTCATCTGCGGCGCGGAAAGCAGGTTGTTGTCCAGGAAAATTCCCAGGACATATTCAAGTGAGTACGGTATATTATCGGGGTCCGGATTATGGAGTACCGCGGCAATCTGGTCAAAGATGACGGCCCCCTCGCTGTTCCAGCTTATATCAACCTCCGGCCTGTTGGTATTCTTGTTGATAACGGTTTGGGCGTCATCCAGTAAAGCGCCGGTAAGCGGCGTGCCGTCATCACCCCGGGACGGGACCCATGAAGCCGCGGTGCCGTAGTCGGTCAAGGTCTCTTTATCGATAACATTACCTTCTATATCGGTGAAAATAAGGCCGTTCTCATCCGCCGTCAGGTAGGCCAGGAAACTGCCGTATGCTTCGCTCTGGGCGTCCATGTTGACGAAGAGCCGGCTGATGGTCTCCTGCGGCTGGTAGAAACCGGTCATATTGACCGTCAGGTAATCGTTAAGATAGACCAGCGTGCCGCCGGGTTTTCTTTCAACCTGCCGGAATTCGAGGTAGCCGGTCTGCTCCACCAGGCCTTTAGCGGCATTTATATCCGTAAACCCGGGAAGCTGAATCATAATGCGGTCGGCGCCCAGCTGCTGAATCACGGGCTCGGTTACGCCGAAACGGTCGATACGATTTTCGATGGTAAGTATCGTCCGGTCGATGGCCGCCTGCTGCTCGGCGGTCGTGTTCTGTGAAAAATCGGCCTGATAGACCAGATGCACTCCGCCCACAAGGTCGAGGCCGAGTCTCAAGCCCTCCCGCCCCAGCCGGGTTGAATCGACGGGAAACAACACCCAAACCGTAACGGCAAAGATTGCGATGATGATTAACAGTATGATGTTGTTTGACTTAATCATTTCTTTCTCCGGGCGGATTTACTTTATACATTTTACTTCATTTCAGAAAGGAGACGCTTCAGGTAAGTCACGGCCTCTTCCCGCGTGGTAATTTCGCCGGCGGCCTGGGCTTCCTTTAGTTCCTTCAGCAGCCTGCCCACTTTGGGGCCGGGCTCTAAATAAAAGATGCTCATAATATCACGACCGTCGATGATTTTCGGCGGCGCGACTGTGTCCGTTACGGTAAAATGCTTGTCCAGCACGTATTCCGTCATGCGGCAGTGCCCCCGCCACTCGTCCAAATCCAGTGCTGACCCCCGTGCCGCCAGGTGGTCGGACAGGCAGAGATAAATCAGGTCGATGCCCGCCTCGCCGGTATCGCGGAAATAGCGGTAGATAGCTCGGTCGGTTGGCATGCCCTCCTGGTTCATCTGGGTGGGGCGGAGGTGGTACTTCACGAGGAGAGCTACGTGCTGGTTTTCCCGTCTGCTGAAACGCAGCCTTTCCAGGATGGCGGCCGATGTTGCGGCGCCGATATCGGCGTGGCCCAGGAAACGCGTCCTGCCATCCTCGATAGCTTTGGTCTCCGGCTTGGCTATATCATGTAAAAGCGCCGCCAGCTTGAGTAAAGACCTTCCCGTGCTGCCGGTGCTTATTTTCCGGTCGAAGTGATTGCTCAACCTCTCCGACCAGGGCACAGGTGCGAGGACTTTTTCATCGGCGTATTCCCAGGGCGACTCTCTCAAGACAAATTCCAGCGCGGCTACTGTTTGCAGCGAATGGTCGAAGACGTCCCAAGCATGCTCCTTGGGCTGTTCCACGCCTTTAGAAGCTGCCAGTTCCGGGAACAGAGCGGTCAGCAGGCCGATTTTATCCAGATAGAAAAGACGCGTTCCGGCGCCGGGCAGCGCCAGCAGTCTCATTAGCTCTTCCCTCACTCGCTCGCCCGCCACCCCGCCGATAAGTGAGTTATCGCGGGAAATCAGTTTTTCCGTGGTATTATCAATAGTAAAATCCAGTTCCGCGGCAAGACGCACCGCCCGCAGCAGACGGACGGCGTCATCGCGGAAGACGTTATCGTTGACGGCGCGTACGGTGCGGTGTTGCAGGTCGGCCTGCCCGTCAAAGGGGTCGATAATGCTTTTTATATCGAGGGCAACACCTTCTTTAAGCTCGATAGCCATGGCGTCGATGATGAAATCGCGCCGGGCGAGGTCCTCCCGGATATCGCCCCTGAAGGAGGTAAAATCGACCTGTATTTTTTCGTCCGGCAGTATTACCCTGCCGGTCAGGTTGACATCATCGAGGGGCACGAAACTGCCGTTCAGAGTCGCGGCTACCTGTGAAGCTATTTCCAGGGCGTCGGCATCAACTGCGATATCGATATCGTCGGTATCACGACCCAGTAGCGTATCGCGCACGAAACCCCCGACGATGAAAGCGGGGATTTCTTTTTCCGCCAGAAAGCGGCTGATTTCATGCAGAACCCGGGAAGCAGCGGACTCTATCGTCAATGTTTTATCTTCCATCACGAGTGAAGGCATCTGTTAAACTATACTATCAAACAGTGAAATTATCAAGTTTTTCACGATGGTGGCGCAGGGTGGGGACACGCACGAAACAGCCTGCTTTTCAATAGAGCCGGTTGACCGCCAGGTAAATGCCGAGAAAAAGCCCGGCAATATCGATAGCAAGGTCCAGGCCTGCGGACGGTATCTCGCCGAAGCTGAAAATCCTGACGGCATAGCTAACGGCGACGGCGACGCCCCCGATAACTGCCAGCCACACGCCCCGCTTGCGGTTGACGGCCAGTCCGGTCACCTCGCCGATGGCATAGCCGAAGCCGGCGGCCAGCAGCAGGTTGAGGAAAATATACGGTAAATAGTTGGAAACAAAGCCCCATATTAAGCCGATGATAACGGCCGCAGCCAGCGCCGCCCCGACCGCCCGCAGGTAGAACATGGCGGAAACGCGGTAGGTGGGCGGGACGGATATTTTAGCGCAGTCGCGGCACCTGGCGCCCACCGGCGTCTGCACCATACATTTAGGGCAAATAGGCTTGCCGCACTTGCTGCACTTGAGGGTGGTCTCGACATCCGGGTGTTCCGCGCATTTCATTGTCTGCTGGTCTGCCATGCCTTTATTCCTGTTTATCTATACGCTTGCGGTTTACCCAGTCCACCCGGTAGCGCACGTCACGGTCGAAGAGCAGGCGGTTCAATAATAGACGCCCGATGCTTATTTTCCGTTTCTCCTTCGAAGGCTGGGCTATCAGCCTCTTGGCAATGATTATCAGCAGCATCGCTGCATATCCCAGGATAACGGAGAGGGGCTCCTGATTGATAGCGCTCATCACCGGCAGCATGATAAGGCCGGCGAGTATCGGTACCGGCGTGCGGCGGAAGAGGATAAGCAGGGCCACGGCAACGCTGAAGAAGGTCACCAGGGGCCAGGTGGTGATTTCCGCCCGGTTAATCCAGGGTAGTATGATGATGATGCCCAGGGTGGTGGCTACCCCCCGCCCCCCGTGGAATCGCAGGAAAGCAGGCCAATTGTGACCGGCGATGGCCGCCAGGCCCACCCCCAACTGCAGACCGGCGTCCAGCCCCAGTTGCCGGACAATGACAACCATCACCGCGCCCTTGATGAAATCGAAGATGCCGACGAGCAGTCCCAGCTTGCGGGATACCGTCCGCCAGAGATTGCCTCCCCCCACCTGCTGCGTACCCTGTTTACGCAGGTCCACGCCGCGCGCCCTGGCGACGAAATAAGACAGGGGTACGGAGCCGACGGTATAAGAGGCGATTACTAGAACAATGAACTTTATCCAGATATCCATCGGACTCCTTTAATAATACTAAGCGTTATTTTTACTTTTTATATTTTACCGCTTTTAATTTTCCTTTTACATATGTAAAAACACGACCACATTCATTGCATTTTAGCAATAATGATTCTGTGTCATAATACAGACATATTTTCCCTTGTTTTTTAGAGCACTTCGGGCAAGGGATATCTGTTGGCGTTGGTTCAATTTTTTCATGTATTTCGTGATATTTCTTTGGGTGTGATACCAAGGGGCATTTCCAAAAGTCTTCTTTGATATTATATCTTAATATCAAATCTGGATGTTCAGGGCAGGTTAAATAATGTTTTTCCCATTTCCAACAGGTAGGCTTTTGCGGATTTGGGTTTAGCGCGCCGCAATTTTTTACGCGACATCTGGCCATTATCTCCTTTTCTTCAACATGTTGCATCATATCAATAATTCTTTGCTTGTATTTTTCAATTTCATTTTCCCGCGAATACCATCCCGGGATTTCAATTAATCTTTCAAAAGTAGGGCAACTGGATTGGAGTGTTTTATAAGGACATAAAAACGGCTCGTTTGTGTAGAACTTCCTGCACCACGAACATTGTGACGTTTGAAATAATTCTATATATTTTTGCTGGTTATTTAACACGTTTCCCCGCCATGGCAATCAGCCGTTCCGCCGCTTCCAGTGGCACCTCTACCCCGCCTATCATCACCTCTTTGCTTTCGTCGATGCCGTGATAGTCGGTGCCGCCGGTGGCAATCAGGCTGTATTTCTCCGCCAGTTCCAGCGTGGCGGCGGTCTGCTCGGGGGTATTGTCCTTGTAATAGGCTTCTATGCCGATAAGCCCCGCCTCTTTAAGGGCGGCGGCCATCGCCTCCGAGTCTTTGACGGTGAAGGGGTGCGCCAGCACGGGGATGCCTCCGGCGCTTATTATCAGCGCTACCGCTTCCTGCGGCGTCATTTTTTCCCGCTCTACGTAGGCGGGCCCGCCGTGGCCGATGTATTTATCAAAGGCCTCCTCGAAGGTCTTGACGTAGCCTTTTTCCAGCATCGCCTGCGCCACGTGGGGCCGCCCGATGGCCCCGTCGCCGGCGATTGCCTGCACCCGCGACCAGTCGATTTTAATACCCAGTTCGTTAAGTTTAGCAACCATACGCTGCCCCCTGCCCAGCCGGGAATCGCGGAATTTCTCCAGCTCTTTTTGAAAATCGGGGCTGGCGTAATCGATGAAGTAGCCCAGGATATGGGCCTCGCCGTCAGCGAGGTCGGTGCTGATTTCCACGCCGGGAATCAAGGTCAGTCCGGGGTATGATTTAGCGGCTTTTATAGCCGGTGTGATACCGTCGATGGTGTCGTGGTCGGTGATGGAGATATACTTTAGACCTGTTTCCGCCGCTCTGGCGACGATAACGTCCGGACTGTATTTACCGTCGGAGGCGGTGGTATGGATATGGAGGTCCACCAGGCTCACGGCTACTCCATCTCCTTCTGGATGCGCTTGATGGATATGGCTTTGCCGCTGGTTTCATCTACTTCGACGAGGACGGCGTTAAGCACCGGCTCGCCCTTGCCCACGGAGAGGTGGTGGGGCATTTGCGTCAGGAAGCGCTGGATTACCGAGTCGACGTCGTCGCCGATAACGGAGTCCGTCGGCCCCGTCATACCGATGTCGGTGACGTAAGCGGTGCCGCCCGGCAGTATCTGCGTATCGATGGTGCCTACGTGCGTGTGCGTACCGAGAACGGCGCTGACCCGCCCGTCCAGGTAGCGCCCCATGGCAACCTTCTCCGAGGTTGCCTCGGCGTGAAAATCGACGACGATAATCTTTGGCTTATTCTCAAGTTCATCCAGCAGCCTGTCCATCGTACGGAAAGGGCAGTCCAGGTTGTTCATGAATACCCTGCCCATCAGGTTTACTATCAGCGTCTTGCCGGATACCAGGTAGCCCCGCCCCGGCACCCCTTTGGGATAGTTAAGCGGCCGGAGAATGGGCATCTCGCTGTCCAGGTAGGGGATAATTTCCTTTTGGGCGAAGATATGGTTGCCGGAGGTAAGTATATCGACGCCGTCCCCCATCAGTTCATTGGCGGTATTGAGCGTCAGCCCGAAGCCCCCGGCGGCGTTCTCCGCGTTGCCGATGACGAGCTCTATCTTATGCTGCCGGCGCAGGTCGCGCAGGTGCATATTGATGACCTGCCTTCCCGGCCGGCCGACGATGTCTCCGATGGTTAATATATTCATCTTTTATTTAGCGTAGTCCACCGCTCTGGTCTCCCGCAGCACGGTGACCTTAATCTGGCCCGGGTAGTCCAGAGTCTCCTCTATCTTTTTTACGATGTCACGCGCCAGTCTCATGGCACCCAAATCGTCGATGGTTTCCGGTTTGACCAGGATGCGCACCTCGCGGCCCGCCTGGATAGCGTAGGATTTTTCTACTCCCTTGAAGCTGTCGGCAATATCCTCCAGGGCCTTAAGACGCTTGAGGTAGCCTTCCAGAGACTCGCGGCGGGCGCCGGGCCTGGCGCTGCTGATGGCGTCGGCGGCGGAGGCGATGTAGCCCCAGACGCTGGTGTCGCTGGTCTCCAGGTGGTGCTCGGCGACACCTTTCAGTACCTCCGACGATTTTTCCCACTGCTTGACGAGGTCGGCGCCGATAGCGGCATGGGTGCCTTCCACCTCGCGGTCAACGGCCTTGCCGATATCGTGCAGGAGGCCGACCTTCTTGGCGGTATTGACGTCGGCCCCCAGCTCGGAGGCAATCATCCCGGCCAAGTAGGCGACCTCAACGCTGTGCTCCAGGGCGTTCTGGCCGTAGCTGGTGCGGTATTTGAGTCGTCCCAGCAGCTTGATGAGCTCGGGGTGGAGCTGGACGCCTAATTCCAGGGCCGCCTGCTCGCCGGCCTTCTTTATTTCCTCGTCGATATCACTTTTAGCTTTATTCGCCATTTCCTCGATGCGCGCCGGATGGATACGCCCGTCTTGGATAAGGCGATTCAGAGCGACCCTGGCTATTTCGCGGCGGACGGGGTCGAAACTGGAAATGGTGACAGCCTCCGGCGTGTCGTCGATGATAAGGTCGACGCCGGTGGCCTGTTCCAGCGCCCTGATATTGCGTCCTTCCCTGCCGATGAGCCTGCCTTTCATTTCGTCGTTAGGCAGCGGCACGGTCGATACCGTTGTTTCCGCCACGATTTCCGAGGCGCTGCGCTGTATGGCAACGGATAATATTTCCTGGGCCTTCTCGGCGGACTGTTCCTTGAGCTCGTTTTCCCATTGGCGCAGACGTCTCGATGATTCGGCCTCCATCTCGACCTCCATGGCGTCGAGCAGTATCTGCTTGGCTTCATCGCTGGACATCTTGGAGATAAGCTCCAGCTGCTTGAGTTCCTTATCTTTAAGTTCGGTTATCTGACTGCTTGTTTCTTCAAGCTCCTTTTCCCGGTTAATCAGGCTGCGCTCACGCTGCTCGATATTTTCTGTTTTACGGTCGATAGCTTCCGATTTCTGGTTCACTCTGTTTTCCTGTTTTTGCACCTCGGAGCGCCGTTCGCGGACGTCGTTATCGGCGGCCGTTTTAACGCGCTTGGCCTCGTTCTGGGCGTCCTGAAGGACATTCTTGGCTTCGTTCCTTGCCTCCGAGACCATTTTCACGGCTTTCCTCTCCGCGATGCGTATCTGGCGATTGAAAATGACGCGGCGAATCAGGAAGAATCCCAGTATGCCTAAGATTAGTCCTATTAAAAAACTGAATACTAAAGCAATATAAGTAATTGCATCCAAAATGCACCTCCTTGTGGTTTAGCTTTTTATCTTTTTCTGCTTATAGTGGATGTTAAGTTGATCTAATTCCGGTTTTTTCTTTGTCCTCCTTATACTCTTTCCATATTCTTTCCGTTGTTTCCTTTATGATTCCATAGTTAAAGCCCCGCCGCCCCAGGTAATCACCCAATCGACGGCGGAAGTCCTGGTATTCGTAATTTGCCAGGCGGGGTGCTTTTTTCAGAGCCGCCCGGTAGGCGCTGTCTTTTTCATCGATTTCGCCGATTATCTGTTCGATGACATCGTTGTTAAGTCCCTTGCGCCTGAGTTCTATTGTGGTCAGACGCTTACTGCGCGGACTGAATGCTTCACGGTTGTCTTTCCAGAACCGGGCGAAGGCTATATCGTCCACCAGCCCCTGCTCCTTGAGCCTGGCGAGCGATTTCTCCAGGCATTCACCATCGAAGCCGTGCTTGTGCAGGCGCTGTCTTACCTCCGACTCGCTGCGCGGACGGTAGCCGAGGAACCTGATGGCAGCGTTCATGCAGCGCCGGTAGCGGTCCTGGTTTGCAATATTATCCAACTGACTTTTAGTTATTTCCTGACCGACCCTGAGGCCTTCCTGTAAGGCGGTCTCGGCGAGCAGTCCCAGCGCCGGTTTCCCGTCCAGGTAAACCCTGACCCGCTTTTCACGGCCCTTTACCTTTTTAATTCCGGTTATTTCACTCATTCGGTTTAGTCCCAAATAAACACAAAAGGCTGAAGCCTTTGCTCCAGCCTTTTTCGAATATATTCCGGTTGTTTCTACTGCAGGTTAGTTTTGTTCTTCTGCTGATGCTACCAGATGGACAGGGCCGGCTGAAGCTCTTATTTTCTCTTCGATTTCATTGGCAAGGTCCGGGTTATCTTTGAGATACCCTTTGGCACTCTCCCTACCCTGCCCGAGACGGATGTCTCCGTAAGAGAAAAAGGCGCCGGCTTTAGTAACTATGCCCATCTCGATACCAACATCGAGGATATTGCCCTGCTGGCTGATGCCGTGATCGAACATAATGTCGAACTCGGCATTGCGGAACGGCGGGGCTACTTTATTCTTGACTACCTTGGCTCTAACACGACTGCCTATGGCTTCGTTGCCCTGTTTTAAGGTCTCGG